>CABUVO010000018.1 GCA_902495075.1 uncultured Porphyromonadaceae bacterium
ATCTTCCGCATGCCTTACGGCGACGGGATCCTTGAGGACTACGTGTCGAAGCGGGGCATCACGAGGCTCTACAGGGAGCTGTCGGGATGCGCGGACGGGGAGATCACGGTGGCTGAGATTGCGTCGAGGGCTTTCGACGGGGAGGAGGCTGCGCGCGGTGCGTTCGACAGAGCCGGCAGGATACTCGGCGGCACGCTCGCGCCCATCCTCACGCAGTACGGGATAGAGTGTCTGCTCTGCGGCGGCCAGATCTCGAAGTCTTTCGAACTCTTCGCCCCGGCTCTGCGTGAATGCCTCCGCGATGTGCCTGACCTGAAGGTCATCGCCCAGGCTGAGAATATCACCAATGCTCCGTTCTACGGATTGCTTTCTATTTTACAATGAATAGGAATATAATTTTATGTTTATTAATAAATAGTAACTCTATGAGAATAAGTACAATAATTTTAGTAATGGCAGTATTCGCTATTAACAATGCATATGCAGCCGTTGAAATGAATTTACCGGATAAAGACGGCATGAACATTAAAGGTGTGGTATATTGCGGTTCAAATCCAGTAGAAGGTGTAACTGTCTCTGATGGTCTTAATGTCACAAGAACAGACGAGAATGGTCATTACTATCTGAAGTCACAAAAATCAAAAGATTTTATTCTGATTTGTAATCCTCCTGGATATAGATTCAAAACTAAAGAAAAAATTTATCCTGATTTCTATAGGAAAATTCAAAATCCTGATGATTTGTCAATCGTTGAGCAATTCGACTTCGAACTTATTGAAGATGATGGAAAGCCAGAGGTGACATTCTTTCTCCCAGACATTCAAATTGCTAATATAAACTCCGATCTTAGTCAGTATGAAGATTATACTGTCCCTGATATTAACAATTTAATTGAGGATTATGAAACTGCAGGCAAGCGCGTAATAATAGTAAATCTTGGCGATCAGTCTTGGAATACTTTCTGGGCAACACACTCATTCGGCATCCCGCAGACTAAAAGACGTCTTGAATATCTTAAACCGACACATATGTATAATTGCATCGGTAATCACGACTATGACATCAAGGTTGCAGGCGACTGGGAAGGCGCTGCACTCTACAGACAATACTGGGGACCCACATATTATTCCTTCAATTCAAATGGAATCCATTACCTCGTACTTGACAATATGTTCTGGACAAACACTAATTTTGATGGTGCATTTTCTCCAAATATAGATGATGATCAACTTTCCTGGATTAAGAAGGAAGTTGAAAATGTTTCAAACGACACACCTCTCGCTATATGTATGCATACGGCTTTGCTCACGCATCCGCAATGCAACGAACCCAACGTTGAGAATACAATAAAATTTACTAAGGGTTATGGTTCATTTCTTTATAACAATATAAAGCGTTTCAAGACCATTAAGTTATTTACAGGTCATGGTCATATTTGTTTTACATCAAGCAAAGATCAAGTGACCGAATACAATGGTCCATCTGTCAACGGTAGTCTATATCATACAGGAAAAGTATTTAAAGGTAATATGATTGCCGGTGATGGCAGTTATGCTGCATACCGTGTCCTTGAGAACAAGGGAGATGACATAGAGATTTTTTATAAAGCAATCAAATACTCTCGCGATTATCAATTCCGCGCCTATGATCTCAATAAATGCCATATTACTGGGAAGAAATATGCACCACAATATTCTAAACCCGAAGAGGTTGATACTTGGGCAAACAAATATGGTTATGGTAGTGACAACTATAATGAGGACGGTACTCCCAAACAGCCTAACCGAATATTAATCAATGTATTTAATTACAATAAAAACTGGGAAATAGATGTAGAAGAAAATGGTGTTAAACTTCAAGCCGACAGACTGAGTGGCTACGATCCATTAGTCATGATTTCAGATGGATGCAAAAGATGGCCTTCAGGCAAGAATCCAGGAAAGACAGGACATCTTTTCTGGGTGCAGGCAAATACCGCCGATGCTCCTGTAAATATTACAGTTAAGGATGAACACGGGCGCGTATACCATAAGGTATTCAATCGTCCGCAAAATCTCGACATCAAAGAGTATCTCCAAGATGCTGCAGCTGTAACTACTTCGGGAGTGAATGAAGTTTTCTTTGGAGACTTAGATAAAGACGATGCCAATTCCCCCGAGGAATACTATACACTTACAGATATACGCGTAGCTAAACCAAGTAATGGAATTTACATTGTGCGCAAAGGAAGTAAAGCTGTAAAACGCATTTTCCGCAATAATTAAAAACCAGTCAATTCCCTTCCTAACACTTCCTATATTCAATTATAAATACTATTTTGATATTCCCATGCTTGCTGCATATTTCACGTTGCAAGCATGGGAATATCATCTGACTAAAATAGTCGTAGTTTGAACTATTATCGCTGGATTTGGCGCATAACAGACGTAAGTACGACTATGGAAGAATTGTCTCTTGCCGCTCAGGTGTTCTATAACATATATATGTCTTTAGTACACCCGGTGTATTTACGCGTCTTAGAATAAACAGACCCAAAATTGGACTTATCTAACATGACGCACATGAAAGCTCTATCCATCCGCAAGCTTCTCGCAGGCTTGACAATTATCTTATTCTCCCTTCCTTCTCTCGGGAATGAAAACACGCTGACGGACGGTGTGGTTTATCAAGACAAACATGTCCGTTTCACTGTCGTAACCGACGGACTGATACGCATGGAGTATTCTCCAAACGGGAAATTCATAGACGATAAATCGTTTCTGGCTGTTTGCCGCCGATATCCGAAGTCTTCAGCCCAAATCAACACGGAGGGTAAAACAATCGTTGTCTCTACACCGAAAATGACACTTCGTTACTTAAAAAACTCGGGTGCATTCACCAGCGATAATCTTTCCATAGAATCAGCCGGGAGAATGAAACCTTTCAAATGGCATCCGGGTATGGAACAGAAGCAGAACCTTCTCGGCACTACTCGCACTCTTGATCAATGGGACGGATCAGACATAATGAAAAAAGGCGACGACGGCAAACGCCATCCCGTGCCGGCACATCTTGATAATGGACTTCTTGCACGAGATGGATGGACCCTAATAGATGACTCCAGAAATTTTCTCTTTGATAATGACCACCAGATGGAATGGGTCAAAACACGGAAAACAAAGAAAGGCTCACAAGACTGGTATTTCATGGCATATGGAAACGACTATAAATCCGCTCTAATGGATTTCTCTACCATATCAGGCAAGATTCCTCTGCCTCCACGATATGCATTCGGATACTGGTGGTCGAGATGGTGGGCATATTCTGAACATGAATTCAAACAACTTATAAAGAATTTCGAAGATTACCGCATCCCTCTCGAGGTGTTGGTAATAGATATGGACTGGCATTATACAGATGAAGCACATGGTGGATGGACCGGATGGACCTGGAACGACTGGCTATTCCCCGACCATAAAAGATTTCTAAACAATCTTCGAGACAAGAACCTTAAAGTGACGATGAACCTTCATCCTGCTTCTGGCATCAAAAAATTCGAGTCTACATATCCGGAGATAGCGAGGGAGAACGGCATCAATCCCGCTACGGGGAAAGACGTGAAATGGGTATCTTCCGACAAACGTTTTATCAACAGCGTGTTCCGGCATATCCTAAACCCGATGTCAGATGATGGCGTAACGTTCTGGTGGCTTGACTGGCAACAGGATCCATACGATTCTAAAATAGATAGTCTCAGCAATACCTGGTGGCTCAATTACACGTTTTTCACAAAAATGGAAAGAGAGAGTAAAAAACGCCCGCTCATCTATCATCGTTGGGGCGGTCTCGGCAACCACCGCTATCAGATCGGCTTTTCAGGCGACAATTATGCGACATGGAAATCTCTCGATTTTCTGCCGGACTTCACTTCAAAAGCATCGAACGTATGTTATGGATTCTGGAGCCATGACCTCGGAGGCCACTACATGGCAGCAGGAGACACTGTCACCGATACGGAGCTCTACGTTCGATCGATGCAATTCGGTACATTCGCGCCAATAATGCGCACTCATTCCAATAAAAACGCGAAACTCATCAAAGAGCCGTGGAACCATGATGTAGCCACAATGAATGCAATCCGCGATGCAATCCGCGAACGTTACCATCTCGTGCCTTATATTTACACTATGGCACGCAAAAGTCACGACACATCAGTGTCTTTATGCCGACCGATGTATTATGACTATCCTGATGAGGAGCAGGCATATACGATAAAGAACCAGTATATGTTCGGCGACAACATGATTGTCCGTCCCATAACCGCTCCAGGAACCAACGGATATTCAGAAGTGGAAATATGGCTTCCGCAAGGAGAATGGTATGAAAGAGCTACGGGCACTCTGCTGCCAGGAGGCAAAATCTATCATCGCAGGTTCAATCTTACGGAAGTTCCCGTCTACATCAAGGCAGGATCTGTGATTCCCATTCATGCAGAAGATGAAAGTTCTCTTAACCGCAACGACGCTCCCATTGCGTTTATCGTGTATCCCGGAGGCAACGGCAGGTTCAATCTTTACGAAGACAACGGGAATGATCAGGAATATGACAACAGACATGCCTTCACAGAAGTAGAAAGCCGGAACGACGGGCACGTACTATCTTTCACCATATCACCCCGCAAAGGTGAATACGATGGAATTCCATCAAGCCGAATTTTCGAGTTAAGAATTCCCGCTACAATTCGTCCGTTAAAAGTTACTGTCGATGGCACTGAATCATCTTATGAATATATTCCTGAACGTCTTGAGGTTGCCATCCGCATTCCTGAAAAGAATTGCAACCTGCAAAGAAATATTGTGGTGGAATTCCCTGACAATCATGTTATAGCCGACGGCACCATAGGCAATATGAAAAGATACGTGGAAACGTTCGGGGAATTAAAAAACAAATATGCAAGACTTAGGGTTAATGAAGAATTCGGCTCAATGGCGACCATTTATGAGGCGTTAGAGTATTTCCCGGAACGCAACACTGAACTTATCGACCAGTTCCGAGAAAGATTCTCTCGCATCACTGAAATCGCAAACAATCAGGAAATGAGTGATAAAGCACGCTCTTGGTTCCTTAAAAAATTAGACAGCAATGCGGATTCCGATAAAAAACCATGATGTTTCCAGATTCACGGATTTTTTGTAAATTCGCGATATGGACTTCAAAAAAGAAATACCGTCAGAAGCTGACCTTATCGCACGTCTTCGGGAGGGATCCGTCGAAGCGTTCGACCAGCTATACAATCTCTATTATCGGCGCATCTACGGCTATTGCCTTAGTTTCACCAAATCGAGGAAAGACACGGAGGATATTGTGCAGGAAGTATTCATCAAGCTTTGGCTCACACGTGAAGACATCAACACTACCGAATCTGTCGGCAACTATCTTTTCAGTATAGCCCACAACAAGCTTATAAGTGCCTTCCGCAGCAATATCTATTCTCCCCATTTCGAAGATTATCTCGATTATTGCGACACACTTGGCAGTGAAGACTACTGTATGGTGGAATATAAAGAGTTTGTCATGGCTGTGGAAAAGGGAATTTCATCTCTTCCTCCCATGCAGCAACGTATCGTACGGTTGTCGAAATTCGCAAATATGTCTAATCAGGATATTGCAAATCTTTTCAACATAAGCGTTCAAACAGTTAAAAACCAACTTGTCACCGCATTGAAAAAGATTCGCAGTCATCTCGATTCAAGACAATTTATGATCTTATTGATTTCTATAATCCTATCATCAGATTGAACCTCTCCAATATTTTCAACATATGCCAGAAATGAAAGACCTTATCAGAAGATATCGGGAAAATTCTCTAAACTGCGAAGACATGCAACGTCTCCGCAGTATGTTAGAAACAGCATCACCCGAAGAATTTAATAACGCGCTTACAGAAGATTGGGAAAGTTACAATTACAAAACCGATGCCGATTGCGAAGCGCAAAAAGAGAATATCCTCGAAGAGATCCACGCGGCTCTGGATTTAAGAAACAACAGACACGACAAAAAACCTTTATGGAACGTCCTGCGCAATGTGGCTGCCATTCTGTTGCCATTTTTCATGATCGCCACTTTTTATTATTATATCCATTCCGGATCAGAACCTTCGCTGATGGCTGTCGCTACAGAAAAAGGAGAAAGGGCAAATGTGTCTCTTCCCGATGGAAGCAAAATTTTCCTTAACGGATCCTCTTCACTGGTTTATGATGCTGACGCATTCGCTCGCGGAGACAGAAATGTAGAACTCAGCGGTGAGGCATTATTCAATATTGCAAAAGACCAATCCCATCCATTTGAAGTCAAGGCGAAGGGATTGACGGTAACTGTGAAAGGCACCGTCTTTAACCTTAAGGTTGTGCCTGACGAACCGGATGCCACCCTATATCTGGAAAGCGGGCTTGTAAGCCTTCATTCAATAAAGGATAATAAATACGTTTCTGTCACTCCGGGTCAAAAAGCAGTGTTAAATTACGCAAGTGGAGACATTACCATTGAAAAAACCGGAGAAAACGAAAACATACTTGCGTGGCACCAGAAGAAACTCTTTTTCAATGATGAAAGTCTGGCAAAAGTTCTGACAACCATAGGGAAATATTATGGTAAAAAGATAACCATATCCGGCTCATCAGAAAATATGGTTGACCAAGAGCTTTTTACAGGCATGATCCCCACTGACAACCTACAGCTCTCCATTGAGGAAATAGAACGTATATTCCACATAAAACTAAAAATAGAAGACTAACACTCCAATAAAAAATGTACTTATCCCCCGCGACATGTTTAACAACATATCTCGGGGGATAGTACTTTTATTCCCGTATGCGTCCTAACTTACATAAACGCATCCACAATAAATCAGATTAACTCTTAACCTTATGAACCGATTGAAAAACGTGCTTTTGCATATCCTATGCATCTTGTGCATATCAATGTCGGCAATGACAGCGATGGCTCAAGATGCGAAAGTGAACATCGACATTCATGATGCCACTCTTAAAAGTCTGTTGAAAACGATTGAGAAAAAGACAAATTATCATTTCTCATACAATAGTGCGGACATTTCGCGCGTTCAGCACATCACTCTACGCGTCACAAACACCAGCGTGTCTTCAATACTTGACAGAGTCTTGGCAAAAACAGGCCTCACTTATTATATGATGTCAAGTGAGATCATAGCGATCTCAACCCAAGTGAAAGAAGCCAATTCCAAGGCCATAGAGACATCCGACATTAGCGGCAAGATACTGGATGAAAACGGAGAGCCCGCCATAGGAGCGACAGTGGCTGTAAGCGGCACAAACAATGTTGCCGTTACAAATGCCGATGGCGAATTTCACCTAAACAATGTCAAAAAAGGTGACAAGCTCAACGTTACCTACTTCGGCTATGACCAGACTCAGGTAAAGGTAAAGAATTTCTCACCGATAAACCTTTCCCTCTCACCTTCGGCATCTAATCTTAACGAACTGGTCGTAATCGGATACGGAGCCACAGAGCGCAAACGAGTCACTACCGCCATCTCTACGGTAAAAGGAGAGGATCTTCTGCAAGGTGTCGGTGGATCCACTATCGCTACGGCAATAAAAAGCAAAATTCCCGGACTTGTCATAGATTGCACCAACAACCCTAACGGAGTGCCCGTCTTCCAGCTTCGAGGCGTGGCTTCTGTAAAGGGAAGTTCCGGTCCGCTCATCGTGATTGATGGAATTCCCGGAGGAGACCTGCGCTCCATAAACCAGGAAGACATCGAATCAATAGACGTTCTGAAAGATGCTTCGGCAGGTGCTATTTACGGCACGCGAGCTGCTGGCGGCGTAATCATAGTCACAACCCACAATGGTAAAAGCGGACGCGTAAAAGCTACGTTTACCAATGAGTTTTCGATTGATCATCTGCGCAAGCGTCCGGAAATGCTAACTGCGGAGGAATATATAACCGAATTCGTAGACAACGGATACGGAGCAAATTATGGCTATGCCACCAACTGGTATGACGAAATGATCAATGACAACGCATTCTCCCACAAGCATACTCTGACACTTACAGGAGGAAGCGATAAGGCAAATGTATATGCGTCTCTGATGTATGGCGATGACAATGGCATAATCAAGAAAAACTCCCGTACCGACTATTCGGGACGTATAAATGCCAATTTCAATCTCTTCAAAAAGCATCTTGAACTCAACATCCGCATGCAGGTAAGGAGATCCACCCGTGAGAATTTCGGAAGCAATTCAGGATTATACACCGCAATGCAGGCAAACCCCACAATTCCGCTGATGGATCCTGACAACCCCGGTCAGTATAATGTCGACAACTATGGCCTTACGGGCACCAACACAAGTCCTGTAGCCGATATAATGTATCGCGACGGACGCACCACCGACCAGTGGATAACAGGTATTGGCACCTTAAAATATCATGTAATAAAAGGACTTGACCTGATAGGCACCGCCAACATTGACCTGCGGGAGAGCCGCACATGGCTATGGTGGGATCCGTTGCACCGGTCAATGCGCGACACCAGCAAGAACGGCAAAGGCTCGCAGTCATTCGGTCGCGACAGATACAACTCGTATGAAGCCTATGCTTCATATAAACTCGACTTCTTTGACCGCCATCATCTTGATGCCGTTGCCGGATGGAGTTTCAACGAGAACCATGGCGACTCTTTTGAAGCTTCCAATTCAGACTTCACGGTGGAAGGTATCGGACCATGGAACATCGGGGAAGGGGGAGATCTTAAAGAAGGCCTCGCTTCAATGGCATCATCAAAAGATACCAGACAAAGACTCATTGCATTTTTCGGAAGGGTGAATTATTCATATGACGACAAATATCTCTTCATGGCATCATTCCGACGTGAAGGATCCTCAAAATTCGGTCCTGAACATCGGTTCGGTAACTTCTGGGCTGTCTCCGGAGGATGGCGCATAAACCGAGAATCCTGGCTTAAAGATGTAACATGGTTAAATGACCTTAAGATACGTCTGGGCTATGGCGTAACTGGAAATAACGGTATTCCAGCCGGCATTTACACTCCGGTAGTAGGATATTACGGTGATTTCCCCGTAAACGGTGAATGGATTCATGCATACGGCACAGGCGCCAGCTTCAACCAGAGCATAAAATGGGAAGAAAAGACCGAATTCAACGCAGGATTGGATTTCTCTCTTTTCAATGGTCGTCTTTGGGGACGATTCGACTGGTACAGGCGCAAGGTAAATGATCTGGTATATTCTGCACTTGTTCCTCTTCCTGACTATATGTACGACCATTGTTACAAAAACATTGGAGCTCTCTCCAACACCGGTTGGGAACTTGAGCTCGGGGGAACCATCCTACAGACACATGGATTCAAATGGAACACTGCGTTACGTCTGTCAGGAAATAAATCCAAGATATCTCGTCTCGGCGATGAGGGATCATATATGGATTCTTCCGCACTGCCCGCTCCGGGAAGCCCGGGAAGCGTGATGCGCATCTCTGCGCAGTCAAACATCGGTCAATACTGGCTCTATCGCTTCGCCGGTCTGTCGGACGAAGGGAAATGGATGATCTATGACAAAGACAATAATATTGTTCCTGCCAACTCCACCTATCTGAAAGCTGAAAACAGAGTTTTCAAGGGGAATGCAATTCCAAAATGCATGCTATCGATGGATCATTCATTCTCCTACCGACATTTCGACCTGAGCCTTCAGTTCCACTCTTGGCTTGACTTCGACATCTATAATGCCAATGCAATGTATAACGGAATCCGGACAAAAACAGGAACCAACGTATTGCGCGACTGGTATTACGACCATAAGGAAATAAAAGACGGAGACCATGTCCTGACCGATTATTTCCTTGAAGACGGCTCATTCCTGAAAATAGATGCCATAACACTTGGATATACACTGCCGATGCAGAAATGGACAAAAGACTATCTCCAATCGCTACGATTCTATTTCACGGCACGCGATGTGGCATGCTGGACAAATTATAGTGGATACAACCCCGAGGTAACAGCCACCGGACTTTTCCCGGGTACAGAACTTCCCAACATCGGTTATCCAATGGCAGCACGCTTCACATTCGGGATACAGATGAATTTCTAACCGCAGTCAAATACAAAAAAATGAAAACTATAAGATATATTTCAATATTGGCACTTGCAGGCTGCATGATGCAGGCGTGCAACATGGATGAGGAGAATTATACGACCACCACTCCGGAAATTTTCGCCACTACACCAGAAAAAGTGGATGCCCTTGTGGCATGTGCCTTCGTAGACCGCACGGTATTCCTGATAAATGAAAGATGGTATGCCCAGGAATACTCTACCGATGAAATGATATGTCCGACAAAAACTTCAGGAGACTGGTATGACGGAGGCAACTACGCAAGAATGCATTATCATCAGTGGACCACCAACGAGAGTATCATCCGGTCTACCTACAACGGAGTCATGCAGGGAGTATCAAGAACCAATGAAGCGTTGTCGTTCCTTGACCGCATAGACCTTGGCAAACTCGGACTCGATGATAAATATAAAGAACAGAAAGTGGCTCAGCTTCATACACTCCTCGGATGGTTCTACATGCGTGGACTTGACTATTTCGGAGGGCTTCCATTATACATAGGCAATGATCATGGCATACGAGCTCGCGCCACCGCGCTTGAGACCTTCAGATTCATCGAGAATTTATTTAAGGAAGGCATAGAGAAACTACCCAAAAAAGAAGCAGGAGAAGCACAAGACGGCTTCCTGACAAAGGGAGCTGCCGCCACAATGCTGGCTGAATTATATTTCAATGCCGTTCCTTATATCGGAGAAGAACATTTTACGGAAGCCGAGACTTTATGCCGAGATATCATAAACGGAGTTTACGGGCCCTATGACATAGACCCGGACTGGCATGGCATTTTCGGATTTGACAACGACAAGTCACCGGAAATGATATGGACCGCACCTTCAGAATACAATCATCCCAAATATGGTCAGTTCTCATGGTGGTGGCAGCGTTCGATGCCCAAAAACTGCCGCGTCTATTTCGACAATACATATGTCGCAGCAGGGCAAAACGGATTCTGTCTCGCTCCGTCCAAGAACCCTATGGGCAAACTATATACAATGGTAAATCCAGAGATAAAGCTTGGGGGTCCTTACGGCAAACTTCACCGCAAAGACCTCCGCAAAGAGAACTATAGATATAAAGGGAATAAGAAATATGCAGGTATGTTTCTCGCCGGTCCGCTTGCCGGACCGAACGGAGATCCAGTAATGGGCAACAAAGAAGACCTGGGCAAGCAGGTGAATCTTATTGACCAGATGTATCAGTATACCAAATATCCGAATCCGGATGAAAACACGCCGTCAACAATTCTTGCTGTGGATGAAAGTTGCGGCATCCGACTTGTGAAGTTCCCGATACCCAACGATGCAGAAAAGACACTCACCTGGAATGCTGATTTCCCCGGCATACGGCTCGCAGAAGTATATTACATGCTGGCTGAATGCCGTCTGCGCGCGGGACAGCCCAAAGAGGCAGCTGCATTGATCAACAAAGTCAGGTCAAGATATTTTGAGGTTCGCGATGGAAATCCGGCTCCCGACACCATGGATATGTACCGTATGGCAGATGAATGGATGATTGAATTTCTTGGAGAAGGTCGCAGACGCACTGATCTCATAAGAATGGGGTATTTCGTGCATGAGCCATGGTGGGATCACGTCCCCTCTCATAACGAGGATCTCAATCGCTATCCCATACCCCATAACGCACTTTCCGCAAACAATCTTCTCAAACAGAATCCGGGATATGATGATGAGGGCAATGGCATCCTTACTCCCGAAGAACGATAATAACCAATCATTTCTTAATACCAATATTTATGAAACTTAATTACATCCTGGCTGGAATCGGATTGACAGCCGCCATGACCCTTGGTCTTACGGCATCAGCCCAAAGCAAACTTGATTTGTCAGCCTTAAGAAAGACCGCCGAGCTCCGGCAAGCGGCACAACAGCCGACACGCGCAGCGATTGCAGATGAAGTTGTACCCGTAATGATACAGCTTGTGCCCGGAGCTTCGCAATCAGACCTTACGAAACAAGGCGTAGAAGTGTCTAATCATATAGGAAATATGATCATGGCATCGCTAAAAGTGTCAGATCTTGAGAGAATCGCCTCACTTCCGCAAGTCATAACCTTGGAAATCGCAAAAGAATCCAAACCTCAGATGATGCATGCCAGAGTTTCGACATACGCATCCAAAGTGCAGGGGAATATTGCCAAGGAATCGCCATGGGACGGCACTACAAGACCTTTCGACAAAGGTTATCTCGGACGCAACGTTGTTGTGGGTATTCTTGACACCGGATTCGACCCAAACCATATCACTTTCTATAAAGCTCCCGATTACACCGAGACAAGGGTAAAACTCATAGTGCAATTTGATGCAAGCGGCAAAGAAGTGAAACGCTGGGACACACCTGAAGCAATCAAGGCATACACAACGGAAGACGAAGCAAATCCCGGAACACACGGCACACATGTGCTGGGCATTATGGCTGGCGCATTTACCGGCAAAGGACAGTTCGTTGACTATGACCATCATGAGAAGGACTCCATCGAGGGTCGCAGCAATGGAAATCCACAAGGATGCTGCGAACGCATAAAGACATGCGCCCCGGCAGTCTATGACAACACCGGTAAGGAAACAAATATCCCATATCTCGGCATGGCTCCTGAAAGCGACATCGTGATTTGTGTAGGTCCCTTGAACTCCAATACAGAAATCGCGGCTGCCAATGCAATATGCAATTATGCGAAGTCCGTCAACAAACCGGCGGTAATCAATTTCTCCCTCGGTCAGAATTTTGGATCATGCGACGGTACCGATGGATTCTCAAAGGCTATCGCTGAGATAGGCAAAGAAGCCATAGTCTGCATTGCGGCAGGCAATGAAGGCACCAAAAACAATTGGATAAGCAAAACATTTACCGCTGACAAAACAAAAGTCGCCACTCTCCTTCAGGCAAAGGTTACCGACAAAGACAAGAAAGTGACATCTCTACAAGGGACTGTACTCGAAATTTGGAGCGATACCGACAAACCGTTCAAGGTAAAAATCTTTGCGTATGATAAAGATGACATGACACCTGACTCTGAACGCAGACATGAACTTGGTGAGGTTTCTGTACCTACTCCCGAAGGTAAGTATATAGAAGGCAATATCGGAACAGCCGGTCCCTGCTTCCAAGGAGCTATCGTCGTAACCTCATCAGTAATGGCACAAAACAACCGCTATGCCGCCACGGTGAAACTTCCTGACAATTTCTGGTATGACGACACGGACATTGATCCTGTAATCGGCATTGAAATAGAGGGTACAGAAGGACAACGAATCGATCTCGCTTCAGATGTGGATGACGTAAATTTAGTAAATGAAAACAATAACGAATTCGAAATCGGCACACCCGACATGTCGATCAACAACATGGCATGTGCACATAATGTTTTTGCCGTAGGAGCTAATGTGAACCGCAATATCTACGGGACACTCCACAAAAGCGCCTATAAACTTTCCGGCACCGTAGGTTCTATTGAGCATACAGCCACATGGATAGCCATCATATCCGGATACGGAAAACTTGTGGACGGACGTTCATTGCCAACTATAACCGCACCGGGATATTATGTTGTATCGGCAAGAAGCAGATATAATAACAACAAGAATTTCACAGACGATGAACCGAATGTAAAGGTAGACGGAGCTGAGCCTAAATCCAAATATAATAACAATTCAGCTTTTGCCGACTTCGGCGGAGAACGCTACTGGTGGTTCAATACCCAAGGAACCTCTCAAGCTACGCCTGCATTCGCCGGAATATGCGCACTCTGGCTGGAAGCCAATCCGAACCTTAAATACCGCGATATCTACGAGGTGATCCAGAATACCGCAGCCAAACCTAAGATGAAAGGTGAAGGGCTTCCGTATGGTTCTAAGAAAGGTGGTCCTTGGGATGAGACAACAGGGGCATTTGACAAAAACAAAAAAGCAATCGGAGAAGAATATTACGAACAGACCAAGTATCGTTATGGCTTCGGCAATGTAGATGCATTCGAGGGGTTGAAATACATCCTTTCGCATCCCGAGCTCGGACAGGGAAGCGGAGTAAATGAGATCTCCGTTAACAAGGATCAATTCGTTATAAGCCGTCAGGGAGATATACTCGAAATTATCTCAAACGCTGGAGAATTCAATGTCAGCCTTGTCTCCATGAATGGCCAGACAGTTAAAACAGTTCACGGCAATTCCGAAGCCACAGTTGATACCGCCGGCTTGGCAAGAGGAGTATATGCAGTTGTGGTATGGAATGACAATTTCCGCAGATCAATCAAGGTCATTCTCTGATCAAATCGCACTGAAAGCATCAGGTAAGTAAGTATAAATCAATTATGTTGGTGTGCCAGAATACAATATTCCGGCACACCAATATGTTTTTAATAATTTCCATTGCACATAGTGCCAATTCATAACCCTTTTTTCCTTGTTCGTTGAAAGATCTGCGCTATCGACAGAATTTTTCTTATATTTGCATTCATAAGAGACAAGCATCATGAATGCAATGAGAAACAGACGGACGGAGAATGTGGTGTATCTTTCCTTGTGGATAACGGCTCTGGGAATTTATACTCTGGATATAATGCGGGGACGAGCGGAATTGTCGCTGCCGTTGCTTGACCTGCATCTTGTGATAAGGATGCTGAAGACAATTATCCCTTTCTTTCTACTGTTTTTTATCAACAATTACCTTCTTATCCCTCGCCTGATTCTCAAAAACAAGATCAAGGCTTATTTCCTCGCTGCCGCAGCTCTTATATTAGCAATGTGGCTATTCCAGTATGCTGATTTCCGCCATTTTATCAACTCTATGCCGGAGGATGTCAGACCAAAGCCACATCATCCGCAACCTTTGATGCCGATGCCTCTGCTCTTGGATTTCACGTATTCGCTGCTTGTGATCGGTGCTAACTTGGCAATCGCGTTGCTTTTTCAAAGATTTGAAGACAAACTGCAACAGGAGAGTCTCACAAAAGCAAATGCTGAAAACGAACTTGCTTATCTAAAAGCGCAGATAAATCCCCATTTCTATATGAACATGCTTAACAATATTCACGGCATGATAGAAATAGATCCAGGGAAAGCACAGGCAATGGTCATCGACATGTCTCAACTTATGCGTTACATGCTCTATGACAGCTCTCAGACACGCATACCCCTGGCAAATGAAATATCCTTCCTGGAGAATTACCTCCGCATAATGCGCCGCAGATACCCGGAAAACAAAGTCGATATAAAATACTCCTTCCCTGATAACAATGAAGCTGCCGGAATAGAGGTGCCTCCACTGCTTACGTTGGTGTTCGTAGAGAACGCCTTCAAACACGGAATAAGCTACCGCACGAGGTCGTTTGTGGACGTGACAATGGCCATTGACCGCGACAGACTTGTATTCCGATGCGTAAACAGCCTTCATTCAGGCGACAGCAAGCACGAAAACACAGGCATAGGACTGCGTAACATTCGTCAACGCCTCGCTCTGATATATGGGGAGAAGGCATCTCTTACCATCAATGAGTCTGAGACAGAATATACCGTAAATTTAATCATCCCGATAAACAGTGCCACCCAATGAAACTGAAAACGCTCATAATAGACGATGAACCGATAGCCCTTGAAAAACTGAGAAGCTATGTAGAGAAAACGCCATTCCTTTCGGTTGCCGCTGCGTGTGAAAACGGTTTCGAGGCGATGGATTACATCTCATCAAACCCGGTGGATCTGATAATCACCGACATCAACATGCCCGATCTGAACGGAATGGATTTTGTCAAAACATTATCAAATCCTCCGATGGTAATTTTCACCACTGCATATGGAGACTATGCCGTTGACAGTTATAAAGTGTCGGCAGTAGACTATCTTCTCAAGCCATATAGTTTTGTAGATTTCCAGCAGGCGGCAAACAAGGCTCGCGATCTCTTTCTTTCGCGTCTGCCTGACACATCAGCCCATCCCGATTCTCTCTTCATCAAAGTTGATTACAGGTATATCCGCGTGAATCTCTCAGATATCAGCTATGTTAAAGGTTATGGAGAATACCTTCAGATATTCCTTACAGACCAGTGCAATCCGCTTGTCACATTGAGTTCTTTTGCCGCCATCAAAGAAAAACTGTCGGAATCATTCCTGCAGGTTCATCGTTCGTACATAGTGAACATGGACAATGCCGACATGATTGAACGCAACCGCATAATCATCGGCAAAGACACCTTCATCCCCGTTGGCGACAGCTACCGCGCCGCTTTCCTCTCCTACCTCGCCAGCCACTCCGTAGGCACTCCAAAGAAACCCTGTCCTTAATTTTAGGACAGAAAACAACATTTGTGTCCTAAAATTTAGGACACAAATATAGGGGCAAATCGTAGCTGCAGTTGCAAGCAACAGCAGCTACAACCTGAGTCGATGGCAATAAGCTCGTAGTATTATTTAGCGGTTTTCAAAAGAAAACACAGAAAACACCTCAAAAAGAGATTATACGCGCTGTGAGAATAATGAATGAATATTTCAACGATAAAAACGACAACAAATGAAAAATATAAAGACTCTTGATCAAATCAAAACCAAATATTACGGTGAAATCGGCACACCTGAACGTGATCGGTTGGAGAACGAACTTGAAGCGTTACGCATAGGATTTAAGATAAGGAGTGCTCGCGAGCAACTTAATCTGACACAAGAACAGCTCGCAGAACGCATAGACAAGAAACGTACCTATATATCCAAAATAGAAAATGACGGGGAGAACATAACTCTTCGCACTCTCTTTGACATTGTGGAAAGAGGTTTAGGTGGAAAATTACAAATCAGTTTCGAGCTATAACCATTAGCGTATGGTACTTTATCCATATAGTTATCAAAAATTTGTGTAAAAAAATTTGAATATTGTCCTAAAATTTAGGACAATATGGATAAATTATATCTCAAAACTCAGATCGCAATGCGTCAGTCGGAGTTTCCAACTGGCGATTAAGCCATAGAGTTTAATTCGGGGAAAGCCAGACTCACAATTTTGTGATTTAAAATATTTTCCATATATTTGCGAAAAATATTTGGTTTTGTATGAGAATTGCCACAACATCATTAAATGCATATCGCAATCCCCTCGATGCAGCCATCGTGAATTTTCACACTGACAGCAAAACACCCTCCAAATTATCGATTTGTCGAAATTCGGGGGGGGTAGTTTCTATTTGTCACGTATAAGCCTTTATTGGCAACACATTGTTCTAATAATATTTTTTACTTGCCGATTATTTGCCGTTGCATCTGATATTCGTACCATCTGTGGTTCTTACACTTTTTATGGTGATCCACACCATTCACCGCTTGAATGCCGTAATCAGGCACTTCAAGGTGCCCGCTACAATGCCCTTAGTAGGGCATTTGGCACCATAAGCACACAATCTGTAATCCAACATGACACCAATGACACAGGAAAGGAGTCTTCATATTTCGACGCACTGAGCATAACAGATGTAAAAGGAGAATGGATTGCAGACATTGATGAACCTGTATATGAAAATATTCCAACTTCAGATGGTTGTATTGCCGTGCGATGCAAAGTCAAAGGTAAAGCTCGCCCTATCAGCAACGATGCTGTTGATTTTTTTGTAGAAACTCTACGAAATGGTACAGATCCACGTTGCGTGGCTACAGAATTCATCAGCGGTGATGATCTCTACATGCGCATCAAGACACCTGTCAGCGGCTATGCCGCAATCTATCTCGCAGATGCCGATCACAATGTTTTCCGGATACTTCCTTATCAACAGGCTTCAGAAGGAAGCACTCCATTGAAACAAGGTGTGGATTATATCCTTTTCGATCCGAATACCGAAAATACCTTCCAGATACCGGCTGATGAACTCACCATTACTGCCAGCCGTCCTGAAGAGCGAAATCATATTTATGTAATATTCTCCCCCAATAGATTCGACAAGGCAATAGACAACGCAAAGGAAAACATGTTGCCTCGTTGTCTCTCGTATGCAGAGTTCTCACGATGGCTGCTACGAGTGCGCCGTAATGACCGACGTATGGGCGTGAAGAATATCAGCATAAAGATACAAGATAAAAACTTACGATAGAAGATTAATAACACTAAAACATTTATACTCATGAACAAAGCTATCACATTCGTACTGATGTTCTTCATCATGGCTGCCTCCACGGCATTCGCTGCAGAGAGCAACAAAGAACTGGAAAAAGCTCTTAGAAAAGAACGCACTCAAAAAATCAAAGAGTTGAAAAAAGGGAAATGGGAATTATTGGGATCCGCACGTACTCTTGACGTGGCTCTTCTAAAACATTACGATAAGCTCAACTCTCTTGGAGATGACGCATACGAGATCGTTGGTCTGGCAACAAACTTCAAATCAAAGAATGTAGGCAAACAGATGGCTGCCAATAATGCTTGCATGACTTATGCTCAATTAGCTGGAAGTTCAGTAAAAGGACGCATAGCAAGCGATATGGCTGCAAATGGAACGGACAGCACCGGTGAATTCGATCATTTCTATGCCGCTTACGAACGGGCTGTTCAAAAAGAGATCCGCAATGAGATGACCGAGAGCCTTGCTCTAATCCGTCAGCTCGCGGATGGAAACTATGAAATACAGGTTTTCTATATCGTCAACGAAGATGCAGCATCAAAATCTCGCCAGCGTGCCCTTGAAAATGCAGCTAAAGAAACCGCTCTTGCCCAATCACATGCAGAAAAGATAGCTGCATTTGTAAGAGACGCACCAGAGCGGGAATAAATCCCATATCTTCACATGAACAAAGCTTATGTATTGCTTCTCACTGTCATCATATCGACTGCAATATGCAGTCATGGGCAGATTGAAGCAGGTAGTTTTCAGGAATTTCGAAAAGCGATGCTCAATGATTTCGGATCATATCGAAAATCTGTTCTTGACAACTATGCATCGTTTCTGGAAGGGATATGGCGGGATTATGAGTGTTTCCGCGGTGAACAGCGAGATACATTTCCCAAACCAACATGTCCGCTGGTAACCGCTACACCCGACAAAAGACCTCCTGTTACAGTCCCATCGGAAACTATTGCACCTTCAGAGGTTGTGAGAGAACCACAAAACATACCACCCCGTACTCTGGAGAAATATTTCGAATTTTCGTTTTATGGAATACAGACAAGAGTGCCAAATGTGGAGATACCGGTTTTGCCAGGCATACATGATACCAAGGACTTCGCTGAATGTTGGCGCAAACTTGCATCAAAAGACGCAACTATGTGTGCCGTCAAAGAACTTCGCGCCACTGCGGATACCCTTGGTCTCAATGACTATCTGACATTTGAATTTGTGCAGTCATGGGCTGAAGCAGTATATAAGGATGCTCCCCGGACATGTAAGGCATCGCTAACGCATTATATCCTAAACAATATGGGCTATGATGTACGCTTGGCTCTCACGTCAGACTATGATCCGATTCTGCTTATCCCTTGTAAACAACAAGTTTATGGGAAAGCATTTTTGAAAATCGGCAGTCAGCGTTACTATGTCTTTGGCACCAATACTGATCTCGGTAACACTGTTATAAGCACATGTGACATTCCCACGAGGCAAAATACCGGACGCGTTATGGATTTAAGGATTAAACCACTTAATCTTCCATATCGTCCATACCACTACAACATCTCACATGGTTCTATCAAGATTGAAGGAGATGTAAACGCTAATATTTTCCCGATACTGTATCATTACCCGCAAATGCCAATAGCGGATTATGCAGTCTCGGAAATAGATCCGGCAGTACGCAAATCTATAGTACAGCAAATCCGCAATCAATTGTTTCAACAACACCCTCGCGAGAAAGCTAACTGTCTGTTGCAATTTGTGCAGAATGGCTTTACATATGCCACAGATCAGACAGCGCATGGCTTCGAAAAACCTTATTTTTTTGAAGAAATGCTATATTATGCCGCCTGCGATTGTGAAGACAGGGCATTGTTTTATAGCTATCTGTTGAATAAAGCGTTTGATCTTGATTGTCATATCATACATTATCCAGGACATGAAAGTGTGGCGGTTCGGCTCGAGGATGGAATAGAAGGAGACCATTATATTCACGACGGCGCATACTTTTACGTATCCGATCCAACCTATATCGGTGCAACCACAGGAATGTGCATGCCTGATTTCAAGCATGTTACACCGGAAATCGATTATAAATACACAAAATTAAGTAACAAAAATTAAACCTTAAGATTTATATGTCAGTTAGAAAATTATTTTTTATCGCAGCGTTTTTAATTTCATCATTAGGGATGTCCGCATTGGAAATAACACGCTATGTAAGTGCCACCGGCACGGGTGATGGCATGACGGCTGAAACACCCACTTCCGACTTAGCAGGTATGCTAGCACTTGGAGAAAAAGTTGATAATCTGAAACTCTATGTCAGCCCAGGCTTTTATACCATCCATAGTCGCGATTTCATCTGCCATAATATAATGCTCGACGGTTCTTGGAAAGACGAGGGGACGTCAGATATGGTACGCATTAATTGTCCTGGGATTTCATTTACAAACAGCTATCTTTACAAAGTAAGCTTTTCAGGTAATGTAGGGATTGACTCTGGCAGGTTGACACTCTGTGACGCAGACGGCACTATCAGCATGAACCTCAATAATGGAGATTGCGCTCTTAGTTATTGTAAAGCAAAAGGTTTCGGTGCTCACAATTGGGCACATCGTTCTGGCTCGGGTGTAGAACTATCAAATTGCACCACAACCGGAGGCAACTGTTATGGTCTTGAAGTCAAAAATATTGGTAAATTATATGTATACAGTAGCACCTTTAACAACCAGAAGGCTGGAGGCGTTAACATTGACGGATGTAAATACGCTATGTTTTCTAAATGTGAATTCAGTTTCAATGCAGGGGATGGAGCACTTAGACTTATAGAATTTGATAACTCAGGCAAAGTTGAATTTTCAAACTGTGAGTTCCTTTATAATGAGGTCACACATGCTCATCAACATAATGTAAATATTCATAGCAACGCTTCTTTTTATAATTGTCTGTTTATAGGTAATACCGAGAAAGACTATGATAGCCGGGGATTTATCAATCTTGCACGACCGGATTTCTTATTCAGAAACTGCACTTTCATCGACAACCATGGTGCCATCGAATTACAAAGTTACTATCCCTCTAATTATCAGATAATCAACTGCGCTTTCTGGAATAATGGTAAGAATAATGTTTATGCCGGAGGTCAGGAAGATGTGCCGTTGCTTAACTGCGCAATGGATTATGGAACAGGTGTGCCTGAACTTGATGCCCAAAAGGGTATAATCCTGTTAACAAAAGAAAACAAAGGTTTCAATTATACAGGATCGGAGGTAAAAATAGAACCGGAATCCTCACTTATCAATAGGGGATACCCTGCCAGTATTGGCATTACGGATATGTATTCCCATACAAGCAATGCCTTTGGCGGAACAGACATAGGATGCACCGAATTTATATCAGCACCCGGTCTGTGGCAGCCGGATTCACTTTCGGTCACCACAGAATACGGAGATTATACTCTTTGCAAAGCAGAATTCGGATGCGGTTCTTACTATGCTCTACTTCCCGATAATAAGGTTAGTAAAGGGAATCTTGAAATCTCTTGCTACGATACAAATTTTATTTACCTCGACAAAATGCCGGTAACGCCTAAAGTTCACAATAACAAATTCATTGAGATTCATCTTGATAATGTTGTAAAGGGGGGATATACTGCTTGTATAATGAACTATTATCCCCAGGCGGGATGGCGATTCGACAAGACATATGACTATGCGACATTTAAAGACCGTCCCATTGTCAAGATTGATGGTGATAACATTCAATTTATAAAACCACAACCAAAAAATGCCGGCACAACAACACGAAAGAACATACCTGCAAAAAAGGGCACAACTACAAAAAAGTCCGGCACCCGAACAACTACACGACGCAAATAATATTTCGCTAACATATTTCCAATTTATATATAAATATGCTTAAACATATATTTTGTTCTGTCCTCCTATCCGTTTCAATCGGAGCATCAGCACAATTACTGGGAGATGCATATCTGAGTGCTGATAACGAGACTCTAAATATCTTTTATACGCCAGGGAAGGACGGAGCGGTTAAATTATTAATGAGTCAGGATGGTGGAGAATGGGTAGAGCTTCATAATTTTACAAATTCTCCGGACGGAAAAATCACATGGAATGTATTCACAGATTATCCTGAAGGTATTAAAAATGCTCGTTTCCGCGTATCTGCCTATTCTCTGGAAGATATAAGCAATATTCCATCGCTTCCATCGGGACTTCACGCATTGCCGTCGGAAAGGGTTGTTCATGGTAATTTTGCATATTTCCTGGAAGAGGACAAGACTTCAAGATATGGCGGAGACTTGCGGAAAGGAACAGCAGCGACTTCCACACAACAAGTTACAGTAACAGCTAATGTCTATATATACGATTTCGTGAGTCAGAAATGGACAAGAATTAGCAATGTCGCTTCAGAATCAGTACGAGTACCCAAGCATACCCATAACGGTCTGTTCCCGTCGCCAAGGATTCCCTCTTACAGCATTTGGGTGGCTTCGGACGGGACAGTAAATGTAGGTGGCAAACAAGTATCCAATGATAAACTCGATGCATATTCAATATCCCAGCCGCTTACAATTCGTCCACGTTTTTCAACTTTCGCAAAAAATTATGTTGAAAAGAAAATCGATGCATGGCAAATCAAAGGTGAATTTGAGAAAACTTCTGATTATCGCAACCGCATACTTAGTGAACGTGATAACCGCATAGCGCAATACACCGAAGAGGCAAAACAGCTCTTCATCAATAGTCAGAAACCGGCTGATCTCCGAGCATCCATGACCCTGGGACGCTATGATTCAGACAATGAAGTGTTTCTCATCTCCACGCCTCAGTATGGAGATATGTTCGTACCGGTACCGGTAAAAGATGCCCCAAAATTCAAGAAAGACTGGATAAAAGTAGCCGCGATACCAGCATATGCGATCGAAAATGACGAGCTTATACTGGCTGGCGTTACGTTCAGACCCAATAAAGGCAAAGCCAAACAAGCATATTACTACAAACGCGGAAGCGCAACGGAATATTCGATTCCGGAGATCGCATTCAATTTCAAGCCGATAGAAATCGATGCACCGGAAACATCTGATAGTGGAAACACACCCGGGAGCACTATCAGACATGAAAAAGTTGTTGTAGGAAATATTTCTGATGTTGATACAGACATTCCTGAGGGTAATAAAACAGCAAATGCCAATACTTTTGCAGTGATTATTTCCAATGAGAACTATCGTCGGGTGGCATCTGTGGAATATGCGCTCAACGACGGACGCAGCGTAGCCAACTATTTACGTCGCACATTAGGATTATCAGATAAACACATTCATCACATAGAGGATGCCACCCTCAATGACATCCGGAATGAAATCGATTGGATGAAAAGTGTTGGCAAAGCATATAATGGAGATGCGTCTTTTATTGTCTATTATGCTGGTCATGGTTTGCCGGACGATGCCAATCAAAACGGTTATCTACTACCGGTCGATGGTTATGGATCAAATGTCTCAACAGCCCTTTCAATGAATGATCTTGCCAATGAACTTGGTGCCATTGATTCCAAAATCACATTAGTGCTTCTTGATGCTTGTTTTTCTGGTGCAGTGCGTTCCGGTGCGATGCTGTCATCGGAACGAGGTGTGGCACTGAAGGTAAAACCTCATAATGTCAATCGAGGCAACGTGGTGATGATTTCCGCATCGCAGGAAGATCAGACCGCATCCAAATACGATGAACAAGGTCATGGACTCTTCACTTATTTTCTCCTGAAGAGTCTTCAAGACACAAAAGGGCGTGTTACTATCGGACAGCTCGTAGAGGATGTTACTAATAATGTTAACCGCATATCGGTAGTTGCCAACAACAAGTCACAAAGACCTGCCGTAACCGCATCTCCATCGATTTCCACAGACTGGCATTCAATAAGAATCAGCGAACTTTCGAAGTTTTAATCAAATCAGTTTCGAGCTGTAATCAGCAGCGTTTACTATTTAATGTACATTCGGTATACAGGATTCGTGGGACGGGAGGGGCGATTGGTTGAATAAATTTCGGGAGTCGGGGTGAATGGAGTAATATTGCGTCGGATTTGATTAGAAGATCAGATCCGACGTGTTTTTATGGGAAAACTGATTTCTACAAAAATATTACTTCTGACAAGTCACGTTTTTTACAACGCGACAGCCATTACTGTTATCAGTAAGTTTTACCATGTGTGTGTCATCCCTACAATCTTGGCAATCTGCGGCATGATAATATTGCCTGCGACAACGGCGAACGCTGACACGTGGACATATGCCGATTGCGTGAATTATGCGCGTGAGCATAATATCTCGCTGCAGAAATCCCGTATCTCGGAGGAAACGGCTTCCTATGACCTTGAGGAGGTTCAGGCTCAATGGCAACCGTCGCTCGATTTCGCCACATCCCACAGCTATGTCAACGCTCCGTTCTCCAATGGCGACAAGAACGCTTATAACAGTTCTTATGGACTCAACGCAGGATGGACTATATGGAATGGGGGAGTGCGCGAAAATACCATCAAGCGCGACAAGCTCCAGACTGAAATAGCTCGTCTCAATACAGGCGACATCATGCGCACTCTTGAAACAGATCTTCTACAGGTATATATAAACATCCTTTACGCCAAGGAGGCTATCGGCATCTACGAGGAGGCGGAGAAGGTGAGTCTGGCGCAGGCTGACCGCGGCAAGCAGCTGATGGAGGCAGGACGCATGTCACGCGTGGATTATGCCCGTCTGCAAAGCCAGTATGAGCAAGACCATTATTCTTTGGTAAATGCCCGTACCACTTATGATTCACGCCGCATGGAGCTCAAGAAACTTCTTGAATTAGGTATCGACGCCGACATTGAGCTTTCCGAAGTGATGTGGACCGCTGAACAGGTGCTTGCCGTCTTGCCGCCGATGGATGAGAGCTACCGATTGGCTGTCGCTACGGATCTAAAGATTCAAGGATTGGAGAAAGAGATGGAATCGTCGGAATATGACGTTGCTATCGCGAAAGCGGGACACGCTCCTAAAATCGCTCTCAACGCGGGTGTTGGCACGGGCTATTACGCTCCCGGAGGAAATTTCGGCACCGGACTGAAGCTGGCACTCAACGAGCAGATCGGACTTTCACTCTCCATCCCCATCTTCGATAACAAAAAGACGAAAACCGCAACGGCACGAGCCCGCGCACAACAGCTAAACGCGCAACTTGACATAGACCAGCGACAGACGGAACTCGCGCAGACGGTGGAGAATTGGTATATCGACACCCGTTCGGCACAGGCAAGATTCATTGCCGCGCAGTCAAATCTTGAATCGGCAAAACTCAGCGACGAGCTCTGCAATGAGCAGTTTGCGATAGGCTATGTCAACACCGTGGAACTGATGACCGCCCACAATACTCTCATTGAGGCGCAACATTCTTTGCTTCAGGCAAAATATATGGCGATGCTCGGACATAAGATGATAGAATTCTATCGGACAGCGGAATGCCATTTAGGAATTAGGAATTAGGAATGAGGAATTAAGTTGGATATGAAAATAAAGAATCTGATAACGATTACAGTGTTTTCGGCTATTTGCTGGAGCTGCGGCAAGGAGGAGAAGCTTTCGCTTGATACCACCAAGGTTGAGCGCGGTGAGCTGACCGAAACCGTCACGGCGACAGGTACCATGGAATCGGTGACGCAAGTGGATGTCGGTACACAGGTAACAGGCGTAATCGACAAACTGTATGCTGACTATAATTCGATTGTGACCAAGGGTGAACTTATCGCTGAGATTGAAAAGACCACTCTCGAAAGCGATCTGCGAAGCGCCGAGGCAAACGTTGAGTCGGCAAGACTTACCTATGAGTATAATCTCACCAACTATAAGCGTGACAAGGCTCTACACGACAAGCAGCTGATAAGCGATTATGAGTTTCAGACATCTACCAAAGAGCTGAAGGTTTCCAAAACTGCCTACGACAAGGCGAAGGCGGACAAAGTGAGAGCTGCCAAGAACCTAAACTACGCCGAAATATACTCACCAATCGACGGTATCATCATCTCCCGCGATGTTGAGGTGGGACAGACCGTAGTAGCGAACATGAGTGTCGCCAACCTCTACACGATCGCGGATCTTGACAATATGCAGGTGATCGGAGATGTGGACGAGGCAGACATAGGTCAGGTGAAGGTAGGGCAACCCGTGACATTCTCCGTAGATGCTTACCCTGATCAGCTCTTCAATGGAACAGTGACGCAGGTGCGGCTCAATCCTACCACTACTAACAACGTGGTGACATATGAAGTGGTGGTGAGCGCTGAAAATCCGGATCATAAGCTGATTCCCGGTCTGACAGCCAACCTCACCATATATGTGATGCGCCAACAGAATATACTGTTGTTATCCAACAAAGCCTTCGCTTTCGAGCCAAAGGCTGATCCGGAGAATAAGAAACTCCCTCAGCCAACCGGTGACAGCAAGAACATCAAGCTTGGGGAGAATCAGAAACTCGTGTGGGTAGTAAAGGGAAATTCCCTTGTGCCGACAGCGGTGACAACTGGAGAAAGCAACGGCATCAAGACCGAGATACTCTCCGGGCTGAAAGAGGGAGACATTGTTGCAGAAGATTATTCCTCAATGGCTCAGATGCCGCAGGCTCAAGAGGGAGACAGAAGTCCGTTTGCTCCGCAACCACCGGGAAAGAGGAAGAAGTAGGTTTTTAGGCTTTAGGTGTTAGGCTTTAGGCATTAGGGTTTAGGTTTATGGTTGGGGTTTAAGGTTTAATAAAATGAGCGAGAAGAAGGAAATAATAAAGGTCGAAAAACTGCGGCGGGAATTTATCGTCGGAGGTGAGAAGGTGAAAGCCCTGCGGGGTGTTTCCTTCACCATCCGTGAGGGTGAATTCGTCACAATCATGGGCTCTTCCGGTTCCGGTAAATCGACATTGCTGAATATTCTCGGTTGCCTTGATACCCCGACTTCGGGAGAGTATTGGCTCGACGGGACTTCGGTGCAGTCGATGAGCAAAAACCAGCGGGCGATTACTCGCAACCGCAAGATCGGTTTCGTGTTCCAGAATTATAATCTTCTCCCCAAAACCACAGCCATAGAAAATGTGGAACTTCCGCTCCTCTATAACCCGGCTGTCGGCGCGAAGGAACGTCGTGAGAGGGCAATAGCAGCCCTTGAAGCCGTAGGACTCTCCGAACGTCTGAACCATAAAAGCAACCAGATGTCGGGCGGTCAGCAGCAACGCGTGGCGATAGCCCGTGCGCTGGTAAACGATCCGGTAATAATCCTCGCCGATGAAGCCACCGGTAACCTCGACACCCGCACATCGTTCAGCATTCTGACCTTGTTTCAGGAGCTGCACAAGAAAGGAAGAACAATAATTTTTGTAACGCATAACCCGGACCTGGCAGAATATTCTTCGCGAAACATCGTTTTAAAAGATGGAAGGGTTGTCTCCGACACCTACAATCCGACTCCGGCATCGGCACGCGAAGCTTACGAGAACCTACCTAAAGAGACAGACTGATGAATATAGCGAATCTCTTGAAAATAGCGTTGAAAGCTCTCAACAACAATAAGCTCCGGTGCTTCCTGACAATGCTCGGCATTATCATCGGAGTGGCATCGGTGATCACGATGCTTGCAATAGGGCAGGGATCAAAAAACAGTATCAAGGAACAGATCTCGGAGATGGGTTCCAACATGATAATGATACATCCCGGCAACATGCAGCGGGGCGGAGTGCGTCAGAGTGCAGATGATATGCAGAGCCTGGAAGTTACGGATTATGAAGCGTTGCAGACATTGCCCGGAATCGCGGCGATATCCCCATCGGTCAATTCCTCGGGGCAGCTCGTGAACGGCAACAACAACTATCCCTCCACAATCTATGGAGTGACACCCGACTACCTTGACATCCGCAAACTGAAGGTGAAGGAAGGGGCGATGTTTACCGACCACGACATCAAATCGGCGGCAAAGGTATGCATACTCGGGAAGACAGTTGTCGACAACCTTTTCCCCAATGGAGAAGACCCGGTGGGGAGGGTGATCCGCTTCGGAAAGATACCCCTGACGGTAATCGGAGTGCTTGAATCCAAGGGAACCAACTCGATGGGAATGGATCAGGATGATGTGGTGATAGCGCCTTACACTACGGTGATGAAACGCATCCTCGCCATTGATTACATCCAGGGGATATTCGCCAGCGCGGTGGATGAAAACCGCACAGAAGAGACAATCGACGAAATCACAGAGGTGCTTCGCGAGCGTCACAAGATACAGCCGGGAGCAGACGACGACTTCGACATACGTTCGCAACAGGAGCTTAGTCAGATGATGAACTCCACAAGCGACATGATGACAGTCTTGCTTGCGTGCATAGCCGGCATCTCGCTTCTTGTAGGCGGAATCGGTATTATGAACATAATGTACGTATCAGTCACCGAACGCACGCGTGAGATCGGACTGAGAATGTCGATAGGGGCGCGAGGGATAGACATACTGTCGCAATTCCTCATCGAGGCGGTGATAATCAGCGTCAGCGGCGGCATTATCGGGATAATTGCAGGTTGCGTGGCAACCTGGCTCGTCAATCTGATAGCCCATTGGCCCGTCTACATACAGATGTATTCCGTGCTGCTCTCGTTTGCCGTCTGCACGATCACCGGCATCTTCTTCGGCTGGTATCCAGCCAAGAAAGCCGCCAACCTCGACCCCATAGAGGCGATACGGTATGAATAGATGTTAGGCGTTAGGCTTTAGGTGTTAGGTGTTAGGCATTAGAGCGAAGCATTAAACATTTAACATTAAAAATTACACATTAAAATTAGGTATCCCCGTGAGGGGAGATTATAAATGGTTGAATCAAGACTATGTAAAGTTAGAATAGTTTGTGTTTGATTTATGTAGAGAGCCGGCTGCCCGAGAGGGTCGCCGGCTCTATTTTTTAATTCTGTAGATTCTGAATTTTCAATTTGAAAGCGGCGCACAATGGCGACCGAAAGCACATGAACTCGACTGTTCACTTGAGCACTGAAACAAAAGAGGGTATAAACTGAATGCCAAGCACGGCAGCTATGCGAAAGAAACTCGACAATTGAATATCGGTTTTGCCTTGCTCCACACGTGCGATGTAACTCTGTTCGCGACCTATTTTATCTGCTATCTGTTTTTGTGTCAGATTCAATTCCTTACGGCGCTCACGAAGCATGTTACCATAAAACCAGGCAAGAGACTCTTCATTGAATTGCTCTCGTGAAAGTGTGCCCAACTCACCATATTTTTCATCAAGCAATTGATTTGCAGTATTAAGACGCTCTAATTTATGTGGATCGATAGCTCTCATAGTTCCAAATTATTTAATATTGACATTGCTTTTTCTATTTGTTTACGATAATCCTTTTTATCCTTTTTGAGAAAGGCATTCAGGAAGATTATATTCCTGGCTTCAATAATATTATCCCTATCTATTGCAAAAATTACTGTTCTATATTCATTCGTGCCGACAGATACCCTCATTTCATAAAGGTCTGTGTTTTCAAGATGCTTTACGAACTTTGAAGGAATGGTATAAATCGTTGAGATAACATTCATTACGAAATCAAATTTATTTTGTATCTTGACAGGCAATGAGATATAAAACGCCTCGAATTCGGGTGTTTTATAAATTGTACGCACATAATGCGATTTATCCTCCTCTTGATTCATGAAGCAAATATAACTAATTAGTAATAATTAAACAAATTTTCTTAGAAAAAATATTCATAAAAACTTGCTTTATGTTCCACTCCGAACTTTTCTACCATTTTACTCCGAACTTTTTGACCATTTTACTCCGAACTTTTCTACCGTTTTACTCCGAACTTTTCTACCGTTTTACTCCGAACTTTTCTAAAATTCAAATATGATTCATGTAGAAGAGCCGGCTGCCCATGAGGGTCGCCGGCTCTATTTTTTTCATTTGGATGAGCACTGAGACAACGGAGGGTATGAACCGAATAACAAGCACAGCGGCTATACTGAATCTGTTAAATTTTTTTGGAAAATTTTTGCAGAATACGGATAATTTGTATCTTTGTGGCATCAAAGACAACCTAACAGGCAATCGTCGGACTCAAATCAGAAGTCATTTAAGTTACCTTAATATCCTATGTTTTATCATTTATTGATTTGGCTAATAATACTATTCAACTGCGTATGCGTATTTGCAGACAACAGGCAGTACGCACACATCCGTTTTGAGAAATATGGAGTAAAAGAAGGTCTGTCAAGCAGTAAGGTCTTCGACATCAAGCAAGATGCCGAGGGATATATATGGTGTGCTACAGATGAGGGACTCTGCCGTTATGACGGCATAAATTTCAAGAAATACAAGTGGCATTTCAAACAACCGGGAACTATGGGCAATCAGGTTGTGAAACTATACTGCGCGAACAATCGTATATATTGTGCCACCAATTTCGGACTTGTCAGCTTCGACATAGCCACCGAGACTTTCACTTTCCTTAAGAATAAACATATCGACACTGATAACAATCTCAGCGAAGTTCACGCCATTGCCCCTCGAAAAGGAGGAGGGTTGTGGATCGGCACCTCGGGGCAGGGCGTCTTCTATTTTGACCCTAAAAACAACCGGTTCAGTCGCTTCAAATACAATTCTGCCGACAGCAGGATATTAAGTCTATACGAGTCAGCCGATGGAAAACTTTATATCGGAACTCATTTCGGTGGATTGGATATTGTTAACCTAAAAGACGGTCATGTTACCAACTATCGGAACTCCAATCATCTGCTGCCTAACGACCAGATAGAATCGATTGTGCACGACAGCCGGGGCAATATATGGGTCGGCACATGGTATGGTCTCATGCGATTTCGCAAAGGGTCGGACATCCCCGAAGCGATAGGGATACCGGACCTTGCTACAGCCAAGGTCAACGCCATCACCGAAGACAAATACGGAAAACTGTGGGTTGGCACGGAGAATTATCTATGCGCCATCGACCTTGCCACAGTTGATAGCGCACAGCCGTCGGCTAATTTCTACCATGAATCGGAGACTGCAACAGGCTTGTCTTATAAGACCGTGCGATCGGTATTGAGCGATAAGAACGGCAATATATGGATAGGGATGTATGGTGGCGGCGTGAATTTTGTGAACAGGCTGACACAAAGGTTCAACTATATCACAAGCGACTTGCTTCTACCTAACAGCTTGAGCTATAAGCGCGTGTCTGCCATCAACGAAGATAAAAACGGCAATATGTGGATTTCTACCGATGGCGGAGGAATCAATTACTATAACATCCACGAGAATACTTTCAAAAAAATCACAGCTTCGACGCCTGGCGCAAATCTGAGCGACAATGCCATTCTCTGCGCTCTGTACGATTCAGAAGGCGACTTATGGGCAGGCACTTACAAAGGGGTGCTGAACCGCATGAAAAGCGGCACCAACCGGTTTATTCACTATTCCAACCGTCCCGGCGATAACAGCACCTTACCCGAAGGAGACTTGAGTTGCATTTTCGAAGATTCAAAGAAAAGGATTTGGGTGGGACAGCGTTCCGGACTCTCATACTTAGACAAAGCCACAGACAAATTCCATATTATCGAGCCTTTGCGCTGGGTTCATATAACAGAAATTCAGGAAGGTAAAGACTGCCTGTGGGTTGCCACATTCAACGGAATATACAAATACAGTTTCCCAACAGGCGAAGTCTCATTGTTAAGCAAGAAACTCAACAATGTGTTTGTCAATTCATTTGAAACTGATAAGCAAGGCAATTTCTGGATAGGCACCGAGGGTCTCGGACTGTGGCGATATTCACCGAAAGGGGATTCCTTAAAAATATATGGCTCAAAAGAGAACCTCAACAGCTCGGTAATACGCACAGTATTGCTTAAAGGTGACGACTTATGGCTCGGCACAAACAAAGATATCGAAAGACTATCGCTGAAAAGCGGCAAAACTGAAATATATTCATTCTCCGATGGAGTTCAACCCGGAAGTTTTCTAATGAATTCCGGGGCAGCATTGAAATCCGGCATTCTTGCCATGGGCGGCACAGAAGGTATGAACATTTTTGACCCTAATTCAGTTGCCGGCAACGCAAGAGCAATTCCTGTCACATTCACCGACTTCCTGCTCTTCAATCAGTCGGTAGACATCCGCAGCGAAGAGAATCCGGATTCTCCGCTTAAAGTAAACATCAATTCCACCGACCGATTAGTGCTCAATTACGATGAATCAGTATTTACTATAGAATATCTTGGCATCAATTTCTCAGCACCTGAACATGTGCAATATGCCTATTTTCTGAAAGGGGTTGATTCAAAATGGAACCATGTGGGGCAAATGAGGTCAGTGACATACAGGAATCTCTCTCCGGGCACATATGAGTTTATGGTGAAAGCCTCAACCGGTGATTTCGATGACAACGACTTTGAAAGTGCAAGAAAGCTTATCATCGAAGTGAAACCTCCCTTCTGGATGACCTGGTGGGCATACGTAATCTATTTCATTCTTCTGGTAGTTGCTGCATACCTTATTTATCGCATGACTCTGACGCGTATCCGCATCCGCAACCGGATTAATATGGAACGTTTCGAAAAAGAGAAGCAGAAGGAATTATATCAGGCGAAAATGCAATTTTTCGCAAATGCCTCACATGAGCTGCGCAACCCTCTGACCATGATAAAAGCACCGCTCGACCAACTTCTTGAGAAAGAGACAGATTCCAATAAGAAGGAATTGCTGACCCTTATAAAGCGCAACACCAACCGGGTGATAAAGAATGTGAACGAAGTTCTTGATATCAGGAAGATAGACTATGGTCAGCTGACTCTAAAGGTGCAGCAAGGGGATGTTGTGCCTATACTGCATGAGATTGCTGACACATTCGAAGGTGTTATCAAAGAAAAACATATCACCTTCCGCTTCTATGCAAATCCTGACAAAATAGAGGGATGGTTTAACGCCAATTTTATTGACAAGATAGTTTACAACCTGCTTTCAAATGCTTTCAAATATGTAAAAGATTACGATGAAATCATACTGAACACATTTATAGAGAAAACAGATATCGGCAATCTCCTGCATATAGAGATTTCTGATACAGGTGTGGGTATCGACAAGTCTCATCTCAAGAAAATCTTCGATTGCTTCTATCAGATTGAACGCAACAACAAAGATATTACATATCCCGGTTCCGGCATCGGACTATATCTTGTCAAGTCACTTGTGGAGCTGCACAAGGGGCATGTCACAGTGGAAAGTAAAGTCAATGTTGGCACAACATTCAAAGTTGTAATCCCGATAGACCGGTCGGTTTACAATCGATCGGAAATCAGCATGCATCGCAACGATGAGGAGACTCAGCCCACACCCTCGTCAACGATATCGAGGGATACCACCATTGTGAAGAACGATAACGAATCTGCCACCGAACCGGAAAAACAGCCACAGAAGAGTGCAAAAAAATATAGCGTACTTGTGGTGGATGACGAAGCCGACATACGCAACTTCCTTGCAATGGAACTCGGTGATAAATATGAAGTTGAAACAGCTTCCGACGGAGCAGAAGCCTATGAAAAAGCTTTGGCAACAATACCCGATATCATCATAAGCGATGTCATCATGCCGAATATGGACGGCATTGAACTATGCTCCAAAATCAAAGAGAATGTTGTCACATCTCACATTCCCTTCATTCTGCTGACGGCAAAATCCTCTCACGAAGACCGTCTGGAAGGACTTGATGTCGGCGCGGATTCATACATCCCGAAGCCTTTCGATATCCGACATCTACACATCCGCATTGAAAAACTCATCAGTAACAGGGAAGCCCTGAAAAAGAAATTCATGAAGAAGATGACGCTGGTATCGGAACGTCCAGCAGAGTCAGCACCCGCTATGGACAACGATGAGAAAATCATGCAGAAAATCATCACCTACATCAACGAGAATATATCCGACCCCGACATAAAAGGAGAGACAATTGCCGCCCATATAGGTATGAGCCGCATGAACCTTCATCGTAAGCTCAAGGCACTTGTGGGGCTTTCTGCAGGAGACTTCATCCGCACCATCCGTCTGGACAATGCAAGCCGGCAATTGCTCGCCACAACGAAGTCCATAACGGAAATATCCTATGACCTTGGCTTCTCTTCTCCCTCTTATTTCTATATATGTTTTGTCAAAAAATATGGAGTGTCACCAACCGAATACCGTGAAAACAAAGGGGAGACACCTATGGAGAACTAAAATTTCGAGCAACTTTAACATCTTGCAAACGAGATGTTTGCAAGATGTGTTACAGAATATATACTGTTTGTTACGACAGATAATAATGCAAAACCAGAATTGATGTAGTTTTGCAAAAGTTAAGATATTGCCAAATTCGCAGTATTCGGCAAATGCAAAAAACAGTGATAGCCACCTATGGCGACACACCAGAATAAAATACAGTTATAAACCAAACAATATCTTTAAGACCATGAATCTTAAACTTCTTAAATTTCAATGGCTATTTATTGTCATAACCGCTCTTACGGTCATCAGTTGCAGTGACGATGAGAACGACGTAAACCTAACCGGAACTTCATGGCAACTCGTTTCAATGAAGATCAACGGAGAGGCAGCGGCATTGACCACCGACCAGGAGGGTGAATTGCTATATTTCGGAGCGAACAATGTCAGCTACGTGGTCATACCATCTGAAAACATGAATCTCCGCACCGCATGGAACTATGATGCAGATCACCGCATACTCAATATTTCAGACCTGCTGCCTGTGACGTTCTATGTTGACGGATTTTCAGGAAACGAGTTAGTGCTCCGGAATTATGCCTATGCCAACAACGGGAAACTCGACACGTTTGTGAAGACATACAAAAAAGTAGAGACGAAAATTGTCGACAACAAGCTTCAACTCAAATAGACAAAACAACATCACCATGAAAAGATATTTTACCGCATTATTTACCACATTATCACTTGTGGCGGCTATTACCTTTTCCGGATGTTCCGACGATAACGATTTCGAAGAAACACTTCCCGGACAATGGCAGCTCACCGCCGCATACGATGATGGAGAGCCGACAGACGAGAATGCCGGCGACAACCTTACGATACTTTTCGAATCCAACGGCATCTACCGCATGTATGACCCCGTGTCGGCAGTTTCACACTACGGCACATGGATTCTATATGATGAAGGCTGGCTCTTGATGTCGATGGACAAAATAACAGGAAAAAACACCTCCGACGGGAGCTATCGCTTTTCGCAGGTGCCCGTGCGTTTCACAATCCTCCGTCTTGACGGGAATAATCTTGAACTCCGCATATCCACATTCCTGGAAGAGCGTAAGAAGACTATTATGTTCACTCAGCTGCCACAGGATGTCACGCCAACAGACCCGCAAGAAGCGATGGAACTTGACAAGACAAACAAGCAGCTCCATACTTATACATACCTTTTTAAACGTATTCAATAATATCGGTTATGAGAATAATATCCATATTACTTACGGCTCTGTTATGTTCTGCGGCGGGTATCGCCCAGACACTGACTATCACTGGCACAGTACTCGACAAGAGCAACAACGAGCCGCTTATTGGTGCCACAATCGCCGTTAGCGGTACTACCACCGGAGCCATGACCGATGTTGACGGTAATTTCACGGTCTTGGTTCCCTCTGCAAAGTCACAGTTGCGCATCAGCTACGTCGGATACAAGACACAGGTTGTCAACGTGACCCCCGGCAAGGCGATGAAAATACTTCTGGCTTCTGACGCGGGAACTCTCGACGAAGTTGTGGTTGTAGGTTACGGCACACAGAAAAAGGAGTCGATGGTCGGTTCCATATCCTCAATCAAGAGTGAGGCGCTCGCCACCGTTCCGGCATCAAACATGACCCAGACACTGGCGGGTAAAGCGTCCGGTATCTCGGTGGTGCAGACTTCAGGAGAAATAGGACGTGACGAAGCTGACATATATATCCGAGGCAAAGCCACTTTCTCCGATGAGAACAGTAAGCCTCTGATTGTTGTCGACGGTATTATCCGCGAAGGGTTCGCCCAGATCGACCCCAATGAAGTTGAGAGCATAAACATCCTGAAGGATGCATCCGCCACAGCTGTTTACGGTGTGAAAGGTGCGAACGGAGTCATAATCATCACAACAAAACGCGGTGTTAAAGGGAAACCGGAAGTATCGTTTACTGCCCAGGTTGCCATAAATGTTCCCGTGCGTCTTTACAAACCACTGGATTCATACCGCACCTCAATCCTCCGCAACGAACTTCTCGACAATGGCGGTCAGCAGCCGGAATATAGTGCCGCAGACCTTATGAAATACCGCACTGGAGTATCACCATATACTCATCCGAACGTGAACTGGATGGATGAGATCATGAAATCCCACTCAGTTCAGCAGCAATACAACGTGAATGTGCGCGGCGGCACAAAGATGGTGAGATATTTTGCATCCTGCGGTTTCTTCAATCAGGATTCCCCCTTCAAAGGAGACAAAATAACAAACTTCAACCGCTATAACTTCCGCTCGAATCTCGACTTTGACTTCACAAAAGATTTGAGCGTATCTGTCAACCTCGGAGCGCGAATCGAAGACCGCCACTATCCGCAGGCCATGCAATACAGCAGCTGGGATATTTATCACGGTGCCGTTGCAAACTCAGGTCGCAAATATCCGGCATTCAATCTTGACGGCTCATATGGCGGTGACAAAGATTATTCAAATATCCACTCCCTGATTCGCGATTCAGGAGAATTTAAAGAGAACCGCAATGTGCTTGAGGCAGGTATTAACGCCAATTACAAGCTCTCGTGGCTTCTCCCCGGGCTTGCAATCCGTGCTCAGGTGGCATACGACGATGACAGCAAGCATGGCAAGGTTTATTACAAGAACGCTGCCACATATCAGTATAACTACGCAGACGACAGCTACATCATGCATGGTGAAAACCGTCCGCTGCGCTGGGGCTGGGAATATGTTGACAACTACCGCAAGATATATCTCGAAGGTGGTGTCACCTACGACAACGCATTCGGTCCGCATAACGTGAATGTTCTTCTTTTGGCAAACCGTTTATCTTACGGTTCCAATATAGACCAGACATACGCCAGCCAAGGCATTGTTGGTCGCGCCGTATATAACTTCGACTCCCGCTATCTCGCCGAGGTGAACTTCGGTTACAACGGTTCTGAGAACTTTGCCAAAGGTCATCGCTACGGACTCTTCCCCTCATTTGCCTTAGGTTGGGTACTTTCTAACGAGCCGTTCTACAACAAGCTGAAAATTTCCGAATGGATGAACAACTTCAAGATTCGTGGATCCCTGGGCTGGGTAGGTAACGACCGCGTCTGGGCATACAACCCTGTGACCGGCAGCAGTGACGAAGCGCGTTTCATCTATCTCCAGCAGTATGAATACGTAGATGCCGGCAACTCATACGTATTCGGTATCGGCGACACTCGCATCACCGGCATTCGTCAGGGACGTATCGCCAACCCGGATGTAAAGTGGGAAACATCACGCAAATTCAACATCGGATTTGAAGCCGGATTCTTCAACAACTCACTGACCCTGACATTCGACTACTTCAACGAGCTGCGCAAGGATATCCTTACGGTTGTGCAGACAATGCCGGGATATGTGGGCACCACCTTCTCTCCGGCAAACATCGGTAGCGTGCGCAACCAAGGTGTGGAACTGGAGGCAAACTATAGCAAACACTTCGGACAAGATTTCTTCTTCTCCGCGAAGGGTAATTTCTCATTCGCACGCAACAAAGTGCTTGATATGGGAAGTCCTGTCAACGTGCTCCCGTATCAGAGGGCTGAAGGGTATGCCATAGACACACCTCTCAAACTTATCACCGAAGGTTTTTTCCAAGACTACAACGACATTGAACGCTCGCCCTCTCAACTCGGACTTGAAGGCAACACCGAAGTGCGTCCCGGCGACCTCAAATATTGCGACATAAACGGTGACGGTGTCATCGACCGCAAAGACATGATACGCACAGGATATCCACTTGTGCCTGAAATCAACTATGGTTTAACCCTCACGGCATCTTGGCGTGGCTTCGACCTGAGTGCCCTATTCCAGGGAGTGACCAATGTCTCCTTCGACAAAAACTGGGAAGCGATGTGGGCATTCTCCAACGGCGACAACGTGTATGACCGCCACTGGTATTACTGGACTCCCGAAATGGGCGACGATGCCGCCAAATACACTCAGATGTATGGCAAATATCAGAACAACGAGGCGGGCGCTGACTACACACTCTCCGATGGCAGCTATCTCCGACTGAAAAATATTGATTTCGGTTACACATTGCCATCGAAAATTACGAAGAAATTAAAAATCAACTCCATCCGCGTGTATTTCTCAGCACTCAACGTATACACCTGGTCGAAAGAACCCTACCTCGACCCCGACAATCGCAATCTGCGTGCAGCATCAATGCCGCCGATGCGCGCATTTAACTTTGGTTTAAACGTTAATTTCTGATCATCATGAAGATTTATCATATAACAGCCGCTGTGTTGGCAATGCTTTCCGTAGTGTCGTGTGACGATTATCTTGAACGAGCTCCGGATCTGAACCTCGATGAAGATAAAATATTCTCCATATATGAAGAGGCATATAAGTATCAGGCTGACGTATACACCAACCTGCGTCCCGGTTTCAATGTATTGGGCAGCTTCGACCCCGCTCCCATAGCGTGCGCCACCGACGAAGCCGAATCACGTTTCGGATGGAACACATCCAACTCCTTCAATGTCGGTTCGTATGACGATGTCGACAATGTCATCGCCGTTAACTACGAAGGGATACGAAAAGCGAATTTCTTCCTATCCAAGAAAGACGTAATACCCTTCCCCGATGAGGATACCAGAAACAGTCTCACGGGAGAGTGTTATTTCCTGCGTGCTTTCTATTTCCACGAGGTAGTGAAGCGCTACGGAGGCATGCCGATAATGACCGACAAACTGTTGCGACCGAACGACAACCTGCAACTTCCACGCAATAGCTACATGGAATGTGTTGATGCAATCCTCTCAGATCTTGAAAAGGCGATTGCACTTCTTCCGGTAAGCGTTGCAGACAATCTTCAGGGACGTGTGACGCGCGGCGCGGCAATGGCACTCAAAGCGCGTGTACTTCTATATGCTGCCTCACCTCTCTGGGATAAAGAGAACCCCAATGCCGACAAGTGGAAACTTGCCGCCGACGCAGCAAAATCCGTCATTGACCTTAAGGATGAGAATGGAGCTAAGGCATATTCACTGCTCGACCGGGGCAAAGGCGCAGAAGACTACGAAAAGGTATTTTTGCTCCGTCCGGATGAGGGCAACACAGAGGTAATATTCTGGTATAACAATGTTCCGGTGGGATTCTCCTCCAGTGATATCCGCGTGTGGGCACCCTCGGGAGAAGGCTTCGGTGGTGTCGGAGCAGTCGCACCGACTCAGAATTTCGTTGACCTCTACGAGATGGCAAACGGCAAACCGATTTCAGATCCGACATCTGGTTACGACGAGCACAACCCTTATAACAACCGCGACCCACGCTTCTATAAAACAATTATCTATAACGGCAGCAAATGGCAGGGCATCACCGCCGAGCTCTATATGGGCGGTAAGCACCGTATAGCAAAAGATCGTTGCCGCACAGGTTATTACGTTCGTAAATATCTTCCCGAAGGCATCACAGAAAAGACATCCAACAAGGCATATCATAACTGGATTTATATGCGTCTTGCAGAGATGTATCTCAACTATGCCGAAGCTCTCAACGAACATCTGGCAGCCCCTTCGACAGAGGTCTATAATGCAGTCAACGCTGTGCGTCGCCGCAGTGGTATGCCCGACCTTCCGGCAGGTCTATCACAAGATGAGATGCGCGAACGCATCAAGAACGAACGCGCCGTGGAGCTTTCTTTCGAAGAGCACCGCTGGTGGGACGTTCGCCGCTGGCTTGATGGTGAGAAATATTTCAACGGACCGATGTATGAGATGGAGATTATCAAAAATGAAGACAACTCATACTCCTACAACCGCGTGGCGTTTGAGAACCGTATCTTTTCCGAGAAAATGAACCTTTATCCCATTCCCAAGAGCGAAATGGACAAAAATCCGCTTTATCGGCAGAATCCGGGGTGGAACAACTACTGATTAACTCCGTGAAGTAACTGATTATGGAACCAATCGCAAAACCTCAGATCATGAAATATCTAAAAAAATATAACATTGGCAAGACCCGCTGGTTGCTTATCGCAGCAGCTTTTTGCGCGACATCCATGATGGCGGCAAACCCGGAAAAGACAGAGAAGACAGACACAGACTCGATCAAGGGTCGTGACAGTCGCATGCTTCGCACTTCAGCGGTATCAATTATCGGCTCTTCCGACCTCGACACCCACTCCACCGACATTCTCAGCAACAACCTCACCGGCAAAGCAGCAGGTCTGACAGTGATGCGCACCACGGGTGACGAACCCGGGAGTGCACTCAGCGACATCTATGTCCGTGGCGTAGGAACCTTCGGCGGCTATCGCACCCCGCTCCTCCTCGTTGACGGCATCGAACGCGACATCAACCAGCTTGACCCCGAAGAGGTTGAATCTGTAAAAATAATGAAAGATGGTGCAGCCACCGCCATTTATGGCCAGCGCGGCGCCAACGGAGTCGTGCTCGTCACAACAAAACGAGGCCGCATCGGTCGCCCAGTAATAGCATTGAACGCACAATATGGATTCCAGCAGCCCACACGTCTGCCGAAATTCCTTAATTCTGCCAGCTATCTTTCACTCTACAATAAGGCATTGGTGAATGACGGACTATCCGTGCCATCCGATTCCCGCTATAATCCCGCCAATTACGGAGCCGGCGCGGATCCCTATCTTTTCCCTGATGTCGACTGGTATGGCTCAACATTAAGGAAAAGCGCTCCACAACAGCAATACAGAGTGTCGGTGCGCGGGGGCTCAGAGGTGATACGATACTACGTCCTGTTCGGATTCATGAAGAAAGACGGTCTATATAATTACACGAAACTCAACAAAGGTTTCTGCACCAACGACAATTACGACCGTTACAGCATCCGATCCAATCTTGATGCCTCAGTGACCAAGACACTCAATATCTCACTTGATATCGCAGGACGCATCGAAGAAAAGAACACTCCGAACTCAACAGCCAACGATATCTTCAATGCTCTGTCAACAATAACTCCCAATGCGATGCCGATCACTTATGCCGACGGTCATATCGCCGGCACATCGCAATATCGTTCGAATCCTTTCGGAATGATATCGCACACCGGATATCGCAAAGACCGCAATAAAATACTGCAAATCAAAGCCGTTGCCGATCAACAACTCGACATGGTGACTCCCGGACTCAGTGTCAACGCCATGGTGGCATACGACGGCAAGTCGGGATATGGCACCGGCAAGCAACAGAAATATGCTGTCTACGAACTCCAAACCGGTGGTAACTATACAGTCTATGGTCAGGATACGCAACTGTCTTTGGCTCAGGAAAAGCTTTACGACTATTATCATTACCAGCTCACTTTCGAAGGTAAAGTCTCCTATGACCGCACTTTCGGCAAACATGGCGTAAGCGCAGACGTGAAGTATTATCTTAACCAGCTTCGTCTCCAGGGTGACAACCCTCCGTTCACAAGAGAGGGTATCAGCGGGCGCGTAAACTATAATTACAACAATCGGTATATCGCAGACGCGACACTCACATGGGATGGCAGCGATGAATACGCACCAGGTCACCGTTTCGGATTGTTCCCCTCAATATCAGGAGCATGGGTAATTTCTAACGAATCGTTCTGGCGCTCATCGGCAATGAATCTCTTGAAACTCCGTCTGTCGTACGGTATGTCTGGTAACAACAAATCAGGTCTCGACCGTTATGGTTGGGAATCTCATTGGTCGGGCTTTGATCAGTCGTATGGAGGCTACATATTCGGCAGTGGTTTCGCATGGAGCGATGGTGCCTGGGAAGGGCGCATTGCCAACCCGAACCTCACATGGGCAAAGAACCACAGCTACAATATCGGTGTAGATATGGATTTATTCAACTGTCTTGAAGTCTCCGTCGACGCTTTCTACAATCGTTATACCGATATAGTTTCAGAAAAGGCGAACACCACATCCTCAATCATCGGCGCTCCATACTCCTATATCAATCTCGGCAAGGTTGCCAACCGCGGTATAGAACTGTCTGTGTCACATAAGAAAAGAATCGGCAAGGTTAACTACTTCGTGAACGGCAACATCTCTTTCGCACGCAACAAAATCCTTGCCATGGATGAAGTCAGCGGTCTGAAAGAATATCAACAGCGCACCGGCAAATCCGTGACCCAGATGTGGGGTTTGCAGGCAATCGGTTTTTACGCAGACCAACAGGATATCGACAATAGTCCGTTGTCAACATTCTACAAGACACGCCCCGGCGATATCAAATACGTCAACCAGAATCCCGCGGAAGACAACTTGATTGACGAATATGATGAAGTGCCGATCGGTCATCCCACGGTCCCTGAAATTGTATATGGCCTGTCGCTCGGTGCGGAATATGCCGGATTCGATCTCTCAGCAGCCTTCAACGGCATGGCAAACCGCTCGGTTTATCTAAACAATGCCTCGATATGGTCGCTGATGAACAACAACAAAGCTACGGCAATAGCCTATGGCGCATGGGAAAAGGGTGTTCGCGAAGCTGATGCCACCTTCCCCCGTCTCACCACAGAGAACAACCTCAACAATTTCCGACCGTCATCATTCTGGATCAAGAATGGAAGCTTCCTGCGACTTGGCAGTCTGGAAGTGGGTTACACAATACCCAACAAATTGCTGAAGAGAGCCGGAATCTCAAAGCTCCGCTTCTACTTCAACGCGCAGAACCTCTTCACTGCTGATAATCTCGGCAAATATAATCTTGACCCGGAAGTCGTAGATGCCGGAGTCACGGGTTATCCTGTCACCAAATCGTTCAATTTCGGTATAAACTTGAATTTCTAATACTTACTTAAAGTCATGAGATATATAAAAGTCATAATGATGATGCTCTGTATGGCATGGGTATCATCATGCGATCTCCTCGATAAGGATATTGACACCAATCTCGATAAAGACACGGTGTTCAGCGATGAGCGGTTTGCTGCCGGCTTTCTGAACAGTTCATATAGGGAACTTATAAACGGTTTCAACCGTCTTGACGGCGCAATGTTCGCCTGCGCCAGCGATGAGGCTATCTGTTCATATTCCGGTTCGGCAGTTCATGCTTACAATAACGGAGCCATCACACCCTTCTATAATCCTGAAAGCGAAATCTGGAACTCGATGTATTCAGGTATCCGCAAATGCAATGTGTTCCTCCGCGAGCTTGACTCCACAATCAAGGATGCCGGTCTGATAGACAAGACAGCGCAGACGCAGACACAATACCGCCACATGAGAGGCGAAGCTCTGTTCCTGCGTGCACTATATCATTTCGAACTCGCCAAACGCTGGCAGAATATCCAGTATGTAGACAAAGTGCTCGATGAAGAGAGTGCGAAGGATGTGCCCCAGCTTTCTTTTGCCGAAGTCATTGAGCATATCGTCAAAGACTGCGATGACGCTACTGAATATCTCGATATTCGTCTGGAATCTACAGATTATGGACGCGCCACCAAGATGTCGGCAATGGCACTGAAATCACGGGCACTGCTTTATCTTGCCAGCCCTCTCAACAATCCGGGCAACGATAAAGAATTGTGGAAACGCGCAGCAGACGCAGCCAATGATTTGATGGAGCTACAGGGCAAAAACAGCTCTGCGTTCGGTCTTCTCAGTGCCTATTACACGATTTTCACCACACCCTATAACAACGAGATACTTTTTGCCACCCAGAGCGACAGCTCAAATGAAGTGGAGCTTTACAACAATCCTATCAGTTACGGCGGCAAGGGATATACAAACCCGACCCAAGAGCTTGTAGATGCCTACGAAACCACCAAAGGTTATCCTATTGATGACCCACGTTCGGGATATGATCCACAAAATCCATACAAGAGCCGCGATTCGAGAATGGCATATACAATCACCTACAACGGGCTGAAATTCGCCGGCACGGATGTCGAGACATTTGTCGGTGGCAAGGATGGTCTGAACATAACCCCGACAGCGACCAAAACCGGTTACTATATGCGTAAGTTCATTGATCAGAACCTTGACCTCTCAATGGGTCAGACACGCCGTCGTCCGTGGATTATCTTCCGCTACGCTGAGATTCTTCTCAACTACGCAGAGGCTATGAATGAATATCTCGACGCCCCCGATGACAACGTCTACAATGCTATAAACCAAGTGCGTAAAAGAGCCAAAATCCCACAACTCAACAAACGCATGAACCTTACAAAAGAGGAGATGCGTGCACGTATCCACAATGAGCGCCGAGTAGAACTTGCTTTCGAGGAGCATCGTTTCTGGGATGTGCGCCGCTGGGACGAGACAAGCGTTTTCAACGCCCCTGTTCATGGCGTGAGAATCACAATAGACGGAGACAAAACCAACTACGAATATTTTGAAGTTGAAAACCGCGTGTTTGATTCCAAACTTAGGTATTATCCAATCCCACAAAAAGAGATACAGAAGAATCCGGCTTTGAAACAGAACGCCGGATGGTAAGATGGCAATTCCAATAACCAAAATTATAAAGACAAATATATATGCGCAATATTTTTCACCTGATGATTTTGGCTGCAATGGCAGCCGGGGTGAGCTCCTGTAGCCAAGATATAAATGAGGGGGTGGACTTTGTATCGCCCCGAGTCGCCATGGCTTGCAACACCTTTGAAGTTTCACGCGGAGAGACGGTAGATCTCAATGCTGTGCTTACCGATGAGAGTGGCGTGGCTTATATATCGCTGGAATATTCCGATTGGAACATAAAGACTGAAGAGGCACTCGACGCGGCAACAACCGGAACTTACACGTTCAATTATTCTTTTAAAGTGCCTGATGATGCAATGTTGAGCTGGCAAGAGACCTATACCAAGCACGATGGCACAAAATTCGACATCACTCAGTGCTATCACAAAATCGCTTTGACATGCTATGACGGCGTGAGAAACCAAAACACTATCTATTTCTACGTAAAAGTCAAGGAATAATGAAGACACCGAAAACATTTGCAATATTGCTCGCAGTTATCAGCCCGCTTTTCGCAAACGCAGAGAAAGTGAATCAGGATCCCGTTGATTTGGTTGATTGTTTCATCGGGACATCAAACTCCCGGTGGATGTTAGGTCCGTATGCCCAGCGACCGATGGGCATGGTGCAGATAGGTCCCGACAATCAGGGGAATAAATGGATGGGAGGCTACGAATATGCCATCAACTCTGTGTCAGGATTCTCTCATCTACACGCCTGGACCATGGGTGGACTGCAGATGATGCCGACCACGGCAGATTTCACGCATACCAATCCCGGACCCGACTCTCCATATAAAGGCGCAAATGCCGGGTATCATTCGCGAATCCTTAAGGAAACCGAAAAAGCATTCCCCGGATATTATGAGGTTGAGCTGTATGACCACAAAGTGAAAGCTGCAATGACTGCAACTACTCGCTGCAGCTTTCAAAAATACACATTCCCGGAATGTAGCGAGTCAAGGATTCTTATAAACCTGCTGTTTCCGACAGAGTGGGACTACGGCTTCAAAGTGAAAGATGCCGTCATCACCCGCATAGGGAACGACAGACTGGAAGGGTATGCAGACTGCGTATCCGGCTCCTGGAGTTCTTGGAACGACTGGAAACTCTTCTTCACCATCCGCTTCAGCAAACCTTTCAAAACGTTCAACGGATGGAAAGGTGGGGATATCTTTGAAAACACGAATGAGATTTCAGGTAGCGGTGAAATCGGAGGCTATGTGACTTATAATACAGCCGAAGGAGATATAGTGGAGATACAGACCGGTCTCTCATTAGTTAGCCTTGAGGGGGCACGCAATAACCTTCAGAAGGAGGTCATCACTCCTTACGGATGGGATTTTGACCGTTGTGTGGCTGACTCACGCGCCGTATGGAATGAACTTCTCGGACGTATAAAAGTGGAGGGAGGCAAAGAAAGCGACCGCCGCAAATTCTATACAAACCTCTACCGCGCATACGCCGGAAAGCAGACTTGGAACGATGTTGACGGACGTTATCGCGATGCAGCTGAGAATGTGCGACAGCTTCAGCCCGGACAATGCGTTTATGGAGGGGATGCCTTTTGGAACTCCTACTGGAATCTGAATGGTCTGTGGTCGATGGCAGCTCCTGAGATTGTCGACAACTGGGTGACAACACAACTTGAAATGTACAAGCATACCGGATGGACATGCAAAGGACCCGCCGGTATCGAATATTCCGGCATTATGGAAGGCTCGCATGAGATTGCCCTCATGGTTGCCGCCTACCAGAAAAAGATACGTCGCGACGGAGATGCCATTTATGAAGCGATAAGAAAGATGGTGACAAACAATGGCGGTCCACATCCCGCCGGCGGAACATATGGGCAAATTGATCTCGACAGCTATGTGCGTTACGGATACATGCCTTCGGATGTGAATGTAGTTTCCAAAACGCTCGATTATGCCTACGATGATTTCTGCGTTGCTCAGCTCGCCAAAGCTCTCGGCAAGAAAAAAGATGCCAAATGGCTTGAAAAACGCTCTATGAACTATAAGAATGCCTATCACCCCGAACTGAGGTACGTATGCCGACGCGACAGCCTTGGTCGCTGGGATCCTAATTTCGATATCTTCTCTAACGAAGGTTTCATCGAAGGTAACTCCTGGCAATATTCATGGTATGTGCCTCATGATATCAACGGACTTCTTGACCTTATCGGTCGTGATGAGGCTCTTCGTCGACTCTCCGAAGGTTTCGAGAAATCCAGAAAGCACAACTTTGCCGCCCACGTGTTTGACCGCACTATGGGGCAGCGTGCAGAATTCTATGTGAATCAAGGGAATGAAGTGAATATGAATTCAGCGTTTATATTCAATTATCTCGGCAAGCCATCGCTCTGTCAGCAATACACAAGAGAGATTCTTGACCGTTTCTATGGCGACACACCATACAGCGGATGGGAAGGTGATGAAGATGAAGGACAAATGGGCGGCTGGTTCGTGATGTCGGCAATGGGTCTCTTCGAGATGGACGGCGGTGTCACCGCTAATTCCGAAATGGATCTCACATCTCCGCTATTCAACAAAATCACGATAAAACTCGATCCAAAATATTATTCAGGCAAAGAGTTTGTTATTGAAGCTCCGGCAAATTCAGATACCAATCGCTATATCCGCAAAGCGACACTCAATGGCAAGCCTCTCTCAAAGATGCGCATTCCTTTCAAAGATATTGCAGCAGGAGGCAGACTGGTACTTGATATGTGCGATACACAAAATTAAACACTGAGTATTATGAAAAAAATAAATAAGTCATTGCTGACTGCAGCTATAATGCTGGGGATAGCAGCAGTTCCGGAATCGGCAAAGGCAATCCCGGTTTCAGGGCAACTCAACCGCCTTGTGGTGCTTGCCAGATTCAAGGATGACCCGGCATTTCAAATGTCGCGTAGCGATGTCAACGAAATGCTGAATGGAGACAGTCCGCTTTCTGTGAAATCATATTTCAATACCGTCTCCAATGGCAAACTCACAGTGGATTCAAAGATTTTCCCGGTTGGCAACGACCCATTGGAAATGACTTACTGCTATTATTGCTATGACAGCTCTGTCGCTGCCGCATATCCGGAATGCAAATCTAAAGAGGTGTCAAGGCTCACGGATATTTCCATCGGCTTCGTGATTCGTCAAATCTGCGATGCCGTGGAAAATGATGTCAATGCAGACGACTTTGATCTCGACAAAGATGGATTCATCGATGACTTTGTAATTATCTTACGTGGAGGCGGCAGAGGCACAGAGAATGGCATTCATTCGTCGCATACAGGAACAGTGTCCGACCGCTTTATCACCAACAATGGTGAGATATCTCTTGGCGACAAGCGCGTGAGGAATTACACCATACTCTTTGAGCGCACATCGCTGGCAACACAATGCCGCTATCTGCTCAGCAATCTCGGTTTCCCCTGGCTCTACCTCAAAAAGACAGGAAAGGAGCGACCTGTAGGCACATATGATGTGATGGACGGACCGGAACTCACTCTTCCTCTCATATATAACAGGCATAAATATTCCGGCGGTCAGTGGATTGGCGACATCCCAGTTGCTGATGCCAACACCACTTATACTCTTCAGTCTGCCGACAAACCTGGCATCAATGCATTGCGTATCCCGGCAGGCGACAACGGAGAATACTTCATGGCGGAATATCGTGATGCATCAGGCAACTATACAGATGAGTCTGGACTCCTGATATATCGTGTTGCCCCGATAGAAACAGGCACTGCCAACGACGTTCCGGAAGTTTACATATGCCGCTCCTCGGAAAAAGGATTGGATGAGGCATATTTCGGAGATAAGTTCGGGCGCACGGCTTTCAACACCGGCAGCGATCCCAAACCGGTTTTCTCAAATGGAAACACAGCCCCGGTTGACATTCACGATATTGTCATTGCCGATGGTGTTGCCAAATTCACTACAGGCGATGTTGATAAAACCGCGGTGGAATCAATCGGTGAAAATACGGCTAACCGCATAGTCTGGGATAGGAATTCACAGAGCATCAGGCTTTATGGAGACTGGATCTACGCAGAAATATTCAATGCCTCCGGAGCAAGTATGCTGCGCATTGATGCTCCGGCAGAAGTTGAAAATATCGATATCCACCGACTCCCGTCGGGCATTTACATCATCACAGCCTCCTCCTTGTCAGGAACACGTTCAATAAAGATTATCAAATAATTATAATGACTCCGTTTAATATGAATAAGATATTGAATATAGCATTGGCGTGCCTCTTGGGAACTACGACTGCAACGGCAGCGAACGTGATTCCTATGGTAAGCGTCACTGCAAGCAACTCAGAGGGCGCGATGCTTTCGGCAAATATAGCCAACAAATCGGGATTGTCAAAAAACTCACCCGATGGTCTGCACGACAATTCCTCAACAGGAGCTACAATGTGGCGCAGCCGTGCGACTCTATATTCCGATGTGCGTGTCACATTCGACCTCCAGAAAGAATATAATCTTGACAAGATATATATCTGGAATTTCAATCAGGCAGGTCACACCGATTGCGGAGTAAAGGACATGCGAATTGAATATTCCAACGACAAGAATACGTGGACATCATTCCCCGTGCCGTCATCCATTGCTTCCAACGATAATGAATCCTATCCCTGGCGGCTGGCACAGGCAAGCGGCGAAGCCGGTCTTGCCGCAACAAATGTAACTGACGCCAACGGAAAGTCTGTGCCGGTCGATATGACAGGCATTTCAGCCCAATACGTAAGATTTGTGATTCCACGCACTTTCGGCACCGGAAACTATGGCGGTGAGGGTATCGGTCTGAGCGAAGTGATGTTCACCACAAACGATGAAATTGCAGGATTGGGAGCCACGGCAAATTTCTCTGACATTACAGGGACTTTCGGCAATATGGTGTTCGGCGGATGCCAGAACCCGTCAGTGCCACACTCCAAGAAAGTGCTCACGCAGCTTTGTGATGCAGGGTTCAACTGCATGCGCTGCGATATGTGGATAGAAAAAATCGTTCCCCAGAACATTACTCTCGATGATTACAAAAACAATGTCAATGATGTTCAGAACCCTGACACATGGAACTTTGCCGATCTTGAACTTGCCGTAAGAGCAAAATTGGCTGGAATGAAAGTAATGCTTATTATCGCCTACTGTCCGGCATGGCTGTCTTACAACGGCAAGAGCAATGGCGTGCCGTGCGACCTGGATGTATACGCAGATATCGTCCGCAAGATTTACAAACGCTATCATTCTTATGTTGACTGGATTGAGGTCTACAATGAACCCGGCTACTTCCTGACGACAGAAGGAAGTCCTTACACATCAAGAGGAACTGCACTCGCCGACATATATATGACCTGCGTGAATGTTGTGCGCGAGATTACACCCGATATGCCGATAGGGGGCACATCAGTGGTGACTTCGGGTGATGGCGGTGTGGGAGGAATCACAAACCGCGATTTCTTTGCCGACAAGCGTATCAACAAGGATAATTTCAATTTCTATTCGCATCACGTCTATGGCGATTATGGCATTGAGACAGTAAAGGAAACACCGACACGCGTCCGCAATCTGCTTGCAAATTTCGGCTTTGGAGATCTTCCCATCTATTTCACTGAGTGGAGCACATCTATCAACAATGCCGCCGACTCCGTGACATACCGCGGTTCAAAGGCACATCTCTTTGTCGGCAACGCCCTCCTCAACTGGATGCGCGATGGACTGACGGGAGCCATGCACTGGAATTATCTCCAGGCAGAAGCTGTAAACGGTGCTTCAGAATCAGGTACTTCAGCCGATGGTCACGGAATGTATGTATGGGATGTCCGCAACAAAGAGAGCCGTCTGTTGCCTAAAGCGAATGTGTTCCGTCTGCTGTCGAAAACACTTTCTCTCGGCAAGGCTGAAAACAGCGTAGTGTCATGCAATCTCGACAACGCATCCGACTACATAAACGTTGCATCGTTTATCAGTTCGGATGGTGTAAAGTCAACTGTGTTCGTCAACAACGATTCCTCAGAAATAACAATCAACCTCACAACAGACACGAAATTTTCATCAGCTGAGATACATACTGTGACCCAATATGCAGATGGAATTGAGGGGAAAAAGATTCAACCGAATGGAAAGAACCTGACCTTGACCCTCGCGCCCTTGTCTGTAACAGGCATAAAATACGCAAATTAAGAAACTTGTTACCGGAAGAATAGCTTTTGTTACACCAATGAAAGCCATTCTTCCGGAATGGTTGTAACTTGCAGACGTTTTCGAAACAACAATAAGTTTAACTTTAATATAAGTCTACATGAAAAGAACAATTACTGCAGCAGCTGCGATGTTTTTAGTGTTCGCAGCAAACGCCGAAATCAAGACTGAGGTCTTTGAAAACTTTGAAGGCGAATCAATGGTGTTTGAACGTATGAACTACGAAGGCACAGGCGCCGAAATCATAGGTGTTGAGGAGAACCCCCAGAAAAGTGGAATCAACACTTCAGACAAATGTCTCGCACTCACACTGACAACAGGTCATCAGTGGTGGCACAAACTCAACCTGATTCCTGCGGAGGGTGAAGCATTCGTTCCCCAATCCGATCAGCACGTATACCTACATTTCAAAATGATGCGCACACGCATTGTTGATGCCAGTGAAGTTCACATTTTTGAAAATGCCTCTGAAGAGGGTGGTCATGTTCAGATGCAGTTTAACAACACGGGAGCTAACATCTGGGATGATTTCATCATTGATCTTACCGAATACTTCCAGACAGCGAAACAAATTGAGAAAATCCGCATTCAGCCGGCTCTTGCCTGGGGTGGTGTTGACTCTGAAATCAAATATTATGTTGATGACATTAAGCTACTCACAACTTCCTATCCTGATGGTGCAAAAGTCTATGATGTAACCGACCTCGCCAATTATGAAGAGGGAACCACAGCTTCTGGTATCCTCAATGATCCTGTCCTTTCTGACGGCAACGCTACCGTAGCAGTCGTTGACAACCCAAAGAAAGAGGTAAACGAGACAGCAAAAGTGCTCAGCTATAACAAGCCTGCCGCCACAACATGGTGGTATGCATGCCAGCTTCCTGTGAAGAATGGCCTTATAAAGGCTGAATATCCCAAAACTTACCTCCACGCAATGATGTACACCGGCGGTAGCAATGTCCGTATAATCGTAAAAGACCATATGGGTAACAGCGTTCGCTCTGAGTATTCACCTTACGATGCTACAGCTTGGGAAGACTTCGTATTCGACATCTCCGAACTTAAAGGTGAGAGCATCTCTGCAATTGAATTCCTATTCGGATTCAATGGAGAGGACAACTGGGATAACCCTGCCGGCACATTCTACGTTGACGAGCTTGTAATCAACGACTCTCTCGACATGCGTGAGAAAGTCGCATCAAGCGGTGTGGAAGGCATTGCAAACGACAGCGCCAATGTTTCTGTAGTTGCCAACGGCGGAAATATCACAGTAGCAGGCGAAGTTGCATCTGCAACAGTTTACAACGCAGCAGGCATGCAGGTTGCAGAGCTTAACGCTGCAGGCAGCGTTGTTCTCCCCGCCAATCTTTACATCGTAAAGGTAACAACATCCAACGGCGAAACAGTCGTGAAGAAAGTTGTAAACTTCTAAGATGCAAGGTGATCAAAAGGTAAAATAAAGATATAAAATTAGGTTAAATCTACAGTATCCCTGCACCTGCGATTCATCGGAGTGCAGGGATTTTTATATACAAAACATGAACAAAAATATGAAACCAAAATTTCTGACAGCCATATTCGCAATCGCATGCGGATTTGCAGCAAATGCAGGAACGCTATGGCAGATTGGCGAAGATAACGGCACGGGGGCAGACCTTGCGCTCGGTCCCTCCGGCTATAAAGAGTTTGTGTCTCATGATTTCGGCTTTGAAGACCGCTATTTCATCATCGGACACTCATCCGACAAGAATGATTTCCCCTATATTCTTCCCGGACCGGAAGACGAATGGGCAGGAACCTGCGTGAATTCCGGCTGGCGAACCCACGAAATCAATATTCTCTTTAACATCGCCAAACTTCCTAAAAAGGGGGAGTGCCGTCTCGTGCTCGACCTTGTGGACGCACATCCCGTGCGCTCGTTGGTGAAAGTTACAGTTAACGATATCGACAAAAAATTTGATGTAAAAGGAGAGGCGGATGAATCAGCGGAAGGCAATCTCTCAAAAGCCAAAGAACAGAAACTAATATTTGAATTCCCGGTTTCTGCTCTCAAAAAAAACGGGAATATGGTGAAGCTTGCCGTGCTTGAAGGTAGCTGGATTTTATTCGACCAGGTTAAACTTGAAGTTCCGGATGAAGTAAAATTAGGCAAAAACAACTCCTCGGTATTTGTGCGCGAAGTTAAGAGTGCTGATTATGAGATTGACGAAGGGAGCAAGCGCTTCCAACCTTTGCTTGTGGATGTAGAGCATCTTGGCGGCAATCCACGACTTGAAGTGAGGCTTGACCGCAAGACTATATATACCGCTGCTGTTGATTCCGCACGCTATATATTCGAAGCTCCTATGCCGGCTGTCGACAAGAAAACAAACAGCCGATATGAGATACTTGCCGACAATGAAATTGTAGAAAGCGGCGTAGTGACCCGCTCTACTCAGCATCTACAGACTCCAGCAGACTATGTAGACACAAAAATAGGATCTGCACATTCGCGCTGGATGATAGCTCCGGGACCGTGGATGCCTTTCAGCATGGTGAAACTCAGTCCTGATAACCAAAATGCAGGATGGCAGGCAGGTTATCAACCTACATTTGAGACAATCGGGTGTTTCAGCCATATCCATGAATGGACAATGGGCGGTCTCGGGATTATGCCTACCAACGGACCCTTGATGATAAAACCCGGAGACCAGTTCCGCCCCGATGAAGGCTATCGCTCGCGCATTGACAAACGCAGTGAAAAAGCACCCTTGGGAAGCTATTCAGTGAAGATGTCTGATACCGGAATTTTTGCAGAAACGACTGCTACCGAACGTTGCAGTTTCATGCGCTTCACCTTCCCGAAAGATAAAGACGGGCGAGTGATGGTAGATCTGCATATTCAGGCTGAATATGATTATGTGATAAAAGATGTGACCGTAAAACAGGTTGGCGACCGCCGGCTTGAGGGTTCATGTCATCAATTTTCTGCCGGAGTGTGGAGCAATGATGCCGATCAGGAATATACTCTGAATTTCGTGATGGAATTTGACGCTCCAATCAAAAATATAGGCGCGTGGAAAAACAATGATACGTTCAATGAATCCGGATTCACGGGGAAAGACCTGACAGATGCCGGAATGTATGTCGAATTCGACACAAAGCGATATCCGACAGTGCAAGTGCGCACTGGTATCTCATTTGTAAGCATTGCCAATGCTGCCGAGAATCTTAAGAAAGAGATCAGTGATCCTTTTGGATGGAGCTATGAATCCGTTGTGCAGAATCAGAAAAATGTTTGGAACAATATCTTCAACCGTGTCAAAGTCAGCGGCAGCGACAGATATGAGAAAGTACGCTTCTACACCAATATGTTCCGAGGATTGAGCCGCAATATGTTCAGCGATATCAACGGAGAATGGATTTCAGCCGACGGAAAAGTGCAGAGATTTTCTAATCCCGAGCATGCAGCCTTAGGTTGCGATGCATTCTGGAACTCATTCTGGAATCTGAATATATTCTGGAATCTTGTAACTCCCGAATGGAGCTCCAAATGGGTCAATTCGCAACTCGCCATGTATGACGCCAACGGATGGCTCGCAAAAGGTCCGGCAGGTATGAAATATATTCCTGTAATGGTTGCCGAACATGAGATTCCTTTCATTGTGTCTGCCTGGCAAATGGGAATCAGGGATTTTGATGCCGAAAAAGCTTTTGAAGCTATGAAGAAGATGCAGACAACACCATCAAGAAAGGTTGAGGGAGGCTACGCCGGCAACCGCGACTTGATTCCATATATGCAATATCACTATGTTCCAATCGAAAAGGGTCGTTTCTCCAATACTATGGAATATAGCTATGATGACTGGACTGTAGGGCAAATGGCGAAAGCATTGGGTAAATATAGCGATTATAAGGTATTCAACGACCGCGGATATTGGTGGAAAAATGCGATAAATCCCCAAAACGGTTATGCCCACATGCGCGACACACTCGGCAATTTCGTTCCCGACTTCGACCCATTCAAAAGCGGTGGCAACCATCACTACGTAGAAGGCAATTCCTGGCAGCTGACTTTCTTTGCGCCTCAGGATGTGCCAGAGCTTATCAAGAAAATCGGACATAAGAATTTTGTTGATCGCCTGGACTGGGGATTCCGCATGAGTGACCCACTGCGTTTCAACGCACCTAATGACCTATATTGGGATTATCCTGTGGTTCAAGGCAACCAACAGTCGATGCATTTCGCATTCCTTTTCAACTGGGCAAAAAAACCTTGGCTCACACAGAAATGGAGTCGCGCAATCATGGATAAATACTATGGCGCAGGAACTGCAAACGCCTATCTTGGCGATGAAGACCAGGGACAGATGAGTTCATGGTTCGTGATGGCGGCTCTCGGACTGTTCCAGACCGACGGAGGTTGCAACGTAAATCCGGTTTATGAAATCGCCAGTCCTCTCTTTGAGAAGGCTGTTATCGACCTTGGCGGCAAATATGGACGCGGAGAAACATTTACAATAGAAGCCCGCAATACATCGCGCAAAAATAAATATGTTCAGTCGGCTGTGCTCAACGGGAAAGAGCTCAACAGCTTCAAGTTCCCCGCTTCAGAACTTTTACAGGGAGGTTCGCTGATTCTCGAAATGGGACCCGAACCCAACGAATCCTGGGGTATTACTGACTGATTCTCATAAACTCATAAACATATCAAATAAAAATGCTGAACCGGAATGCGGCTCAGCATTTTTTATTTGATATGATTTATTATCAGCCGGATTTATTTCATGAAGGCCTTCACCATCATTATCTGTCGGTTGGATGTGTTAACTATCTTGTAGCTTTCTGCCGCGGCTGATATCACCAATGTCTCGGCATAAGAGATGTGAAATTGTTTACCTTCACGAGTGATCACATCTGCGCTCTCACCCTCCACAAGATTGAGGACATGACATTTTCCTTCGGTTTTTACCTCCACTTCCGTGTCTATGGCATAACGATGCACATCATAAGAGTGTTGGGGATGTGTGGGAAGGTGCCACAATTCCCACACATCGCCTTTTTCAAGAAGCGCAGGCTTGCTGACATGCTCCTCATGCACTTTCTTACCCTTGCGGTCAAAACATAGGTTATCCATGGCGCGGGCAATGTTCAGAGGACGCGGCTTTCCATCAAGATCAAGCGACAACCAGTCATACATCTTAAACGTGAATATATAGGGAGTTGTGCTTATCTCAAGCACCAAGTTATTGCGACCTGATGAATGGAGTGTGCCCGGCGGGATGAGGTAGAGTCCATGTTTCTCTGACGGCTCTGCATTGATATATTTGGAAACATCAAGCTCTGTGCCCTTCTCGAAACTCTCAGTAAGGGCTGCGCGGAATTTCTCAGGCTCGATATCTTCCTGAAAACCGAGATATACGACAGATCCGGGGTTGGTATCAAGGATATAATATGTCTCTTCCTGTGTCAGCACCTCTCCAAAATTCTTACGGATATATTCCAATTGCGGATGGCACTGTATAGAAAGGTTGCCTCCGTCGAAATTGTCAAGATAATCCATACGGATAGGAAACTCGTCGCCGTATGCATCGTAACACTCATCACCAACGACCTTACGTCCGTCCTTATACATCACGGTGTCAAACGAAACCTCGAGCATCTTGTTATCGCTGCCGAAGATAAGTCCGTTTTCCGGTACAATAAGTTCAAACGACCATGCATAGTTGGGAACATCGTTAGGCAACGCCGGGATATGATCTCTAATCCATTGACCACCCCATGCTCCCGGCTCAAACCAGGGACGCACACGGAAACCGTTGGTTGCCATGGATTCGAGTCCTGCTCGGATATCATCGCCTGCAGCCCATGTGATTTCCTCTTCGCGCTGACCGTCTACCACGATGTCTATCCGTGGAAGAAGGGCTTTCTTATGGCGATTGAGCACAACCCAATCGATAAAATAAAACCGCTTATACATTTTCTTCGGAGCATCAGGAGCGGTGGCACCAAGATTTGTAACAGCACCTGCTCGGGCACGGAACTGAATTTCATTCTTTGGTATGTCAATGTAGACCACCGGACCATCCCAACCTGCCAACGCTGCACCGACACCTGTCAGTATGTTCATTTCAGCAGCGTCATCGGGTTTTATGCCACGTAATTTTTGCGTGTCGAAGAAATCTTCGAGATTCAGGGATGCACGGAATCCGAAAATAGGGTCATCGCCTCCGCGGAAGGGAGCAATCATCTCCTCTATCTCTGCTTCCGGCTTAAGTGCCGCTGAAGTGTTCCACCAAAGAGGCTTGATACCGATTTTGCCGAAAGCTTCATTGAGATTGCGTGTGAAAATATCAAAACGCACTCCCTGGTAGCCATCGATAACGATGGTTTTGTTACCGGCAAGTTTTTGTGCCAGCGAATCGTAGTCACAATATATTTTCCCCGCTCCCAAATCATAAACCGGATAGGGATCATAACTGCCGGGCTGTTTAGTCTTTTCAACCGGCAGAAGGAATTGAGAAGTTTTTCTGAGTGATGACATGAATTATATGTTATCTATTGTTATGTTGTTTATATTAATTATTGCAGGAACAGAGATGCGGCTCCTATCAGCGCTGCTTTGTCATGAAGTTCTGTGGTGCGTACACGGATACTACTGCCGGCAGCTGCAATCGCTCTTTCAAGTTCGGATCCGAAAAGTGGATATGCAAGGGCTATACTACCCCCTAACACAAGCGTCTTGCTATTGAAATCATTCAGCAAGGGAACAACAAATTTTGCGAGCCGACTGCCAAACTCTTCAAAAACGCGGACAGCTCTTGCATCTCCGGGGCATCTGTCGGCAATCTCTTTGCCTCCGGAAACTTTTTCTCCCGTAAGCTCTTCGAAACGACGACACAGCCAGCGTGTGGAAAATGAAGCATCCACTATGCTGTCTTCATAAGGCAGACAGTAAACCCAACCGTTTTCCGGGACTCCATCGCCATGCTCTATAAGTTTATGGTCACTGACAAATCCTGACCCGACACCAGTCCCAAGAGTAATCGCCACTGCGCGACTTACATCACGGGCTGCTCCTCCGAGACATTCGCCGAGAGCAAACGCCGATGCATCATTAACATAGCGAAAATCTATGATTCCCTCTCCCCGCAAACGGGCTGAAAGAGTAGGGGTGAGATCTATTCCGAAGATAGATTCAAATTTCTCGACACCTGAAATCTTGCAGATGCCATTGACATAATCAAACGGACCGGGAATAGCGAGCCCTGCACTGCTTATGGGCTTTCCCCATACCGAAGCTGTTGCCGATAAATTAGACACCCATGCATCGATGATCTCCGAAGCCGTTCCGCGACTGTTGACCGGAGTGGATATCGGGTCGGTCACAAGACAGCCATCCTTCAAATCAACCACTGCAGAGCTCAAATGAGACCCGCCTACATCTGCTCCGATAACATACCGATTGTTGATGAAATCTTTCATGACGTATAAGGTTTTTACATTATATGATACGATGATGTTATGAATATATGTTTATTATGTTCATACATAATTTCGATGCAAAGATAGATAATATTTATGTATTTTCAAGTATTTAGATAAAATTTTTTTATTCAAAAGTTGTTTATTACTGAAATTTTACCTTATTTTGCGGTTGTTTGTATATACATTAAGAACATATCATGAATTTAGAACTCGATCCCACATCATCTGCTCCTCTGCATCAACAAGCTGAGGATTTGCTCCGCAGGCTTATCCGCGAGGATGAATATGCCAACGGCAAACGGCTACCCAACGAGGTGGAGCTTGCCAAGGAACTCAACATATCACGCAACACTCTGCGTCAGGCGATCAATAGGCTTGTTTACGAAGGATTACTTGTGAGAAAGAAAAGCTATGGCACGACTGTGGCTCCTCCGAAGGTTACGGGAAATGCCCGCAGCTGGATGAGTTTCTCTCAAGAAATGAAGGCAATGGGGATAGCCATAGAGAATTTTGAGTTGCACATATCCAAGAAAAAGGCAACTTCAGAAGTTTCAGATTTTTTCCATTGCGCACCGGGCACGCGGTTATTATGTCTCGAACGCCTGAGAGGACGTCAGGAACAGCCGTTTGTTTACTTCATCTCGTATTTCAACCCGGAAATCCCGATGTCGGGGAATGAAGATTTCAATGCACCTTTATATGAAATGCTGCGGATTAATTATCACGTAGAAGTAAAGACTTCAAGAGAGATAATAAGCGCACAGGCAGCAGAGCCTTGGCTTGCCGAGAAACTCGGCGTGGAAGAGGGAGCTCCGTTATTGGTGCGCAAGCGATTTGTGTTTGACGTGAACGGCAATCCGGTAGAATACAACATCGGCTACTATCGCCCCGACTGTTTCAGCTATTCCATTGAATTTGTGAATGAATGATACTAAAATGAATGATATTAATATGAAACGCCATTCAAATATTTCTGTAATACTCCCAGTGCTGTTCGGCTTTTTCATCATGGGGTTTTGTGATGTAGTTGGGATTGCCACAAGCTATGTGCAGCAGGATTTCCACCTGAATGAAACCATGGCAGGATTCATCCCGTCGGCTGTGTTCTTGTGGTTTCTTCTCCTTTCAATTCCAAGTGCGCTAATCATGAATAAAATAGGACGTAAGCGCATGGTGATAGCAAGCGATATTGTGACGGTGGCAGGTATGCTGATACCATTCTTAAGCTATAATCTCGTGACTTGTCTGACAGCGTTTCTTCTCTTGGGCGTTGGCAACACCATGCTTCAAGTATCGCTCAATCCGTTGCTGACAAACGTAGTAAAAGGGAAGGCACTCACAAGTTCACTCACAGCCGGGCAGGTTGTAAAAGCCCTGTCATCGTTTTGCGGACCATTCATCGCCGCTTTTGCCATCAATGTCTTCGGGGAATGGCAGTTAATGTTCCCCATATTCGCACTGATCACCCTGATTTCAATGCTATGGTTGCAGTTTACCCACATTGAAGAGGAACCGATGGAAAAAGGTTCTTCATTTGGCAAAACGCTCGCACTTCTCGGCAACCGTTCTATATTTTTCCTCTTTTTAGGAATCTTCTTTATTGTAGGTGCAGACGTAGGCATAAACACTGTCGGTCCGAAACTGCTCATCGAGCGATGCCAGCTGCCGGTGAGCCAGGCAGGCTATGCTTCAAGCCTGTATTTCGTGTTGCGCACCGTCGGCACATTTGTTGGCACGATGCTCCTTGCCAAAATTTCAGAGATCATATATTTCCGTGTAAACATAGTGCTCGCTTTAATTGCAGTGGGGGTATTGTTTTTCATGCAGTCCCTCACTGGTATACTTGTCGCAATAGGGTGCATCGGATTCTTCTGTTCGGGCATATTTTCCATCATATATTCGGTGGCTTTCAAACAGCATCCTGACAAGGAAAACGAAATATCAGGACTGATGATCATGGGAGTTTTCGGAGGAGCCGTTATCCCTCCGGTCATGGGTCTTATGGCAGATGCCATCGGAACCCAGATAGGCTCACTCCTGGTTATTACAGCCTGTATCTTCTATCTGACTGTCTGCGCATTCTCACTGAGACGCAGTCTGTAGAGGTAATCAATCCTTCAAAGTACCGAACGGCATCCCACAAGAGAGGTGCGACCTGCCATTCGTCCAAAAGGCGTGGTTTCTCGCCCTTCAATAAAAGCGAAGGATTTATGCGTGAAAAGCACCTTTGCCTTTGAGTTTGCGTGCAAGTAAACTATCTGCGATTCTCGGTCGATATGTCTCAATCTTAGGCATATTTAGATTCTTTATAGCGGTAAAGTTACTAAATAAAATTGATAATTCGGTAGTTAGGCTGACTTTTGTTCGGTAAATGTAGAAGAGCCGGCTACCCGAGAGGGTCACCGGCTCTGTTGTTCTAACCTATTTCTCTTTCATTGGTCGCACAGTTTGCAAATAGTTCTCTCCCGCGTTTGTCTCTCTGCCTGCGGAGATATCAATGTCGGAACCCAAAGGAGTAAAAAAATTATAGTCATCTTTAGGTCTGATTCTAAAAAGATATGGGCCACCATTCGGACCGACACTCGTCAGATTAGTCATTGCGGAAACTTCTCCTGAATAAATTTGCGACCAGGTAGTAGAATTATTTCCATTAAGAGTAAGAGGAAAACACACCTCCGATGAATCAGCCGGATCGTCATTACAAAAAAGACCTATAGAACACGGGTCATGCTGTTCAGGAAGCCCTTTAGACGATGCGTGGGAAACAAGACCATTCCAAAGGTCGTTCGGAGGTATGCAGAAACCAACGGGACATGGATCATAGATGGTCTTTACGGCATATTGATTTTCACTATCGTATCTGCTATAATTGTTTGTCCACAAATTTATGTATCTGTCGTATATATAATAATTTCGAGAGTTCGAATTCACATCTTTATAGTGATACCATGAGTCATACGCCCCCGATATACGGAAAGCAATGGTGGGCATTCGTATGGAGGATCCGATTGTATATCCGCTTACCACATTCAACGCGAAGGGTGTTTCGCAGGCATATTGCGTCCCTTTCTTATGGAGCATTGAATTAGTTGTACCAGAAAAATAACTCATAGAGGACGGTTCCGTATAATAATATATAAGAGGATCTTTGCGACCCCAATTGTAATACATTGACCTTCCATGCTTTTCTTTACCCGACCGTTGCTCAATCTCAGCACTGTATGAAGTGCCCGACCCCGTCTGCGTGAATATCATTTTGAGCTTGCGCACGCCTCCGGAATATTCATATGTTTTTCCGCACCAGCCGAGATTCTCCTTCATAAGGTAGTAAGTGCCGTTACTTTTACCTTTCACGGTGACACAACCATCGTCCGAATATGGATCGTATCCCGTAACCCATATGTGCCAGCTCCACATCACGGTTCCGCTACTATTCCTTACAGCCACTACCGCATTCCCCTGGCTTATATTTGAAGACAGAACAGTGAACAGAAGCGAACGGCTATCTTCCGAGAGTTTGACATCGGTTATCAGGTTTTCCACATCCTGCCAGAGCAACACCGCATCCGCAGGTATACAACCGTCGTTCTCGTAAATATACGGACTCGTTATCTCCCTATCAAGATGATTCAGGAACACCTTCAGGACTTTTTCACTGTTATTATAATTTACATTACACTTGTATGCCGTCTCATTGTTCGTGCCGTTCTTTACTGCGTTGCCGTAAACAAGAGGGAGCGAATAATTTCCGGGGGCATTCACAACATAGCAGTTGGCGGTATTCTCCACGGTCTCCGCTCCCACTGAATTTGAAAGATTGAAGGGAGACGCTAGAGATCCCCTGAATGACGCGGTCCTGAGCTTATCATCGTATGGGTTCGATACATTTGATTCTGTCATTGAGGCTATACTCATTTCCAATCCATCATTGCCTGTGCTCGGACGCACAGCGGATGTAACCCACGAAGGCCGGGAAATTGTGTTTCCTTCATCATCCACATACCTTACGGTCCAATCATTTTTCAAGGATTTCCCATTATCTCCATAGTAAAGCCATGACGAAATATTAACTTTATATTTTCCTCCGCTCCCTCCGATAGTCTTAGTGATGCCAACAACGTTAAACACTCTTCTCAGGCTGGATGTCGAGAGGGTAAAGGTTACCGTCTTGCCCATTGGCAACACCAAGCCTTCAAGATCAGCTGTATATCCTATTCCTTCCCACACCCCTTCCGGACGATAGACAACTCTGAATTTTGCACCGGCTGGGAGAGTCTGGGGAACAGCCATCATAGTGGAGGAGCCTCCGGTAATCTGCGAGTTTCCGGAAAAATATTGATGCAGCGAAAACTTTCTACTCGCCGGCATGGAATGTCCGGCCCATTCATCTGAACCTATATGGTGGGAAGCCAAGGTATAATATTTTTCAAAAGCTATCGTGTCGATTCTGCTTCTTGCAAAATCCGGTGCCGTGACAAATTTTACAGCAGTCAAAGCATGATAGAAATGCATGCCGACCGGCTGACTCTCTCCCTCTCCGGTATTCTGAACTTCTGCTGATGCCAACAACAGGTCTTTCTGATCATTTGTGTTGGCGGGCATCCGGTAAATTATTTCAGGCGTCCCGGTTCTCTCCGCGCCATCAGAAGGAATCACCAATCCTCTTATATTATTATCAATAACTGATTGAAAATCAAAATCTCCAGCTGTCGGTTCACAATATGGAGCATAGGCATAAAATTTAAACACATGTTTGTTTTTGGGCCAAAGGTATGAACTTTTCCAGCCCGAAGAAGACGTAATCTCCTCGTCATAAAAGAAATTTGGTTTAAAAGTTTCAGGATCAAACGCCTCCCCGCAGTCACCTGCCATCAGTCCGAAAGAGTCATAGAATGATTCCGTAGAGACAGGCTCGCCACGTGTTGGATTCTCGTGACCCCCGGCATTTTCATGACAGATTTCATTACTGACCGTGACATGTAAAAACAAAGAGTCAGCTGAGTTTTCCTCCGCCTGAAGCTTTAATACCCCGATATATTCTTCGGTGACGTCTGAAGAAAGAGATTCTGCACCGTATTCAGCAGAGGCACGTGTGTGCCATCCTTCATCAACCGACACTTTGAAGTTTATACTTTCGCTCCTCTCCGTAAAATACGAAAGAGTCTCCTCCCTGCACGCGGCAAGGAGGAGAACAACAATCTGACATATTGCAATATACCTGATATTTATTCTTTTCAACATGATTCACCTGATTGAAAACAAGAGAGTCATCAGTTACATAGATATGTTTTCAGGAGATTCAACCCAGGGCGATACCGTTACCGTAAATTTGATGGGATCTCCTGTGGTTGTCTCACCCGGTTTCGGAGTGTCTGGATCAGAAGGATCAACTTCAGGAATGTTGGGGTCATCTTCATCACCATCTTCAGAAGGAGCTACAAAACCGAAACCATTGGTGAAATCAAGTGTGTACACGTATTTATTGCCGGCAACCCAATCTGTGCTGACGGGAATTGCAACCCACGCATAACTTGGATCAGATTCGTTATGACCCTCCTTGGTGCTCGCTTTAACGGGATATACCGGAGCTCCAGCCTTAGTTGTCACATTTACAAGTACAGCCAGATAGGCACCTTTCTGAGCGTTATCCTTATCAGATTCCGTATTCCAGGCGGTAAGGGTTTGAGGGATCAGCATCCCGCAACCGGCATCCCCCATGATCGAGGAGATTGAAGTTGATTCACTGAAAGTAACAGGAGTAGTGTATTTAACGGTATAGACAGCTTTAGTATCGCCAAGAGTCACACTCTTTGAGTCATCCATACCAAAAGTTGCCTTCGATACAGGATTTGCCATACGCACTCCGTAAATTTTAAGGACATAAGAATCGTTGGTCATCTTAGCCTTGATCTCTATTTGCGACAAACGATGGCTAAATGCCAACGCTACCCCGGATGCTTCATTACTCTTATCTCCCTCCGCTACAGCTGTAACAAAATCGAGCTGATCCTTAATCTCAGCTTTAGGAGAGAAATCGGCAAGAGCCTGACCATCTTTATTGATTGTCATTGTGCCACCCAATTCTGTCAGAGAAGGAGAGTAAGCGAAGAAATTGAGTTTCTCATTGTTGGCGGGCCAATAATACTTAATCTCGGATTCGAAGGTTGTGCCACCTTCCGCTTTTGAGAATTTTACATTTTCAAAAAAATTGGCATCATTATGCAACGCCGTCACATAAATTTCCGATAGATTGGCAGTTGTAGTTTCCGAGCCACGCACATTCATTGCGGAACGGAAATCAATAGCCCTCCCGTTGTTTACACTTACTTCCTGATCATTTGAGCAAGAAGTCAAGATCAGTGCGGCTGAAGCCGCCAGAAAAAGTTTTTTCATCATAGTTGATCTAAATTTAAGTTAAAAAATTGTCATTACTTATTGTATTTAAATACCATACTTACATATCTATGTTTATATCAATTTCTTGCCACTCATCCACCTGAGGATGGAAGCCTCCGCCGTTGACAATAGGCTTCGGGAATTGAAGCTCACTGAGCCTTATTTCCATTGCCGTCATGTCATCGCAGGCATGAAGCTTGTCTGTCACGTCAAAAGTATGATACCACCGGGTGCCATCGGAAAGAATTGCATAGACAGTCAATATATGCCTCTTAACATATTCGTGACAATGCCCGAATATCCTGACTTCTCCCGTCAACGTTAGATTATCGGATGAAGCTTGCATATCAAAAGGAACTGTCACAATCTCCCGAGAGAGAACTCTTCTTCCTGGCAGATACCCTCCCGCCACACTTGAAATTGAAGCACAGACCCCAGATATATATTTAAGGTTGACAACATGTTCAATGACGAATTTTAGATTATATATCGACAACTTAGGTTTCAATGCTATCTCAGAAGGAAATCCTCCGCCCAGCTGAAAAACTTCATTAGAAAAACCTGTCCATAATTCATCCGGAGGAAGGGCTATACGTTCTGTAGACGTTCCTTCCGCGCGAGGAGCAGTATCTGATCTGACACCCAATGTAGCAATCGGATATAAAAGTTCAGCACTTTTCGTTGAAATCTCAAATGTATGGAAGGCAGAGACATCTTTACATAGAATGTTCTCAGTGTCTCCATTCATACATATCGCACTATAAGAACCTATCGGTATTCTTGCCATGCCACCATTCCTTCCTCCAAAATCATAGCGTAAAGGCTCTCCCGTGTCTTTAGGGAAAAGATACAATGTCATAGAGACAGGATGGGCATATGGAGAATCGCTCCAGTCGAATTCAACTTTGACATCTGCGGTGTGGGCATGATCGAAACAAAGTTCCTTATGGTCACACGACATAAGAATAATACCGACAAAAAGCGACAACATCAGGAAGTAAGTATTTCGCAACATCATCTCTCACCTCCTTTGCAACTATTTTTACATTTATCGCCAATAAACCATACAAGCGATACTTCGAGCCGTGTCGGACCAAACCATCTGCGATTTCTTGTTGACAACCATACATAATGGCTGTCGTCTGGCGTATACTCATGATAGCGCCCCCACATATAACCCACGGCAAGATTGAAATCGATATTAAGACAATGCGATATAGGAAGCGAATAGCCATATTCAATGCCGGAAGAACCGTTCATCCTATCCCAAAGCGATCCGCATGGTTCCCCTCCCATATAGCCTTTGTTTCCCAAAAGAAAATCATATGTAAAGATTCCACAATATACACCAAGATGATGACCGGTAAAATACTGAACAGAGGCTCGTCTTCCAAACCACCAGCGAAATGCCAAATCTCCTCCGTATATGCGCCAATATCTATGCCGTCTGTCAGTCTTCCACCAGGCATACATCCATTCACCGGAGACCGACATCCCCTTACCAAGATAAAACTCCACCCCGATATTAGGCACAGCAAGGGCATCATACAGCATATTGGTCTTCACACACCATTTGACAGAGCCGGAGCAATCTCTGATAGCTGGCGAACGAAGACAGATAGAATCCGACATACTCCGTGCATAGGAAATGTGCAGATTCAAAAACAATATTAATATGTATAAGGCAGTCCGTTTTGACATGAAGTATAGTGAAATCTTGTCAAAAAAATCTGCCCAAAATTACACACTAAAACCGCCCCAGCAATCACATAGTAAATCAACAAGTAAATATATCGTATTTTAAATTTCTGATTATCAATACATTTAATTTATTCCAAAGTAAACTCCATAAAAACTATCAGCAAGGTTTATTAATAACAACGATTCGTCATGCAAGATCCAAAGTATAGGAATTTTACAACCTCAACACCGACCACACCGAGAAATTCGATATTTTTGAAATATACCCTGAAAAAGTTGAGGAATTGGAAAAATTTTATTACGTTTGGGCTTAAAATATATGGTTTGTCCCAATCCTGATAAAAGATGAAAAAGATGACTTATAGCGTGGCGGGGCTGATGCTCGTCGGCGCCACATCGTGCAAAACAGAAAAACCGCAGTCAGACCGACAGCCGAACGTGATTGTCATTCTCGCCGACGATCTCGGTTTCGGCGATGTGAGTTTCTATGGTTCGAAAACAATACACACTCCGAACATTGACAGCCTTGCTCGTGGCGGCGTCGCTTTCACCAATGCATATGCCTCTTCCTCCACCTCCACTCCGAGCCGCTATGCCCTGATGACCGGCATGTACCCCTGGCGCAATGACGTGAAAATCCTTCCGGGTGATGCTCCGCTCGTTATCCAGGAATCACAGCCCACTCTGCCGAAAATGATGCAACAGGCAGGATATGTGACCGGGGCAATAGGCAAATGGCATCTTGGAATGGGAGCGGGAAATGTCAATTGGAACGACACGATACGCCCCGGAGCAAAAGAAATAGGTTTCGACTATTCATGTCTGATTGCCGCCACAAATGATCGTGTGCCTACGGTATACGTGGAAAACGGCAGTGTCGTTAACCTTGACCCGGACGACCCCATATTCGTGGACTACGAAAAGAATTTCGAAGGGGAACCGTCAGCGGAAAACAATCCGGACACTCTTAAGCTGCAATGGGCTCATGGTCACAACAATGCTATTGTGAACGGCATCCCGCGAATAGGATATATGAAAGGAGGGCGGAACGCACGTTGGATAGATGAGGATATGGCAGACTATTTCGTTGGGAAGGTAAAAGGATTCCTGCGTGAGAACAAGAACAAACCATTCTTCCTCTATTATGGTCTGCATGAACCGCATGTGCCACGTGCGCCTCATCAGCGTTTCGAAGGAGCCTCTGGTATGGGACGGAGAGGCGATGCCATCATAGAGGCAGACTGGTGTGTCGGACAGCTTATTGCGGAATTACGCGAATTGAATCTCTTAGACAACACCATCATAATCTTCAGCAGTGACAACGGACCGGTATTGAACGACGGCTACCGCGACAAAGCAGCGGAAATGGCGGCACAACGCGGTCATAAACCCGCCGGAGGACTCCGCGGCGGCAAATATAGTCTCTATGACGGTGGCACGCACATCCCATTGTGTATATACTGGAAAGGGGAAATAAAACCGGCGGTATCTGATGCCATCGTATGCCAGATGGATCTGTTTGCCTCGTTAGGCGACCTCGTCGGTGCGGATGTTCCCGAGGGTCTTGACAGCCGCCCAATGATACCGGTTTTCTTCGGCAAAGAGAAAAACGGAAGGGAATGTATCATTATTGAAAATCAAGGGAAACTCGGTCTGAGAAGCGGGGATTACGTATTCATGCCTCCCTACGAAGGTCCCAAGACCAACCTTACGGGCAACGAGCTCGGCAATCTTGGAGAATACGGATTGTTCAACCTCAAGAAAGACCCCGCGCAGCAACACAATCTCGCAAAGGAAAATCCGCAATTGCTGGATTCGCTCAACAAAGTGTTTTTAGACAAGTCAATGGGATTTTACCGTCCATTCGTTGAGGAGGTTACATTGAAATAAACAAATCACTCCGAACTTTTCGACCGTTTCACTCCGAACTTTTCTGTTATCCTATGTTAAAACTCGGCGCGGATGACACCGGTGGAGATGGTGCGGTCGATGGAGAGGTTGTCGCGGGAGGTTTTCTTGCCGAAGTCGAACGACCAGCTGAGTTTCACGTATGCCGAGGCACGATCCGCAGGGGTGAATGTGGTGCCGGAATAGCGATATTCCGGACTGTCAAGGGTGTATCTGTATACCGGATGTTTTGAGAAAGGATTGTTGGTGCCTACTTCTGCACGGAACGCTTTGCGACTCCATGACACGGACATTCCGTATTTCCAAGGAGATTTTACTATGTTTCGGTCATAGCCTGCCATCTTTACAGGTGTTTCTATGCGGGCGTTGATTGAAAAATCTCCAATGTAATATGCTGCCTGCACGTTCCCTTTCCAGCAGCCTGTCGAGACATCAGCCACTTTGGAATAGCGATTGTAAAACCATCCGCCGGTTGCCTGGAGATTAAGACGGGAAGTTGGTATCCATGTCGCCGAAAGAGAGGCGTCAAGTTGATGCCATCTGCCATCAGGAAGCCAGGATTCCAGAAGTTTGCCGGATTCGAAGGAATATGATGCCATCGGCAGGCGGTTGGCTCCGTTATAGATTGCAGTTGCCTGCAGGTTTACGTTTCTGATGCCGATGCCATATACTGCCATGAACCGCATTATCCCGGTCTGTTTCAGGTCGGGATTTCCCCGTTTGATATGCCAGATGTTCACTTGCTGCGTGGCAGTTGACATCATCGAGAGCTGAGGGAAAGAGTTGCCGTAGAGCGCAAGAAGCTGCACATACTGCTTCTGCGCGGGCTGAACGGTGAAGACTATCTGAGCACGAGGTGCAACGTAGCTGACAAGGTCCTTGCCATGAAGGCGATAAAACTGCGCGGACATGCCGGGAGCGACGCGCAGAGTAGCGATACCCCATAGAGGATGCATGTATTCACTGAAAAGAAGGGACTCTGACGACCAGAGATGCTGCCATGATTCATTATTGCCATAATAATTTGCGGAGCTGACATTATAAAATTCCGACAGCTTCAAGATAAACTGATTACCTCTGTTGAATTTTTTGACATAAGTGACATCGGCTGTAAAGTTATAATAATCTTCTGAAGTGGATGACAATATATCTTCTCCTGATTCCAGATATCTATAGCCATAATGATTGCGGGTTGCTGTGGCGCTTGCAGAGGCTTCCAGAAATTGATCGCGGAGAAGATTGAAGCTGCCGCTGAGACCAAGGCTATATTTGAAGCTGCGCGATGAGGAGGTTTTGGCTGATTCCACGGATGGAATATCACTCTCCATGCCGGAATAGATGAGGGTTGAGGCTTCGGAATCTTCGGGAGTGGCGGCGCGCACGAAGCTGAAAGTGGCTCTTAAGGTGCGCTTGTCGTTTTTGTTTCTGACACGGAATTGGGCATATTGGGAATTTTTGCGGAGATGAGAGGGGAGATCTCGGGCTGGCGCCCTCAACACAGTGACAGAGGCAGGGTCAGATGGGGCGGAATAGGGCTGAATGGGGAAAGATGGGGAGGGGGAAGTGGATAAGGAAGAAAGGGAGGGGAAGCGGATGGTTTCGAGGGTGGTGGTTTCAGCGTTCTTTATGTCGGAAAGGTCGGTGCCGGCAAAAAGGGTGTAACGGGTGTCGCCGACGTAGGCTTTCCCGGCAAGATTATAATCTCCGTTGGTATAGCCGATGCGCTGGGTGGCATCCAGAGCAATATAACCGCCCGAATTTCTTTTCTTGAGGATGAAATTCAATGCTACGTGGTTGCCGGCATATTTTCCGGTGGGGGATTCCATATACTGAACTTTCAGCACATCTACCGGACGCAATTGACGCACTTCTCTCATATCTGCCGGCATGCCGTCGATGAAGAGCGCCACCTCTCCTCCAAGGGCATAGATCTCTCCTTTGTCGATATTTACCGTGACGCCGGGAATCATGAGATTGCGCACAAGATCATAACCGGAAAATGAATGCTTGAGTTGCTGCTTGTTGGGCACGACCTCGAGTCCGTCTGAGGTACGCCTTAATTGTTCCGCCTTGATTACGAAATCGGGCAAATCCCGCACAATGGAATCAAGCTCTGCTGCATTAATCGGTTCTTCAGCATTAAGGACATCCAAATGGCCGCACACTGATAAAAACAAAAAAGGGAAAATATATTGATTTGTTTTCATATGAATTCGATTTGAGTTTTATGGAAGAATTTTAAGAAAATGTTTGATTCATTTCTATGTTTCTACAAATTTAGGGAGCCGTGTCTTAATAAAATCTTAAGTTGTCTTAGTTATTCTTAACTGAGGCATCAATAAGTTTGATATTACAATATGATTATGTAATTTTGAATGGATAAGTATGACATCTAAATTATTTAATGTATTGATTAGCCAACGCATCTTTTGCGAGTCATACTTAATGCGCGTATTGAACTTGTATAAACTTCATTATGAAAAAATTCAGGAACATAATCATCGGTGTGCTCGGAACTATAATCGTGCTTTTCGTGGTGAATATATTCTTCCTTTACGGTCTGTACGGCTCGGTAAAGGAGCAATATATCACAATGGCGAAGGAGTGTCTGATGCAGGCTGACTTTATCGAGACTGTTTACCGGGTCAAAAGAATGGACAGCACGAATCATGTCAGCGTGGTTCTCGACCTGGATGGGGAAAGACGAATGACCGAATCCGGCAAACTGACTCCGGAATTTGGAGAGGTATCAGATTCTGCATTTGCCGCAATAGCCGGAAAAGAGAAGCTTATGGGAATATACCAGTCAATACACGCTACAATGGCATACAATATGCGCAACAGCTTACCTCAGAAATACCGTCATCCTAACCTGCAACTGCTCGACTCCATATACACTACCGAACTTCATAGAATAGGGTTATATCCGACACGGGTGTTTGTGCTCCCGGCAGATTCCGTAAACAGGAAAGAGACTCGCGGACTGTGGGAAATAGATTACACCATTTTCAAAGGATATCCCCTAATCTATCGCGCCTATATGTCGCCCCCGTTAGGAGAGATGCTGCGTCAGACAGCGGGTATCGTGATCACGACCATGCTGATCATCGTGATGCTTGCCGTAGCTTTCGTCTATCTTATCCGCACCGTCATGAAAATGCGCTCACTGGAAGAGATGAAGGATGATTTCACCAACAATATGACCCATGAGCTGAAAACACCCATCTCGGCTTCATATTCGGCAATCGATACATTGCTCAATTGCAACAAACATAACGATGCCTCAAAACGAGAGCGTTACCTCAAACTGGCACTCGATCAGCTTTCAAGGCTCAGCGAACTGGTGGAAGGGATTTTGTCGATGAGCATGGAACGACGCAAATCCATGGTATTGAGCAAAGAGAGGATAGATCTGAAGCAGGTTCTCGATGATATTGCTTCGATACATTCTTTGCGCACCGAAAAGGGTGTAATCATAAATGTTTCGGTTGTTCCGGAAGAGCTTTCCGTAGAAACTGATCCGACCCATTTCGCAAACGTCATCAACAACCTTATAGACAATGCGATAAAATATTCGGGCAGCAGCGTTACCATTGACATCCATGCCGACAGTTCCGGTATAACCATAAAAGACAACGGCAATGGTATTCCGGCAAAATCATTACCTTTGATATTCAATAAATTCTATCGTGTGCCCACCGGTAATCGTCAGGATGTGAGAGGTTACGGGATCGGTCTCTATTACGTGAAATCAATCCTGTCAAAGATGGGCTGGGATATAAAGGCGGCATCCACACTCGGAAAAGGGAGCACTTTCACCATAAAATTCATGAATCATGAGTAATAAGATACTTCTTGCAGAAGATGAGGCAACATTGTCAACCATAATCTCGGAAACCCTCGAAGATGAGGGATATGAGGTAATAGCCGTAACCAATGGCGTTGACGGACTCGCAGCATTCCGGTCAGACCATCCCGATATTGTAATAGCTGACGTGATGATGCCCCGGATGGATGGGTTTGAGATGGCACGTCATATCAGAAACACCGACCCGGATGTGCCTTTGATATTCCTTACTGCCTTGTCTTCCATCTCCGATATAGAGACCGGCTTTGATATCGGTGCTGATGATTACCTGAAGAAGCCATTCAAGATGCGTGAGCTGATTCTCAGAATCCGCGCGCTGTTAAAACGCAGAAACGTATCTACCACCCGAGAGGATGCTCCGGAAAAGAATGAAATTCCGATCGGAGAATATATCTTTGATGCAATCGGTAACAAACTGACACGTGGATCCAATGTGATAGAACTGTCACGCATCGAGGCAATGATATTGCTGTTCCTCATAAATCATAAAGGGATGACGGTAAGATCATCGGAACTGATGGAATTTGTGTGGCAGCATGACGACTATTATAACCGCAATTCCCTCCACGGCTATATCCACAAATTGCGAAAACATCTGCGCCACGACCCGAACGTCTCCATCATCAACCTGCGGGGCATCGGCTACCGGCTGGCAATCACGACATAAACATATAACTGCCGCCGCCTGTCCTCACGGACAGACGGCGGTTTCTTCACTATTCAAAACAACTTTACTAATATTGAGACTTAATCGATATTTTCCTGTTCAATTTCATTATCTGATGAATTATGAATGATTTGTCCCTATTTTGCTATTTGCCTATTATTTGTCGGTTACAAAATTACTTAATACATCTCCATCAATTGTTATATTATACTCAGTTTCTCTTACCAATTTTACTTATCCACATTTCAACCACACTATATATTGATGCGTTGTCATCAGATAAGTAAACACAAAATGGAAGAATACAAAACATCGGATGCTGTACTCAATATCAAGACAATGGCGGCTACCGAGCAGTTTGAACACGGCAGATGCTTCACGTGATTCACTTTTGATATGAAGTGTCTTATTATTTCAAATATGGGTGCCAAATCATTCACCATTCATTAGAGGAAAGATTCAGACCTGTTTTTGAACAAATCATATGGTTTCGCACTTGTTTCTATAGAAAGGAAACAAGATGGATAGAAAAACTATATATGACAAATTCTCTAAATGGGTCGAGCTTCAACCGGAGGCGATGGCGATAGTGGAGGATGACCGCTCTGTAACCTATAAAGAATTGGATACACAAGCAAACGCCATAATGTCGAAATTCTACTCAAAACATTATTCGGCTGTAGGGGTGGTTATGAACCATGGTATCGAAATGATCGCCGCTATGCTCGCTGTGCTCAAAAGCGGAGCGGCTTATGTCCCTGCAGAACCCTCTTTGCCGCAGAAACGGATAGATTATATGATGCGCACAGCAAGCGTAAGTTTTATAATCACTGACGAATATTGCACGGATCTTCCGGAGACACAACCGCTGTGCGACAGGTCTGTGCCGGATGGAGTTGCTTATATACTTTATACTTCAGGCACATCAGGGCGTCCGAAAGGAGTTATGGTCGAAAATCACAATGTGGTGAATTATGCCGAGGCTTTCGAACAAGAATTTCATGTAGCGCCGGGAGATGTCATGCTTCAATATTCCATCTGTTCATTCGATATCTTTGTTGAGGAGGTTTTCACTACTCTTCTTAATGGAGCAACACTCGCCATTCCTTCTAAAAATATTCATGAAGGAAGCCTCACAGAACTCATGGAGTTTTGTGAAAGACATGACGTTACGGAAATCAGTGGTTTCCCATATCTTCTTGCAGACATGAACCGTTACCATTGCTATCCGTCCAAATTACGTTTGCTGATAAGCGGCGGGGATGTGATACGGGCTTCTTATATCTCCTGGCTGAAAGATCAAGATTTAATGATTTACAATACCTACGGACCAAGCGAGACAACCGTATGCGCAACATATTATCGTGTAGACAATGCCGAACCACTTGACGATGGCACATATCTTATCGGTAAAGCCGTTAAAGGCGTTGAAGTAAAAATTCTTGACAAAGACCTAAATGAGGTTGGCGATGGTGAGACTGGAGAAATCTGCATTTTTGGAGAAGGTGTTTCCCGTGGTTATGTCGGTAATCCGGCGGAGCAGGCGAATTTCATCATTCTTCCGGATGGAAGGAGGATGTATCGCAGCGGTGATCTCGGTTATCGTCTTCCGGATGGCAACATAGCCTTTCTTCATCGCAAGGACCGGCAGGTGATGATTCTCGGCAAGCGTGTGGAGCCGGAAGAAGTGGAGAATGTGCTGAACGAATCGCCTTGTGTGGAGCGCGGTATTGTGCGGGCATTTATCGATGAAGAGGGACTGGCGTATCTCACAGCTTATTTTGTGCCGTCGCATAAAAACTGCCGGATAAGTCGGATAAAGAGGTTCCTGCGTTCCCGTCTTGCTGATTTCATGGTGCCTGAATTTTTTGTTAAAATGGATGAGATACCACTCACAAAACGAGGGAAGGTCAATGACCGCGTTTTACCGGTAGTGTTGAAGGAAGGAGGAGATATATGAAAGTGAATATGAGGGAGGTTATAGTTATCCCGACATTGATGCATTGGCGCAAGGAAGTGATTGAAAACGTGTTTGGAGTGGTGCCGTCAAAAGAGTTGATGGCAGCCAACCGTATGTATTATATGAAACACATTGCCGATGGGTCGCATATCGCAATCGTAGCGGAAATCGATGATCAGGATGTAGGATGCGGTGCGATATGCCTGTCTGACGAACTACCATCACCCGACAATCCTTCAGGACGTTGTGCCTATCTGATGAATATTTATGTGCGCAAGGAATATCGAGGTCATGGAGTAGGGCATTCGATTGTATGCTGGCTTGTGGAGAAAGCCCGGCAATTGGGATGCGATAAGATATATCTTGAAACAACCGATGGGGCACGTTCGTTATATAAAGACATAGGGTTTAAGGAATTGTCCGGTTTTATGAAATATGCAGACATTCAGAATAGCGAATCTTGATATCAAGACGGTAAAGGAATCTACCGATAGGATCTGTTACGTGCTTTATCCCCTTGAAAGCCTTGGAGAATGGATAGAGGAAGCAGCGCAGAAGTTTGACGTGTCGATAGTGGCAATAACGGGTATGGACTGGGATGACGATCTCACTCCGTGGCGGGCGGAAGGACAACCGCCCGGTTGTCCGGATTTCCGGGGTAACGCACCTTCGTTTCTTTCAACACTCATTACGGAGGTGATTCCCAAGGTTGAGAATCGACTGATGATTTCCAATAACGTGGAGCGAACATTGACAGGAGTTTCACTTTCAGGTATGTTTACATTATGGCAATGGATGATTAATGACACCTTCCACAACATAATCAGTCTTTCCGGCTCTTTCTGGTATGACGGATTTGTAAAATGGATAAAATCGCGACCAATCCCGAAAAAGACCGGAAAAGCCTATTTCCTGCTTGGCGATCAGGAAGCAAAGACGAGAGTCAAGGCTTTTCAACCGGTACAGACCGATACGATAGAGATTGTGAACTACCTGCACGCCCATGGCATCAACGATATTTTCGAGTTAGTGCCCGGCAACCATTACCAATACGGCGAGCAGCGCCTAAACCGCGCCTTCACCTGGATGTTCGGCAAATATTGATATCTTTCTTTATCGGGTCGGGTGGGTTCTCCGAATTGTGCCGTCGGTGTTGAAGCTCATGCGGTCGATGCAGACCTGGCGATGGATGCCTGGATTATCAGTCAGGAATTGTTTGTCGATACGATGATAGACAATGCGCCATACATCCGTGCCGGGGATGTTGATCACCGAACAATGCCCTGTGCCATAAATCTCTTTATCCGGATCTTGAATGAGTATGACAGGATCTTCCGCTATTTTGATTTTTCCTAAAGGAGTGTCAGCAGTGCCGTAGGCTATGTGATAATTGGGCGAGCCGGTGTCATCAACCGACCATAGGAAATAATAGCGTCCGTCCCGATAAAAGACGTACGGAGCTTCACGGTAGGCGTAGTCCTGAAGTGTGCCGCCTTTGGGAGTCATGACCGTTATCGTGTTTTCCTTAATTGAGGTCATGTCTTCGTTAAGTTCCGCCCCTGCCATATATCCGTTACCCCAGTAAAGATAATATTTCTTGGAGACGGGATCCTGAAAGACATCGACATCGATTTGCTGTCCACGCCCTGTGGGACTGTCTACGACAATCGGCTTGCCGTAGTCATGAAACGGACCGACAGGATTGTCGGCAATCGCTACACCTATAGCCTTGCGATCCTGTTTCGGGTAATGTCCGCTGTAATAAAGAAAATATTTATACGTGCCGTCATCATATTTTCGCTCAATTATGGCTGGCGCCCATGCATTACCGGTAGACCATGCCACCTGCGGACCTTTAAGGTCAAGAACAATACCGTCGTCTTTCCAGTCTGCCAGATTATTTGAGGAGAATACTTTAAAATAATGACCGCCCCAGCCTGGAGTGCCGTCGGTAGTGGAATAGATATAATATCTGCCGGTCTGTTCCGAAAAAAGAATCTCGGGATCGGCATGATATTCAGGAAGAACGGGATTGGACGAACGGCTTGCAACTGAACCTTTGGCATCGGCATCAATACTCATCATTGATATGAATAGACCGATTCCCAATGAGTATAGAAAACTTGAGATATTGAATTTATTCATGGCTTGTTTTTAAAAGTTGTTTCAAATAAATAACAGATTCAATTATATAGATATTATAAAAGAGAGAAGGGAAAAGTAAAAAAGTTAGAAGGAAGAAAGAAGAATTGGCAGGACTCGACAGATCGAATCAACTTAATTATTCAGACGCCAAGGCACGAAGGGCAAAGTTTGATTCGAATTTAGGGATGTCTCTTCGCTCCTGCGAAGACGTCGAGCCATCCGGTCGTAGCTGCAGTTGCGAGCAACAGCAGCTACGTCTTGATGCTCACGTCTGATAAACAAGCAACAAATGTACTATCGAGTAACTTTATCGCGTTTCTTAGAGGAGGGGGATAGTGTTAAATTTTAAGCCAAAATCAGTAAATCTATGAAACTTAAAGCTTTTCTATCAACATTATTGCTATCATTGCTGTCGTTATCGATAACAGCAAGAGAAAATATTCTTCTTGATGATGAATGGACTTTTTCGCTTACACCGGATTCAGCTTCAAATCTCAAACCATTCACAACTGTTGTGGATCTTCCCCACGACTGGAGCATTGCGTTCCCTTTTGACCGGAATGCACCTATGGGGAATGACGGCGGTTACTTGCCGTCGGGCATTGGAGTTTACACAAAGAATATCAATATCACCCCGGAAGATCTTAAGAAAAACAAGTACACCCTTTTATTTGAGGGGGTGTATGAACGATGGACACTGAAGGTGAACGGAGATTCCATAGGCTACCAGCCCTATGGCTATTCCTCTGTATTTTTTGATATAACACCGGCTTTACATCCGGGTGAAAACATCATTGAGGTTACGGCTGACAATTCTCATCAAAAAAATTGTCGCTGGTATTCGGGATCTGGAATCTATCGTCACGTACATCTCATAAAAACAGGACATACACATATCTCACCATGGTCGCTATATGTCACTACTCCTCGAATTGAAACAGACAATGCGCAGGTGAAGGCTACGTTCTCTATCGATGGATTTGAGGAAGCAACAAATCTTGCCTCAACACTCAGCATCATTGATCAAAACGGAATGTCCGTAGCTCAAGAAACCATACCTGTCAAGAGTCAGAAGACGGAACATTCCTTGACGGTCGCCTCTCCCAAACTTTGGAGTCCGGAATCACCCAATCTCTACACTTTGCAAGTTGCGATTTCAAGCAATGGCAAAGTGATTGATACCACAGATGCCGCGTTTGGAGTGCGGACTATCGAATATTCTGCGGAGAAAGGATTTTTATTGAACGGCAAACCAATGGAACTGAACGGGGCTTGCGTGCATCATGACAACGGTATTCTTGGAGCCGCGTCATATGATGCCGCCGAGGCGAGAAAAGTCAGATTACTTAAGGAGGCTGGATTCAATGCAGTGCGCACAAGCCATAATCCACCGGCACCGGCATTTCTTGATGAATGCGACCGACAAGGACTTCTTGTAATAGACGAAGTTTTTGACGGCTGGCGCGAGGCTAAAAATACCTGGGACTATCATCTTGATTTCGACAAATACTCGCTGGCGGATGTTGGTGCGATGATAAGACGCGACAGAAATCATCCTTCAATAATAGCATGGAGCATCGGTAATGAGGTGATAGAGCGTAAAAAAATCGAAGTTGTCACGACAGCACGTAAGTTGGCAACGGAATGTCGCCGTCTTGATCCAATCCGTCCTGTGACAAGTGCACTATGCGCTTGGGATAGCGACTGGGAAATATATGATCCTCTTGCCGAAGCACTCGATATCGTGGGGTATAATTATATGATTCACAAATCCGCATCCGACCATGAACGTTGTCCCCAAAGAATAATGTGGCAAACGGAATCCTATCCAGCGGATGCTTTTGAGAACTGGAAGAAAGTCGCTGAGAATCCATACATAATAGGAGATTTCGTATGGACAGGAATCGATTATCTTGGAGAATCCGGCATCGGTCGTTATTTCTACAAAGGTCAGATCGAAGGTGAACATTACGAACGACCGCTGTGGCCCTGGCATGGCGCTTATTGCGGGGATATTGATATCACCGGATGGCGAAAACCTATTTCACATTATCGTGATTTCCTTTATAACGACAATCGTAAACTTTATATGGCAGTCAAAGAGCCCACAGGTTACAAAGGGGAAATTCAGACTACAAAATGGGGTGTATCGCCAACATGGGAATCATGGAACTGGACCGGACATGAGGGCAAACCTATTGAGATAGAAGTAATATCGCGCTATCCGAAAGTAAAACTATATCTAAACGACTCTCTGGTTGGAGAAAAATCGGTAGGGAAAAATGCCGGATTCAAAGCTGTGTTCAGCATACCCTATACTCCCGGCACGCTTCGGGCAGAAGGTTGCGATGAAGCAGGTAACGTAATCGAGACCACGTCCATTGCTACTACAGACAAAGCTTCGGCAATACGCCTCACACCCGATAGAACGATTATGAAAGCTGACAATCAGGATGTAGTGTTTGTGATAGCAGAGGTTGTGGATAGCAAAGGGAATGTTGTTCCTGATGCCGATGCGTTGCTGACATTTAAAATCAATGGAGCGGGGAGCATACTTGCCTCCGGGAGCGCCGATATGACAAACCCGGATTCCTACAGCAAGCCCCAAACACATAGCTGGAAAGGACGTGCCATAGTTGCTGTTAAATCAGGTTACAAGCCGGGAAAAATCACACTCACCGCTACATCCAACCGCCTCAAGGCAGCCAAGGCAACATTATCCGTAAAAAAATAGAAGCTGTTAAAAAATAACAGCTTCCAAATCAATGTCATTCAAAAAACAAGGGTTATTTGCCGATATACTCGTTGAAGAACTTTTCTATTTCGGCAAAAGGGATGATATCCTTCTGATCATATAGGTCGGTGTGGCTTGCGCCGGGAATCACCATGAAGAGTTTGTTGTTTGGCTTACCGGGGGTCACAGTCAATTTCTTGTAGGCGTCGCTGCCGAAGTAGAATGAGTGGGCTTTCTCTCCGTGGAGAATCATCACGGCGTTCTCAATCTCGCCGGCACGGCTCATCAGAGGGAAGTTGATCCAGGGAATCGGTGATGTGGCATTGCGTCCTCCGTTGGAGTTGAGCGAGCGGGGATGATAGCCACGCTTGGTCTTGTAGTAGTCGTAATAGTCGCGAAGGAACTTGTGAGCATCGTCTGGCAACACATCGGGAACACCGCCACCAAGAGCTGGAGTGCCATTAATATAATCCTCGGTGCGTTGTATAGCCAATTTTTCACGGAGGGCATTGCGTGCCTCGGCACAGTCTTCGGCATCGAAGTAGCCGTTTGCAGTTACGCGGCTCATATCATACATGGTGGATGCAAGAGTAGCCTTGATGCGTGGATCGGCAGCCGCAGCGTTAACGGCCAGTCCGCCCCAGCCACATATGCCGATGATGCCGACACGCTCAGGGTCAACTTCGGGATTGGTTACGAGATAATCCACTGCGGCGCTGAAATCCTCAGTATTGATGTCGGGAGAAGTCATGTAACGGGGAGTGCCACCGCTTTCGCCTGTAAACGAAGGGTCAAAGGCTATAGTAAGAAAACCTCGCTCAGCCATTTCCTGTGCATAAAGTCCGGCAGATTGCTCCTTGACCGCTCCGAAAGGACCGCATACAGCGATTGCGGGCAACTTGCCTTTCGCTCCTTTGGGTTTATACATGTCGGCAGCGAGGGTAATGCCGTAGCGGTTGACGAAAGTCACCTTGCTGTGGTCTACTTTGTCGCTTTTGGGAAACGTCTTGTCCCATTCCTTTGTAAGAGTCAGATTTTCCATAATGTTTTTGTTTTCTTTCGTTTTGGAGGCGTATAGGTCTGTCACACCAGATGCTAATACAAACAGACTCGCCACAAATATTGTTTTTACGTTCATATAATCTTAATTAGTCAATAAATTAATCAATACCAATCATGTTTCTCACGGCGTTCAAGAGCATCGATGCGCCCCATCTCCTCGGGAGTCAGCTCAAAGTCAAAGATTGAGATATTCTCTTTCTGATGATCTGGCTTGCCTGAACCGGGTATTACCACAACACCATTCTGAAGATCCCAGCGGAGAATGGTTTGCACCACTGATTTCCCATGTTTGCGGGCAATATCCATAATCACCGGCTCTTTCATTAGTTCGGAGTTGAAGCCACGTCCACCAAGCGGATACCATGCCTCGACCACAATCCCGTTGTCGCGCAAATACTCTGTCACAGCCTTGTCCTGATAATACGGGTGAATCTCGTTCTGGTCAAGCACCGGCTTGATGCTCACCTTCGGCAAAAACTCAGACATCTCCTTGATATAGAAATTGGAGACACCGAGCGAGCGAATTTTGCCCTCCTTCACATAACGCTCCATAGTCTTATATGCCTCGACATCATGCGAACCGGGATGATGAAGAAGCATCAAGTCGATATAACCGATATCAAGCTTACGGAGGCATTTTTCGATATTCTTCTCGGCATTGGCAAACTCGTTGGGATAGAGTTTTGTGGTTACGAACACTTCTTCGCGTTTTATCAGACCTTCATCTATCGCCTGACGTATCGCTCTGCCGACTTCTTCCTCATTACGATAGAAACTCGCTGTGTCAAACTTACGGTAACCGAGTCTGATTGCGGATAATATTGCGTTCACACATTTGTCGCCGTGAAGGCTATAAGTACCTAAACCTATCACAGGCATTTCATAACCGTTGCTGAGCTTTATAACCGGTATATCGTAGTTTTTATTCATAACGTTACCTTACTAAATATTTCTTACCGTTCTGAATATAGAATCCTTTTACCGGCTTTGAATTAAGACGGCGTCCTATAAGATCGTATATGGGGCTGTCATACTGTCGGCCGTTCGTTGTAATTTCGGTAATGCCCGTTTGTTTCTTGTCTCTGACAGGACGGATAGAGAATCCGCTGTAACGTATCGCCGGATTATGGTTCAGACCTTCGGCTCCGATATAAAGGCGATGCGCCCTTTGTTTATGCATCGACGGATCAGTGCCGAGTGTCCCGGTCCAATAGTAGCCGACCGTACCGGCATAGCGAACAGTCTCACCGTTTCTTGCACCTCCGGCAGGGAGGAACAGCTTGTTGCCGTTCTTACCTATGAACTCATAGCCGTTTACCCCGTTGAGTTTAGTCCACACACGCTGACAGGCTGTAAGTTCTTTAAGTTCATCAAGTGTCGGAAGACGCCAGCCATCACCGAGCCTTCGATGAACCAAATCCAGTTCAGTGCCGCTGATTTCAGAAGGAGGTTCCGGACCTCCATACAAATCCGATACCCAGTTTCTTGACTTGTCAAGAACATCCATCGTCGTTTCCAAGCCTGTAGGATCTGCCCAGCCGTAGTAGCCGCCAAAATCTTCCGGTGCGGTTGCACCAAGATTTTTGGTAGCCCACTCGACACTCAATCCCAAATCTATGGATTCGGGTGTTTGTGAATAAACTACTGTCGGTATTGATGTCAATACAGCCAGTACTAATGCATATATTTCACTTGATCTCATATTGGAGTTGTTCATATTTTCATTAATGCAAAATTACAGAAAGAGCCTCACAACATAGTTGCTGTGAGGCTCAATTATAGTTTCTGAAAAGTTCAGCCCGGCTTGTTCTGATTAATTTAATCCCATTACTGCTGTGGGCACGATGCCGAATTCTTTTTTGAAAGCTGTGGAGAAATGCGAGGGATTGCGGAAACCGACCTCAGCATAAACCTCAACAACTTTCCTTTTTCCTGTTTTCATTAGGTCGTAAGCCTTTTCAAGCCGTTTCTTGATAAGCCATTTTTCGGGAGTGAGGTTGCTTATTTTCTTGAAATCACGTTTGAATGTGGCAAGACTGCGACCTGTGTAATGCGCAATTTCTTCAATACTTAAATCGCACATAAAATTCTCCTCCATGAAACCAAGAATGTCTATCTTCCAAGGCTCATTGAAATCGAACATTGTGGGCACAAATCTTTCGTCGATCGCAAGCAGAGCCATCAGTCCTTCCTGCAATTTCAGCTCCATGAAATCATCTTTAGGCTTGACTTCCGGATCAAAATAAGGGGTCATTGAGGCGAAAAGGCTTGCAAGTTCCACAGTCTTGGGCAACTTGATTACACCTTCCGGAAGCTTGCCGGTATTCGGCTTTATTTTATTAAGCGACAATTTGCCATACATTTCCCGGAGGAAACTGCGTGTGAACATCAAGAAAATACCACAATACCGTTCTCCCTGATAAGTCTTCTTATACATGGTGATGTGATGGTCACGGGGAATAAATACGCATTCACCCTTGCGCACATGGATTTTCTCGGTTCCGTTGTCAAGAATCATCTCGCCGGAATACACATAATTGAGTGCATACTCCTGTGAACGGTGTATGCAGCCGCTCAAATCGTCATAAAAGAAGCTGTAAAAAATATTATTGTAATTGAATATCAGCTTCATCGGGCCGAGATTCTCATCCTGATTTATTGCCATTGCTTTCCTTTTAGACCACAAATTAACAATTCCATTACTTACCTCAACGCATGTCTTCTGCCATGCTACTACTTTTTATTTACGGTGTATCTCAGCCATACGGTGTTTCCCATACGCTCAACGTCATTAAGAGTCAGGAGCGTCGGAGGATAGTCAGCTTGCTTTATGCCGTCGAATACGGCGGTCATTCCGGCACGACCTTCGAGCATCGCGTCAAATTTCAGGCTGTCAAGAGCCTGGTAATAAGTGTCTGTATTATCGATTTTCTCCGTCATGGCACAGTCTATGCGACCGTCAACCGATGACATCATATGACATATTATATACGGTTTCATTTGTTCAGAATGATTTTTTGCAAAGTTAACAAGATTTCTGTGTATAACATTATCTATATTACTACATAATTATCATTTTTGCGCAATTCGGCAGAAAGACAGGTGCGTAGACAATATAAAAGTAGTTAACTGATTGCCTTCATGTTTTGCTGGAACCCCACCGAAAACAAAAATGGCAGGTTTCCCTGCCATTTATATGAAGTTATATTACAGTTTATTGCTTGGTTGTAATTTTATTAAACTTGTCAACAATGAAACTGGCAATTTCCATATGAGTGTATGGATTATACGCTCATATCTGTTTAATATCCGATCGTAAAGCGTTCCTGATGGTGGACAGGTGTTTCCAATTCATCCACCATCGCCTTTGCATAATCCCCGACAGTGATACGACTGTTGCCTTCGCTGTCAACGATGAGGTTATCTTTGCCAAGACGGTACGTTCCGGTTGCATCTCCCGGTTCCAAAGAACCGGCGGGTGAAAAGAATACCCAGTCGATTGCTTTTTCATTGTTGAGAGTGTCAAGATAGAATTCGCCGAGCGACTTCACACCTCCCATAATTTCTGCAGGAATAACACCACTGTCTACCACGCGCAGCCCCGGTGCACAGAAAAGTGTGCCCGCACCTCCCACAATGAGAAGACGTTTCACACCGGCTTCCTTTGCAGCCTCAAGGATGCGGGGATAGTTCTGTAATGTAAGATTATAGATATCCGGATTAGTCCAACCGGGATTATAAGCACTGATGACGGCATCATAACCTTTAAGATTCTTGGCGAGAGCTTCCGTATCAGCCACATCCACCTTCTTTACTGTGAGATTCGGATTATTTATTTTCACGTTTTCAGGATTGCGTACTAATGCTTCTACTTCATAACCACGAGAAAGAAGTTCTTTGAGAATTGCGCTGCCGACAAAGCCGCTTGCGCCGATGAGAGCTGTTTTCTTCATATCTGTATTGATTTTTTGATACAAAAATAACACATGTGAGATTCCGATGTCAAGAAGGCACCAGAATGAAAGATAGTTTCATCAAGGTTAGAATTATAGAAAACCAGCAAACTACAAAAAAGACTTTAACTATTTTTAACCACAGTCGAAAGATTATATTGCATACCTTCTGAATATTAGTTACCTTTGTAGAGTAATCTGCCAGACATAATATTATGAACGAAGAATTTCATCCGGAGTGTCCGATACGCAATATACTTGCCCGTTTCTGTGATAAATGGTCCCTCCTAATACTTTATACTCTCAATTTACGCCCCACGATGCGTTTCAACGCATTGCGCAAGGAGATTCCTGACATCTCCCAGAAGATGTTGACCAATACGCTCCGAACTCTCGAAGAAGATGGTTTTGTGACGCGTACTGTCTATGCCGAGGTTCCTCCCAGGGTTGAATATAGCATCACTGACCGCTCACGCTCACTATTTCCACATATTAACTCCATGATAGCGTGGGCAAAAGACAATATGCCTGATATCCTCCGAGACCGCATAAATCACAAAAAATAAGAATGATGGATGTCTTTTCCTCCATGTATAACATTTTGTGGACGCGTTGATGTTGGTTTATCTTATCAACAGTGTCTGAATTATACTTACCCATCGGATGGTTCCTTTTCAATTGCTATCCCGATCCTTTTCAAATGTTAGATACACTCGGACAAGGGATGAATGTTCTTCGTATATCGACAACGCAAAAGCAGCTATAATAGTCTGATTTCAGGCTGTTTTCATTGTTAAAGATTCCTTTTAATAACCGCTATTGAATATCCTTGACAAATACCCAGTGCCCGGTTTTGGGATGACCAAGCCACGCAATTTTCCACTCTTTAAGCCGTCGTTTGATGGTGCTTTCCGAACATCCGGCTATATTTGCCAACTCGGAACGACTGATTTCATTGTTTTCTTTGATAGCCTTGATGATGGCTGTCTTTTGAGGGTCAAGTTCTTCGTTTAGAGGGTCAGTTTGACCCTCTAAATCGGTTTGCGGGTCATTTTGCGGGTCAACATTTACTCTTTGCAGGTCATTTTGAACATCATTATCGTTATCATGACGCTCGTAATACAGGGC
>CABUVO010000019.1 GCA_902495075.1 uncultured Porphyromonadaceae bacterium
CCCTCTTGAAAGCTACCGGGAGTTGCTTCCCGATCGGTGGAACAAATCGCAGAAATAGCCGCCCATTATCTGGACGGCTATCTTTTTTACGACCTACCTGTCATCCCGGACGGTTGTACATGGAAACTCCCGGTCGATGTGGGGTTATAATTACATGCCCTCTCCAAGGGCTGATGCTATGTTTAAACCACGGGCTCTGTGTCTCGGTTAGGTCGTTTACGACCCTCAGTGCCTAAAAATCCAAGTATGATTTCACAGCTAAATCTCTGCACCTCTGCGCCTCTGTGTTATTATTTTCGTGACATTTATCTAACTTAAAGATCTGCGGCGCTACGTATCCGAAGTTGACTAAATTTCTATGCAATGTCTTATTTATAATATGACTCCAATTCGACGGGATGTCATACTTGGAAGCAAAATCTTGAAACTTAGCAATTGAATCGGCTACTTGCGAAATTGGTTTCTCTTACTTGATCCCAAACGAGACGCCCCAACTGACTTGAACTGAGAAAAGTTGACACTTTTGAGAGTTCAAGTCAGTCACTTACTTTCTTATTTAAAAGACTTAAAAAAGACAACTCGGAAGTAATTTTTAAATAATATTTGGACTGTTCTTATGTTAAAATAATAGTTAAAAAATGTTAAATGGGGGGGGTGCTTCATTATGGACAAAAATAATTGTAAATTTGCAACAATATTATAGATTATTAGTGCAACAAATCCGAATATAGTTGATTGTAAACTATTCTATAATACACTTCTAATTAACTAATACCATCTATTAATTAGTCAATAACTAACTATTAACATAATATAAATTTAGAGTTATGAGAAAAACTTTACTATCTGTGGCTCTCGCCGCATTCGCATTCTCTGCTGTAGCACAAGAAACAGTTTATTTTGAAAGCAATTTCACTAAAATTTTTGAGCCATTCAAGGATTGGGTTGGCAGTAAGGACAATGCAACAAAATCGCTTGATGCCGTAGGAGATGACGATCCGAGCGCATATCTACCAGAAATGATTACTCCTAAAGCAACCGTTGGAGACAATAAGATAACACCTGCCTCTGTAATGGTTGATCTTGGATATGAATTTCAAAAAAATAGCGCAGGCGAGATCAAAGGATTCATCAATTGGCAGAAATTCTATCTTAGGTTCGGCACAAAAAATACCCAGGGGTCTCTTACTCTTCCGAAAATTGAAGAATTTGGCGAAGGCAAGACCGGAATAAAAATTTCCTATGACTGGTGCCCTTGGAGGAATACCAATACAGCCAAGACAGATCCCGGGAAATATGATGACGCAAAGATTGTAATCATTGTGAAAAACGGCGATGAGGAACATAAATTTCCACAAGAAGGGCTTAATCTTGAGGACAAACTACCACTTAAATGGTATCCTGTTGAGGTTGACCTTCCAGGTGTGACTTTTAACAAAGATTCAAGAATAATCATTCGCAACATTGACGAACAATTCGGAGCGTCAGGACAGGAAGCCAATTCGCCACACCGCTTTTTCCTCAACAATATAAAAGTCTTTTCTACTGGATCTACTGCAGTGGCAGAAATCGAGAACGAGACAAATGCTCCTGTAGAATACTTCAATCTTCAGGGCGTGAAAGTATCAAATCCGGAAAATGGACTTTTCATACGCGTAAAAGGGAATAAAGCTGAGAAGGTTGTCCTCAATTAAATATATTTCGGCTTGACACTATATTTCACATAATTGTTTTGTATTGATATCTGCAATTACGGGAGGCTGTGTCCGCGCACAGCCTCTCTGACAACACATGAAAAATCTCTTACATAATCTATTTTTCATTATATTGATCGGGGGGTTGACGGGCTGTGGTGAAGACACCGTTCTACAGATTCCTGATGAGGCGCAGTGCACCTCAAAAAATACACTGTATTCTGAAAACGCTGCATTCGGCAACAGGTCAGACAACCCTATTCCCCGACCATGTGGCAACATCATAGTGGCGCACAGATGCGGAGCAAAGGAGGCAAAACTTCCCGACAATTCTCTGGCTGCCTTGGATTATGCAATCAGACTTGGAGTATATGCTGCGGAATGCGATGTATACATAACTAAAGACAACAAGGTAATAGTGGCTCATGCCGACGGAGCAACAAAGATCAACGGCTTTTATCCCTGGGAAGCGACATTGGAACAGATCCGAGAAGGGGGAACTCTCGACAACGGAGAGGAAATCCCCACTCTTGACATATATATACGACATCTTATGGAATCCGAGGGATGCACAAAACTTTGGATCGATCTGAAGATGATTTCGAAACCTACCTCAATACCGGAGCAAACTATAAGGGCATTTGACAAATCGATGGAAACAATCAAGGAAATGAAAGCCGAAGAATGGGTAGAATTCATATGCACGGCAAACGCAGGCGTGATGACCCATTGTTTCCCGATAGCACGCAACGCCGGCATTCCAATAGGATGGATGGCAAACAAGTCTGGTTCATATTATGCCGGCAAAGGCTACGATTGGGCGAACCTAAACGTGGAATTCATGAATGACGCATCCCACAGCGGAGACCGCACTCTTAACGAATTCTTCAATGCCGGAGTGGAAGTCAGCTTGTTCAACATCGATTCAGAAACCGATATCGAGTATTACCGATCCTACCGGCACAGGTTGAAAGGCATATGCACAAATTACCCCAAGACCTTGATGAAGATATTCAACGCTGAATCCTCAGTGAAAGAAATACCGGCAGACTAATGGAAATAATGAATTATGCATTTTAAATAACCGCTCCGATACGCCGGGAGCATACCGGAACGGTTAAATTTATAACTTACTAACAACAATAAACACATGAAAAGACTATCTTTTTTATTCGTGTTGTTTGCGTTCATGTGCGGTTCCGCCATCGCGCAGGCAGACGAAGTGAAGGGCTTGGTAACAGATGAGCAGGGTGAGCCTCTCATCGGAGCCACGGTCTTCGTGAAAGGGACAAAAAGGGCCGCCATAACCGACATGGACGGAAAATTCTCCATCAATGTTGACAAAGGCGCAGTGCTTCAAGCTTCCTATGTAGGTTTCGTCAAGACAGCAGTCACCGTGAAAGGAAGCGGAGACATAAAGATCGTGATGAAACCGGATGCCAATACTATGGACGAACTGGTGGTCGTCGGATATGGCACAATGAAAAAAGCAGATCTTACGGGTGCCGTAGCCAATGTCACTCAGAAAGAGATGACCATCAACCGCAACACTACCGTAGCTCAGGCTCTTCAGGGATCGATGCCGGGAGTCAGTGTCACCCGTTCCTCCGGTGCGCCTGGCGATGACGCTTCCATCCTCATCCGCGGAGTAACCACCATCAACGACTCAAGTCCGCTTGTCATAATCGACGGTGTGCCGGATGACCTGAATTCAGTTAACACTTCCGACATCGAAAGCATCTCCGTGCTGAAAGATGCCGCCTCTGCCTCAATCTACGGGGCGCGTGCCGCTTCTGGCGTGGTACTTGTGACGACAAAAAAAGCAAATGCAGGAAAGATGAAAGTGGAATATCAGGGATCCGTCGGCTTCGACATGGATACTGACCACCCCGGTGTTGTAGACGTGCAGACATATATGCGCCTGCGCAACGAAGAGGCATGGAATCAGAACGGCAATCCTGATCCATCGGTAGAAAAAAACATCTATGCAACGTTCCCGAAAGGAAACATAGCTACCTGGCTTGAAAAGAACGCCGAGAATCCCGACCGTTACCCTATCACCGACTGGAGATCCGCCATGATCCGCAAGACGGCTCCATTTACCAAACACACCCTGAGCTTTCAAGGAGGCACAAAGAATATCCGTAGCAAACTCACAGCCACCTATGAATACTCTGAAGGTCTGTATGATCATTATGATTACCAGCGCATAATGGTGCGCACTTCAAATTTCCTGAAGATGAACAAGTGGCTAAGCGTAACACTCGATGCCAACTATTACAACAACACTACCCATAAGCCGGTGATAAACCCACTTAAACGCTGCATCGAGCTCGATCCAAATCGAGCATACCAAAACAGCGATGGGAGCGTCGCTGTAGGACACGCACACATCAACCCATGGGCGCAATTGCATTACGGAGGATTCAACAACGTGTGGAAAGATAATCTCACGGCGAAAGCATCAATCGTAATCACTCCGTTCAAAGGTTTGACAATAACCGGAGTGATCGCACCCGGTTTTTACTGGAACCGAACTAAAAAATTCTCAAAAATCGTCAACGACTATTCTTGGGACGGCATCCAGGGGACAGTTACAGGTCAGATTTCCAACGATCTCAACGAACAGCGCAACAATCAGCGCACGCTGACAAAACAACTTTTAGTCAATTATAACGCAACATTCAAGGAAGACCACAGCCTCACCGCACTCCTCGGATATGAAGACTACCACAGGCGCTACGAGACTATGAGCGGTCAGACCGTGGGAATGGCTCTCGATTCATATCCATTCTTCGACAACGCCAACAAAAACAATGAGACGCTCAAAGGTATGTTAACAGAGAATTCTTACCGTTCAGTATTCGCAAGAGCCAATTATTCGTACGCCTCCCGCTACCTTTTACAAGCCAATTTCAGATGGGACCGCAGTTCCCGTTTCGGCTCCAAATACCGTAACGGATATTTTCCCTCTTTCTCAGCAGGATGGGTGGTAAGCGAAGAAAAATTCATGAAAGACGTGAATCCTGCGAGCCTGAGCTTTCTGAAAATACGTGCTTCATACGGTACCCTTGGCAACGAGCGCATCGGAGACTATCCCTACTTTTCAACCCTCGAAATGGGGAACTCGATTTTCGTTGACAGCAAGGGTGGATTGATTTCCGCCAACAACGGAATAGTGGCAGCGTATGCTATTAGCAACATTTCATGGGAAACAACCCACAGCTGGGACATCGGACTTGATGCGAGTCTATTCAACTCTCGCCTATCGGTCGTGTTCGACTGGTATTGGAAAAGAACCAAAGACATGCTTTTGGCTGTTCAGATTCCTACCTTCATGGGAGTTGATAACCCCAACCAGAATGTTGGAGACATGCACACAACGGGTTTTGATCTCCAACTCAACTGGCGAGACAGAATCGGAGACTGGACATATTTCATTGGCGCCAACCTATCGGATTACAAATCCGTGATGGGCGATATGGGAGGCACTGTGGTGCTTGACGACACAAACGGCTTCATCACCCGAGAGGGGGAGGAATTCCAGTCGTTCTACGGTTACATCTGCGATGGCATATTCCAGACCCCGGAAGAGGTGGCGTCATCACCGCTACTTTATCCCGGTCTTACAAAACCGGGCGACCTTAAATTCCGTGACATCTCCGGAGCAAACGGCAAACGCGATGGCAACATATCCCCCGAATACGACAGGGTTGTGCTTGGAAGCTCGCTGCCGCATTTTCTTTTCGGATTCAATCTGGGAGTGGAGTGGAAAGGGATAGAACTGAGTGCCATATTCCAAGGTGTAGGCAAGCAGAATGTGAGACGTACACGCGCCATGACCACACACACGTCCTCATATTACAACTATCCTTCGGCAAGCATGGGTAAATACTGGAGTTATTTCAACGACAATTATTTCAACGGAGCCGACACTCAAGACATCTTCAGCACGCCTGAAGAAAGAGCATCGGCAATATTTCCGCGTCTCGACACAAAAAACTACAAGAACAACTACATGGAGATGACTGACAAGTGGATATTCAACGGTGCCTACCTGCGGTGCAAGAGCATAACGCTTGCCTATAATTTCCAGAAAAACATCCTCAGAAAACTCCATTTGTCAAGCCTACGGATTTTCGCCTCGGGATCAGATCTTTTCTGCTTCAACCATTATCCCGACGGTTGGGATCCCGAGACTAAAAACGACGGCTCGTCATATATCGCTAAATCATTCAATTTCGGCGTGAAAATAAGTTTCTAATATGTTTATCAATATCAAGAAAAAAATGATGAAAAAAACAATATATGGTGCAATAGCCGGCTGCGCTCTTGGGCTGGTTTCCTGCGCGCAGATTGACATTGAGCCATTGTCGCAGCCCACAAAAGAGACATGGTACAAGAATGCAAAGGAAATACGCATGAGCACCGATGCTCTTTACAGCTACAAGCAGTGGATTCTCGAATCGAAAAACCCGTTCAATCTCGATACATGGACCGACGACTGGTTTCAGAACGGAGCCATAGCCGATCCGGGACCTACAGGGAACCTTGCCTCCGACCTCGCGTTGATAGTTAATTACTGGAAAACCACTTATGGAGCGATAAACAATGCAAACATCATTATTGAAAGCTGCTCACGTCTGGCTGATTCTGCCGAAGCGACGGAAATCAGCCAGATAGAGGGCGAAGCCAAATTCCTGCGTGCCACCTTTTATTCCTATATCCTTTTCTTCTGGGGAGACTGCCCCTATTACACCGGAGACATAACAATCTCTGAGGCGGAAGCGATGGGGCGCACTCCGAAAGAAGAGGTGCTCCGCAAAATCTATCAGGATTATGACGAGGCGTATGAACTTCTGCCGGAAACAAATATCGGGAAGGCTTGCAAATCTACGGTAGCTCCATTCAAGGCACGCGTTGCCCTCTGGATGGGAGACTGGAGAACCGCTGCCGACGAAGCATGGAAATGCATTGAATCCAAAGCCTATTCCCTTGACAAGAGTTTTGCCGACGTGACTTCACCCGACAGTAATTCGGAGGAATGGATCTTGACATTGAAAAGGAGCGCATCGCTCGACAACTCTTCACGCTTTCCAACCACCAACTATGTGCCGCGTATAGTGTCTGGATACACGGGCAACCGCGGACCTTCTTGGGAACTTCTTCTATCCTTCCTCTGCACTGACGGCCTGCCTGTCGATAAATCACCTCTTTACGATCCGCACAACCCATTCCGCAACAGAGATCCTCGCTGTGCGGAGACGATAGTGCCGTTCGGGGAGGTTTTCCTCGGATTCGAGTATAATCCGGGAAAAGAGAAGGTGCTTAATGTGGCGACTGGCAAGAAAGTGAAGAATTCATCATCGCCCCTTGTCGACAACGGTGCCCCGACAAGCGCTCTTCATCTCAAAAAAGGTGTTGATGAAACATGGATTGATGACAAATACGCCGAAAACCAAGTGCCTGTGCTGCGTTTCGCAGATGTGTTGCTGACATATGCCGAGGCGAAGGTAGAACTCGGAGAGATCGATGATTCGGTGCTGAAAGCAATCAACGATGTTCGTTCCCGTGCGTATAACGGCACAGGAATCACAGCTCCGAAAGTAGAGACTAAAGATCAGGCAGAACTACGCAGCCAGATACGTTTCGAACGCCGCATGGAGTTTGCATTCGAAAACAAAAGATATTTCGACATCATACGCTGGCGTCTTGCAGAGACATGCATGAACCGACCGATGTATCAATGCCTTCAGGGGGTAGTCAAGGACAGCGACCTCTCCAAGCAGGTTGCCTCGGGCGATTTCTTCTTCACCAACAAGGCTCTACCCATTGTCGACGAAAACGCACTTGTCGATGTCAAGCCGCTACTTGCTACGGGCACCATTCGACAGCATATTGCACGCTCATTCCCTAAACGACAGTATCTTTTCCCAATCCCTGTTTATGACATAATGACTGCACCCGCAATGAAACAGAACGACGGGTATTAATTCTCCGTCAATCTTTTTAGCCCGGGAAGGTCATTATAATCTGCTGACTTGTGGAGATCCGGATGTAGCCGGGTCTCCCTTCTCAGCAAAATCGGATATAACAACCCAATTATACTTAAAATACATGAACAATAAATTGTTAATTCCCCTCTCACTCATCTTTGGTCATTCAGCCACAGGACTGGCGGCACAACCGAAAACAGTAGAGACAGTCGAAAGCAACCGTCCGAATATTCTGTGGATCATAGCCGAAGATATGACTCTCGACCTCGGATGCTATGGATGTCCTGCAGTCAAAACTCCGAATATCGATAAACTTGCCGCAGAAGGAGTGATGTATACTAATGCCCGCTGCTGTGCACCGCTAAGTTCACCGACGCGATCAGCCATGCTCACTGGACTACACCATACCATCACCGCCTCTCACAATCACCGCAGCAATCGTGATAAAGCCCTTCCAGACTCCATAAAGCCATTCACCCATTATCTTCGCAATGCCGGATACACATGCGTACTTGGAGACCGAGACTGTTTCGAAAATCCAAACAACACTACGAGCGACCATGAATCAAGTCGAAAAATCGACTGCAATTTCAAATATGAACCTACAGGAGAATATGACGGTAAAACAAAGTTTGGACTCTTCGATAAGCTTTATGATACAGAAACTTCTGATAAACCCTTCTTCAAACAGGTGACACTCTATGTCACACACCGTGGCGACTGGTGGAAGTCAATTCGTGAGAAATCAAAACACCCCGTGAATCCGGCAGATGTTAAACTTCCTCCTTATATGGCAGATCATCCTAAAATCCGTGAGGAATATGCCTGCTATCTCGATCAGGTGGAATACATGGATTCCGAAGTCGGGATGCTTATGAAGAAACTTGAAGACAACAACCAGAAAGACAACACAATCGTAATATTCATTGCCGACAACGGACGCGCAGACATTAGAGCCAAGGGGTTTCTTTATGACGAAGGCACGCGTGTACCCATGATTATATGGGGTAAAGGCATAGAACATGCAGTGGTTGACGATCTTGTAAGCGAACTCGATATCACCGCCTCTGTGCTCAGGCTGGCAAGGGTGGAACAACCCTCGTACTACCAGGGAAAGCCGCTCGCCGTATTCGATCCGACCAGCAATGACGGACACGAATATCTATACACTGCCCGCGACACATGGGATGAAGTGATGGAATGCATCCGAGGTGTTAACGACGACAGGTATGTCTACATCCGCAACTACTTCCCCCAGGATCCTTACGACCAGCATCACATATACATGGACCTCTATCGACCGGCGCTTCACATCATGCGCAGATTAAAAGAAGAGAACAAGCTCAACGAAACACAGCTCCTTTTCCTCGCCGATTCGAAACCCGTTGAAGAACTTTACGACTACACTTCGGATCCATATTGCATCAACAATCTCGCAAGCTGCCCCGAGATGCTCGGAGTGCTCAACCGAATGAGGGAATACATGGACGACTGGAACCGCAACAACTATGACGCCGGGATAGAAGACCGTCTGACACGCAAACTTGATGACAACCGCAAAGATGAGAACCGGCCACGCTATTTCGTGCAGAAATATCATCCGGAGGAATGGAAGAAACTTCTTGATGGCGAGATCTGCGATAAATATGACCAGTGGAAAAAGGAACTGAAAAAAATACAGAATAAAAAATGAAGCGTATTTTCATCATCACAGCATGCATCCTACTATCTGTCAACTTCGCATCGGCATGGGGAATCCTCGGGCATACAACGGTGGCAAAGATTGCAGAAAACAATCTGACCCCTAAGGCAAAACAAGAGCTTACCAGATATTTCGGACAGCAATCAATTGTGTTCTACGCAACATATCCGGACTATTACCGCTCGGAATGGCTATATGATTTCGGCTTCGACCCTACCGGCGAGATAGGAAAGAGGGTGAACGTGTATCCGCACACTTTCGAAGTCGACAAGAATTTCAAGCCATTCAAAGGATTCAACGACAATGGTCGCTATGTGAAGAATTGCGTCCATTTCATCAAGCAGTTCGCCGATGAACTGCACGACCGAAAATGCCTCAGCGATTCCATCGTGAAATGGAAGGTGATAATGATTGTGCATCTTATTGGAGATATGCACTGTCCGGAACATATACAATATAATCCGGAAGACATGTCTATCGGTAAATACAATGTAAAATTCGACAACCGCAAAGTCAAATATCACACGCTCTGGGATGAGGAGATTCTGACACGCCGGAATCCGTTCGGATACAGTGACACAGCTCTCCTGCTCGACACTTGGAATGATGAAGAGATAGCAGAAACCGTAAAAGGAGATCCTTACGAATGGGCAGAGGAATCGGCGCGGTTATCATATCCTGCTCACGCTTACAAAATGGGAGCGGAACTCAAGCGCGTGAAATATCTCAATGAATTCACTCCTCTCGCCGAAGACCAGATACGGCGAGCCGGATACCGCCTCGCTGCACTTCTTAACGATATATTCGGGAAATAATTTGAAATGACAATGCCGGATAAGTGCCTCTTTAGGACTTATCCGGCATATTGTTATTCGATTATTTATATTATTTTCAAAACCACCTCTGAAGTGCCTTACTTCATGACGGGAGTCAGGAAGTAGGTGTAGCTGTGGTTGGAGGGGTTGAGGATGTAGGGACGGTGGGGAGCCGCACCCCAGCTGTTGTCGCCGCCGAGTCCACGCTGAGCGAAGTCTACGTTGAGATAGACGTTCCACACATCGCGCCATACATCGTTCTGGTGCATGTTGTGCTTGTCGGTGCCGGGATCGAGAGCTTCCGGAGTAACATCCAGTGCGCTGACGTTAAGCAGGTCCTCTCCTGTTACCTTCAGACCGAAGCCTTCCTTGTCGGTAAGCTCTGCCCAACGAACATCGGTCTTGTTGCCCGATTCCTGCGGACGGATATAGGGATAATACTGATCGGCAACCTTACCTTCATAGAGACCTACGAATGAGGAATGTTTGCGGTCGGAATAATTCTCCCATGGTCCGCGACCATACCAGCGGAAATTATCATACTTCTTTGGCATTGCGATAGACGTGCCGAAACGCATCATCTCGGGAACCACAGCATCGGCATGAGGCATAAGAGTTTCGGTTACTCCAAGTGTGCCGTCAGCATAGACCGTGTAAACGCTCTTAAGCGAGCAGTTCACATCCTGCATATTGCGCACTGAGGTGACCACAACTGTATTCCCCTCTTTCGAGAGATTGGCGGAAGTCACGTGTGAGTTATCGAAAGCGCAACGCCATGCGTTGAGACGCTTGTGGGCGTTGTTACCCCAGTCGTTGTCGGTTGGTGCGCGCCAGAAAGAGGGTTTGATACCGCTGAAGAGCTGACGACCGTCGGCAACATATGAGCGAATCCATCCCTCCTTGTTGAAAGCTATCTCCACATTACCAGCCTTGACAGTCCAGCCTTTGGCTGTCTCAGTCACTACAGGCGCGGAAGCCGAGGCAATCTGGGGGGCATATTTCTTATGCGGTGTCAGCTCAACTTCCTCACGAGCCTGCTCATGACCGGCAGGAATGATCTCGTCGCCGGTCTTCACGTTTGCGAATACGTTCAGATGATATTCGGCTCCGTCATTGAGGTCAACGCCTTCGAGCGGCATCTTCACTGTCACGCTCTTGCCGGGAGCTGCGTTCACCTTCGCAAACGCGCCGCGTTTCACCACCTCTCCGTTGCGCAACAACTGCCAGTTGAAGTCATATCCGGTGAGATCCTTGTGGATGAAGTTGTTTTCTATCGTGATCGTGCCTTTCGCAGCATCGGGAGCAAAACGGATATCCTGATATACCTTCTTCACCTCATTGAGTCCGGGATGAGCCGTGCGGTCGGGGTTTACCATTCCGTTTATACAGAAGTTGCCGTCGTTCTTATAACTGCGTGCTCCATAGTCGCCGCCATAACTCCAATAACTGCGACCATCCTCATCCTGACGCAGGAATCCCTGATCTACCCAGTCCCAGATGAAGCCGCCCTGCATATGCGGACTGCTGCGGATGATGTCGAAATATTCCTGGAAGTTGCCTGAGGAGTTACCCATGGCATGAGCATACTCACACATGATATAGGGGCGCGTCACATCTTTGCGAGCTGCATAATCCTTCATATATCCGATTGAGGGATACATCGGGCAGACGATATCAGTGTTCCATGTCTCGTCAGCCTGCTCGAACTGCACGGGACGCGTCTTGTCGCGCTCCTTGATCCAGCGGTAGGCGGCTTTGAAATTCTCGCCGTTACCGGCTTCGTTGCCGAGACTCCATGTAATCACCGAGGGGTGATTCTTGTCGCGCTCCACGAGCGCCATCTCGCGGTCGAGCATGCAGTCGCGCCATGCGGGATGATACGCCGGATGGTTGGTAGTGTCGGGATAATTGTGCACAACACCCATTCCGTGGATCTCGATATTCGCTTCGTCCACCACATAAAGTCCGTATTCATCGCAAAGATCATACATCATCGGCGACTGCGGATAATGACATGTGCGGATGGCATTGATGTTATTGCGCTTCATCATGCAGATGTCTTTCATCATGGTCTCGCGGTCAACAGTGTGACCGTTTACGGGATGATGCTCGTGGAGGTTCACCCCGTGAACCTCTATCGGTTTACCGTTCACCAGAAGCTGCGCATTCTTGATCTCCACGGTGCGGAATCCGATTTTCGCGGATGTCGATTCGATAGCCTTGCCGTCAGCGTCTGCTAAAGAAATCACCAAAGTGTAGAGATTAGGAATCTCCGCGCTCCATTTGGCAACATTCTTAACACTGGCGTTGAATGTCGTCTCCGTGGTGTTGTCGGCTGCCATGTCGCATTTTTTTGTAGCAGACCATACCTTCTTGCCGCCTTTGTCAAAAAGTTCCGCGCTTACTTTCACGGGAGTTGCGCCCGATGCGTAGTTCTTGAGGTCAACATCCAGATCAAGTACACCATCCTTATATTTCGTATCAAGAGTGGCGCGAGCGAAGAAGTCTTCTATACGCTGATTAGCGGTGGAATAGAGATACACGTCTCGTTCCAGACCGGAGAGACGCCAGAAATCCTGATCTTCGAGATAGGAACCGTCGGTCCAGCGATACACCTCACATGCCACCTCATTCTTACCTGCGTGCACATAGGGAGTGATGTCAAATTCAGCGGGATTCTTGGTGCTCTGCACGTAGCCGATCCTCTTTCCGTTTATCCACACATACATTCCGGAAGTGGAGCCTCCGAAATGAAGGAATATCTTACGTCCCTGCCATGAGGAAGGGATCTCGAAAGAGCGTTTATAGCTGCCAACGGGATTGTCGTCGTGCGATGTGAAAGGCGGGTTACGATTTAGAAAGCCAAAACCGGTATTCACATAAATAGGCGTTCCGTAACCTTGCATCTCCCAGTTGCCCGGCACATTGATTTCATCCCATGTCGAGGTGTCGTAATTTGTGAGATAGAAATCTTTGGGACGGTCTGCCGGTTTTGAAGAATAGTGGAATTTCCATTTGCCGTTAAGGCTTTCATACCATGGCGATGCCTTGACATCACCCCTCAATGCCTCTGAAGCAGAGGGATAAGGATAGGCAGTGGCGCGATGCGGCAATCTACCTTCCGCGAATTTCCCGGGATTTTCCCAGTCTTCGGCGGCAGATGCGGTTAGCGTTGCAGCCGCGAATGCAATTGCAATGAATTTTTGTAGCATAGATGTTAGAAATATGGCACGCATCTCAAGCATGCCGGATTTTACTCAAGAGTCAACGTATCAATCTCCACGGGAACTTCAGTCGAGATCTGTGGATCAAAACTTTCATCAAGTGATACCGTGTCAAGATCCGACAAGTCCGAGAGAGTATCTATCTCCGGTTCTTTCGGAGTCTCATCCTGATAGGTAAAGATCGGTTCTTCCCAGATGCTGTCTTGCATCAGGATGGGATTCTCCCGGTCATCGCTCCCACCATTGCGGGGATTCATATTGATCTCACCGCTGTTGAGCGTGGTTATCATCATCAAAAGTCCGAATATCAGGAATAATATACATATTGCGCTCAACAATTTGTCGATTCCGAGAAAAGGAATCTTCTTCAGCTCGTCCTCTTCACCGGTTCCTTTTGAGGCGCGCGCTGCGAGCGCGGCAAGGGGGCACAAAGATCCGAGAATCCATATCGCGCCAACGATTCCCAAAGCCACAAAACCCACCTCCGGTCCGAGCAACCCGACAAATCCGAGCAGCACGCCCACAACCCCCGCAGTGACAATAAGCCACGCACCGACAGAGATCCAGGCTTCGCGGCTGTTTTCACCACCTTTGAAATCGGAGTATCGTCTAAAAAACGGGGTTATAAAATATCTTTCAAAAAAACCGGTATGAGTCATGCTGCAAATTTAACAATACTTTTTAACTTAAGCAAATAAAAAGAGCTTGCGGTCTTTTACGCAAGCTCTTTACCTACTCTTTATAGTTAATCAATTATAGCTCGGATGCGCGCAGCTGTGTTGCCGGCAACGCGGTGGATGAGACTGCGGGGAATCCACAGAGTGTCGGAATCGTCGCGTTGCGGCAGCGGCACATATCCTGCCCTCTCCACGTATGCTCCGGGGTCAAAACTTCCGATGAATTCGAGTTTTATTCGCCGTCTGCCCTCCTTTAATGCCACCATCGGCGCCTTACGTATATTTTTACGTGAAGAGCCGGAATCCCTGCGCAAGGAATACACCGGTGAATCGGAAGAAACCGCCGTTGTCACCGAACGTTTCCAGTCACTCATCCGAAAAACCGTCAACCGCAAGAAATCTTCAGGAAGCACCATCTCCCCCATTCCGGGTGAAATCCATTCAAAATCGGCATCTGCCTCAAGCCATTCGTCGATATCCTTGCCGTCCGCCTCCCTGACAGTGCTCTCGGCAATGTCAGGGAGAAGGTCAGCGATAAGGTCTGTCAGGCGACAGCCCGGATAACCGAATTCGGTCTTGTAAATGATGATTTCCTCGTTTTCATCGAGTAATTTCACCACTTTCGACACCATTTCCGTTATCTTGATTTCCATTGTCAGGGACTCTTCTTAAGTAAAAGAATTTTTCTATGTTTAAACCAGTGACTCTGCTCTATGAGATGAATCACAGCCGGATTATCAGTGGTGAAGGTTGCCGGCGAAACGCCGTAACCTGTCACGGTTCCTCCGGTGAAATGCACCCTTACGGTGCTTCGTCCTGCGGGGATAAGAGCGTTCCACTCTATCATCCCGTTTACACCATATGTCTTTGTCATAATAGTTATTTTTTAGGCTTTAGGTTTTAGGCTTTAGGCTTTAGAAATTTGTTGCAAAGAGTCTAACGCCTAATGCCTAATGCCTAACGCCTAATGCCTAAAGCCTATCCCACCTCAATTTCCCCCGCATAGGGTTGCCATCCGGTTTTCTCCGAGCCATCATCGCCCATTGTCTTCACCGCCTGCCAGATCTGCCCGATGCGTGCCGAGGACGACATTCCGGGACAATCGGCAGTAAGATAGAACACATCTCCCGGAAGCGCATCATCGGGTGCGGTCTCACTATTCCACATTCTGAAGGCGAAAGATCCCTCCGTCGGTTTGTCGCCGTCGCCATCAATCCAGATATGACAGCTTCCCTTCAACGCAAGAGCATCCCAGATAAGAATGCCGTTGCGCGTCGCCTCTTCTCCGTCGACCCGGTCGCTGAAGCTGTGTTCGGCGGAATAGACATAATGAACAAGGCGATTTTCTCCGATCAATGCGCCGGAATTGCTCCACCCGAGACGGTCGAGCGTCGGCTCACGCTTGATCTCGATGTCACCGAAAACCGTGTGGAAATTGGTGACGGTCCACCCCACCGAATTGACCTTCGTTGAGATCTGTATCTCGGGGTGTTTCGAGAAATCGATACACTGAATCTGCTCCAGAAGATTCTTTCCTGCAAGGAGCAATGCGGTTTTGGGCACGTCTTCACCGGTGAAAAACATCTTGGCGAGTGCGATCACATCCTCCACTATCCATTTCCCCTTATGCATTAGTTCGCGCTTGAACTGCCAACGAAGTCCTTCGGTGCAATATACATACTGAAGCCCCATCCGCGGCACATTCATTTTGAATTTTCCGGCACGTCCTGCCCAGAGCGTGCGGTTGCCTCGCACCTTGAAATTGGCAATAGCCTGCTCCGCAATAATCGCCTTGGAGAAGGGGATGCGCTTGCGCTGAGATTCGAAATAATCGGACACCACCTGGTTCATGCCGCGCTTCTGAAGATAGATCTTCGAAGGCTGGGGAACTATCAGATCGGGATCCACCTCCTTTTGGGTCTCATAGAGGGAATTTGCGAGTATCACGAGCTTTGTTCCCGCCGGTATACGCGGCAGACTCGAGTACTCATCCTCGCGTTGGGTCTTACGTCCGTTTACGGCGCGGACCACAGGATTGTTGGTCGTTGGGTCTACAGCCACCACGAAGAGCATAAGCTCTTTGCCGGGAGTGCGGGCATCGCCGTCGGGAGTGTAGCCGTCAACCCCCTTTACGAGCAGCGTGGAATAAGGGCGAGGCAGATTCTGGTCTTGCGCAAGAAGGGGCAGCGTCACCTGCATCTTGTTCTGCTCATCGACATCCTCTGCCACCGTGATCAGACTGCGCGCTTCATCAATCATATAATGCTCCACTTCCGGACTGTTCACCTTCACGCGCTTTGCGCGGAGCATCAGGTTCATCAATGGTGTGTCATCGCTGTTAAAGAGGAAAAGCTCGTTGTCTATGTCGCTTTCCACGAATGACCCGGCGGCTATACCGCCTGTAGCTTCCGCAGTTGCGGTGACTGTTGTCGGAGCACCCGGCACCTGAGTTGAAAGATTTGCCGTTCCGGCAGATGACTTCAAATTTTCTGCATTCATTTCGTATAAATAATGTTTAATGGTTAATGTTTAATTAGGAATTAGGAATGAGGAATGAGGAATTAATTCCATATTCTCAAAATCATAAAATCTCGTCTCTCACACCTCATTCCTAACTCCTAACTCCTAACTCCTAATTCCTAATTCCCAATTATCCCTGCATCGCGCGCGAGGTCGAAGATTGAGGCGACGCGGCGTGCTGAGCGGCTTGCGCTTCCTTTGCCGGAGGGATGAGGCAATCCGTCGGAATCTTCGGGACGCATATATTTTTCCTCTATCTGGGTGTTGCGCCCTTTCAGTTCGCCGTCGGCAAATGCTTTCGCCACGGCATCATCGTAATCAATTCCCCGAAGAGCCACATCAAGCAATTCGACCGTCAGTTCACCGCTTCGCCATGCCTCTCCAATCTTCTTAAGCATTTCGATTCCTGCCTCCAACCTTTCCGAAGGTAATTCCTTCCCTTTGGCGAAAGATTCCGCTTCCTCTCGGAATCCCGGGGTCACACCTTCCGGCTTCTCCTCTTCCTGAGGAAGTTCTTCAACAGTTTCCGTCTCCTCAATTTCTCCGATTTCATCGGAAGAATCAGGCTCTACTATGACTGTTTCTCCCACATCAGCGACCGGCTCAGCTTGAAGGAGATCCGTCTCTATAATCTCCTCTTTTCTTTCGGGTTTCTCTTCCCGTTTCTTCAAAATTTTTAACATATTTATATTATTAGATGGTTGAGTACTTATTTATTTAAGTTTAGCAAGCTTCAACTTAAAGTTTAAGAGTTTATAAGTTTAAAAGTTTATCAGATACGAATATGACTGAGTTTATATTAATTCGTATCAAACAAATAAACTCATAAACTGCGCATTGCGCAATTAAACTTATAAACTTCAACTTGCGAAAGTTGAATTATTTATATTCTCTTTTCATGTGTGAAGCTCAAACTCAGATTCGCGAAGTAGCTTTCATTAAAAGCAAATACTGAAACTTGAGCCACACCGACTATTGAAACACAGAGACACAGAGGTTCAGAGCTTTAGACACAATTTTGATACTTGCATTTATCGGCACTGAGGGTCGTAAACGACCTAATGAAGACACAGAGTCTGATTCGGCAATGTTAAATGAGTAATGTTTAATGTGAAATGCCATGATGACAGATGGGTCTCAAGCTCTGTGACTCCGGAAGCATCGCAAGATGCCTCTGTGCCTTCCAATTGCACATTCAACATTTCACATTGAGCATTAATTAAAAGCTCTGTACCTCTGTGCCTCTGTGTTTTAAATTATTGGCACATCGCATTTTAGCTCCATAAATCTTTCCATATGCTAAATTTTGTTTATGATGATATTGTCTTGATGACATTGCAAAATTACTTCGGATAATATGGAGGAATGTTTTATCTATTGACAAAGTTAATAAATATACTTGCATATTATTAACATTGCTATTATATTTGCAACAGATTTCACAATGACGAAGTCATACGAATAACAACACTAACTTACAATTTAAAGAAATGAAGAAACATGGATCAGTGGTGGAATTCACACCGCAAAGAGATGAAGAGTTATTAAAAGCGTTCAAGTCACAATTACATTTATTGGGCACTATCCCGTTACAGGAAATATTCACAAGGGCTGCAATGCAACCGGCATCGAGATTCTGGGTGAGCGAAAGGAGGGCAATGATTGTAATATCGAAAATGATCAAGGGAGACCGTATTCTTTCGATGAATCCGAAGAAAAGGGAGATGTTTTATGAGATTTATCGCCGTGTAAGGAGTATTATTAAAGATGAGCCGGACATCACTCTGACAGAAGCAACATTCAGAGCCGTCAACTCTCAGGCACCGGAATTTTACCTCACACCGAAATCTGCACGTGCGATGATATATCGTCTGCGTGCATAACCACAACCATCCATGACCATTGACGAGATAATAGAAGAGAACCATCGCCGGCTGAGTGCCATAAACCGGATCTTTGATCCACTTTCGGGGAAGGGTTCGGTGGGCGAGCGTTTTGAAAGCTTCGCACCGGACGGCGAGAAAGTCTGGCTACCCATGTCAATGAAAGGGTTAGGTCTCACTTCTGCCAATTATGGACGACTGAGAAGTCTGCATGATTTTCCCTATTGGGCGGCAAAATATGTCTACATTAAGAGAAAAGGAGGGGGCGATGATGTCCCCTTCATTCTCAACCGTCCGCAACGCAAATTTGTGGAACGAGTGGAGAAGATTCGTCTCTCCGGAAAACCGATACGTCTTATCTTGTTGAAGGCGAGACAATGGGGCGGATCAACCTGTTCGCAATTATACATGGCGTGGCTCCAGCTTATTCATGAAACAAGCCTCAATTCTCTCATCATCGCGCATCAAGGTGTCGGTTCTGACGAAATCAAGGATATGTTTGACAGGATGATTGCGTCTTATCCCGACAAGATGCTTGACACTGAGCCGGAGGAGAGAAAGAGGGGCAAGAAAATGGAGCGCGTTGGGCGTTCGGGAGCTATCTTCCGTGTGCCGGCCCGCAATTGCAAGATAAAGATAGGCACTGCAGAACGTCCCGATTCCTGTCGTGGCGGCGATTATAATCTGGTGCATTGTTCGGAGGTGGGCATCTGGAAGAAAACCGACGGGAAATCGCCTGAAGACATTCTCCGTTCAGCCTGCTCGGGAGTGCTCTACAATCCCATGACCATGATTGTGTACGAGTCGACAGCCAACGGCACGGGAAACTTCTTTCACCGCGAATATGAAGCCGCGAAGCGCGGCATATCGCAATTCGAATCGCTATTCATCTCCTGGTTCGATATTGACCTCTATTCCCTCCCTTTTTCCTCAGCAGAAGAGAGGAGGGAGTTTGCCGTAAAACTGGATGAGGGGAAAGGGAATGAAGCGGCGCAATCGGAAAGAGCGCAATCGGGAGCGTATCTATGGTGGCTTTGGGAGCAGGGAGCAACCCTTGAAGCCATAAACTGGTATATTGCCGAGAGATCGAAATATTCCGAACATGGTCTGATGGCTGCCGAATATCCAAGCGATGACGTAGAGGCGTTTGTGCATTCGGGAGCTCGTGTTTTCGACAAATACAAGGTAGAGGCTTTGCGAGCGGGATGCAAGAGTGCGCCTCATGCCGGAGAAATCGATGACAATGGTTATATACCGCTATCTTCGGGAGGATGGAAAATATGGAAATTCCCCGATGAAAACGGGAGAAATATGGAAAGCAGATACGTTGCGGTGGTCGATGTGGGAGGTCGTTCGGCAAAGGCAGACTGGAGTGTGATCGTAATTTTCGACAGGCTGCCGTTAGCCTTCGGCGAACTGCCGGAGGTTGTGGCGCAATGGCGTGGACATACCGATTTCGACCTTCTCACGGAGCGCGCTGCCAACGCATCGAGATATTATCACGATGCGTTGCTGGTTATCGAAAGTAACACTCTCGAAACCCACGATCGCGACCGCGACACGGATGGTGACCAGTCATCTTTCATCCTCAACCGGCTCAGGGACTCTTATCCCAATCTCTACGCCCGTCCTCGGAGTGAAGAAGCAGTGATCAGAGGAATGCCGGCGCGCTATGGTTTCCACACCAACATTGCAACGAAACCGATGATAATCGCCACCTTGGTAAAGGTGATCCGCGAAGGATTGTATATCGAACGCGATCAGGCATGCCTTGACGAATATCTCAGTTACGAACGGCGACAGAACGGAAGCTATGGCGCGATAGCCGGTTGTCACGACGACCTGCTGATGACCCGCGCCATCGGACTTCACATCATCTACCACGAACTCGACATCCCTTCGCGCCCGATACCCTCCGGCACGACCAACCGCCTTCCACAGCCCCGCCGCACACCCCGCTCCCTCGCGTGTTGGTAGAAACGGGGAATAAATTAGGAATTAGGAGTTAGGAATTAGGAATTAATTTCTTCGGCTCTAAAACTCAACTCCTCATTTCTAATTCCTAATTCCTAATTAACAAATATACACTTTTCCCGAATCGCTCCGTTAGTTAGGTATGAACGATATATTAAAAGGTAAAAAGGCTGCCCTGATCGATATGGACGGGGTGATCTACGATTCAATGAAATTTCATGCGGAAGCATTCCGGCGTCTTTTCAAAGAGGAAGGCGTGCCGGGAAATCCGGAAGATGTGTATCTCTATGAAGGGATGCGAGGCGCTGATCTCGTTAACATGCTCTACACTCGCGCTTATGGTCACGGGGTTTCCAAAGAGCGCGCTCAGGAGCTATATGAGCTTAAGAGCAAATATTTCTACGAGATAGGACGCAATGAACCGATGGTTGGTGCAGACCGCATGCTGAACGCAATCAAAAAACATGCTCTTCGCTGTGTTCTCGTCACCGGTTCGGCGCAGGTGAAACTGCTTGACGGTGTAAACCGCGATTACCCGGGCATATTTCTACCCGGCGACAGGGTAACTGCCCTTGACGTTGTCAACGGCAAACCGGATCCTGAACCATACCTCAAAGGCTTGGCGATAGCCGGCGTACCGGCGGAAGAGGCTATTGTGATAGAGAACGCTCCTCTTGGAGTTCGTGCCGGCAAAGCCGCCGGGATATTCACAGTGGCTGTCACTACCGGTCCCATACCGCGTGAAGCTTTCGAGCAAGAAGGCGCAGACATCATCTTCCCCTCGATGCCCGCATTCGCCGACTACCTCGAATCCCTCTAACCCCTTCTCACTTCTTACTTATTACTTCTTACTTCTTCCTTCTCTAAAGATGTTTCTCCTTCGCCCCGATAACCTCCACGCCGCACTTGCCGCCGTGCTTGAAGAGATTCCCCATCGCGGTCTCTTCCTGCTCACCGACAGCAACGTAGCCATACATGTGCTTCCCAAAATCCGGGATGTCCTTACGGATAAAGAAGAGGCATGCATAATCGAAATACCGGCAGGTGAGAATAATAAAAATCTCGACACACTCACACATGTGTGGCGCAGTCTTTCGGAAGGAGGAGCGACAAGACATTCTTTACTGATAAACCTCGGTGGTGGCGTTGTGACAGATCTTGGCGGATTTGCCGCAGCCACCTTCAAACGAGGCATACGTTTCGTCAACATACCTACCACCGTTCTTGGAGCTGTAGATGCAGCGGTAGGTGGAAAAACAGGGATCGACTTCGATGGTTTGAAAAACGAAATCGGAGCGTTCGCAAACGCTGAGTGCGTAATAATCTCCTCAGAACCACTCGCCACTCTCCCCCGCGAAGAGATACTTTCAGGCTTTGGCGAGATAGTGAAGACGGCTATGATCTCATCCGGCGAATTCTATCATAAGGTCCTTGATGACAATATTCTTTCCGACATGCATCTTCTTCAAGAAGCCATGGCGGAATGCGTAAGCTTCAAAGCCCGCATCACGGAAGAAGATCCGCACGAATCAGGATTGCGCAAAATCCTGAATTTCGGGCACACCGCCGGACACGCCTTCGAATCACTGATGCTCACGCGGAGCACTCCCGTCACCCACGGCTGCGCCGTTGCCAACGGCATCTTAGTCGCTCTCATCCTCAGCCATATGCTTCTTAACCTTCCGTCTGACCAAATCTACCTGTACAAAGACCGCATACTTCAACGCTATTTCCCACCCATCCCATTCACTTGCAAGGATTACGATGCGCTGGCGGAAATCATCAGCCACGATAAGAAGAATTCTGCAAGCACAGATTGGAAATTTGTCCTTCTCAGCGCCATCGGCACGCCCCGCCACGACATATCCGTCAGCAAAGAGGATCTCTTCACCGCCCTCGACATCTACTGCGATCTTCGATAGCAATTAAATTAATTCCTAAAATTTGATTTTCTCAAATTTATAGCAAAAGGGTTCCGTTCAGCGAGCATCGCCCGCGGCTCCCGACCCATAGAGAAAATTTTTTTCAATCGATTGAACCTTTTTAAAAGTAGCGATGTTTTAATATCGTAAAAAGAAAAGAATTTTACACTGCTATAAGCGTTCTGAAAAAGTTGTTATTGTTGTTTTAATTGAAGAAATTCGGTCGACGTGAGTCGACCTTTTTCTTTTTCCACCATTTTTTATTAACTTTGTAATAAATTAGGAGTTAGGAATGAGGAATTAGGAATTGAGAATGAGACTTTAATATTTTAGAGTGAAAGGAATTAATTCCTAATTCCTAATTTCTAATTCCTCATTAACCATTAACCATTAACCATCAATAATAAAACCTTGTCTCGCGATCTAATCAGCCGATATATATGGATTGTTGATACCCTCAACCGCTACGGTAAGCTTACGCGTGAGGATATCGACCGCCTCTGGTTGCGCTCGCATCTCAGCGACGGCAACCCTATCCCGCCGCGCACTTTCTTCCACTATCGCCGCGCGATAGAGGAGAATTTCCATATCGATATATTATGTAACCGTAATGGCGAATATTACATAGATCACGGCGATGACGACCGCAACCGACTCCTGACAAACTGGCTTCTCGATTCGTATGCCGTAAACAACGCCATGAAGGAGAGTCATGCCGCCTCGGATCGCGTGCTGGTCGAGGATGTACCCTCCGCAAGGGAGTTCCTCCCGATTGTGCTTGAAGCCATCGGAGCGTCGGAGAAAATACGGTTCACCTATGCAGGGTTCAATCGCTCCCGCGCGGAGACTGACATCATGTTTCATCCATATTTCGTGAAGCGATACAAACAGCGGTGGTACATGGTTGGTCTGCGTGAAAAGACAGCCGACATACGCACATACGCCCTCGACCGCGTGAAGGAGATGAAACTCGTGAGCAGCAATTTCACAATGCCGGAAGATATCGATCCGGCTCAATTTTTCGACAATATCGTCGGAATCACACTCACCAAAGCCCCGGTAAGGATTGTGAAAATACGCACAACTCCCCAACAGGCAAAATATTTCCGGGCTCTCCCCCTGCATCATTCACAGCAGGAGGAGCTCCACGACCAATATTCCATATTCACATATCGCCTCAAGCTCAACTACGAATTGGTGCACGAACTTCTCAGCTATGGCACGGGAGTGACAGTACTTGCCCCTAAAGAGCTTCAGGTGATGATCACAGAGGAGTTGCGGCGTTCCCTTTCCCAATACGAAGAAATTACACAGATATGACTCAGGAATTGATCAGATCGCATATAATACCGGTCTCAGCTACCGTGAAAAGCGCCCTCGACGTGCTCGACACTCTGTCGGGACGCATAATGCTGCTTTTTGCCGTAGACGAAGAGAACCGTCTTCAAGGCACTGTCAGCGGCGGCGACATCCGCCGTGCGCTGCTTCGCGGTGTGGCACTTGCGGCACCCGTGTCGGAAGCTATGAACACCCGCTTCACTGCCGTCGAGGGTGATGAAAACCCGGCAAAGAAAGTTGCTGAAGGGAAAAGGCGACATCTGCACCTTATTCCCGTCACCCAAAACGGGGTGATAACAGACATCCTCAATCTCGACCGCATCAAGGCGCTTCTTCCTATTGATGTGGTAATGATGGCTGGAGGCAGAGGCGAAAGGCTTCGTCCGCTTACATTCAAGACTCCCAAACCGCTGCTTGAGGTTGGGGGCAAACCGATTATCGACCGCAATGTCGAGACTCTGGAAGATTATGGCATCAGTAATATCTTCGTTACAGTAAACTATCTGCATGAGAAGATTGAAGAGCATTTCCAACGGCGCAATGCCGAGCTGCAGCAACCACATGCAGAAGTGAAGTGTGTGCTCGAACCCAAACGTCTCGGCACTCTCGGCAGTCTGTCGCTCTTAGAGGGTCTGCATCACGACAATGTGCTGGTAATGAACTCCGACCTGCTCACGTCGATAGATTTCGACAAGATGTGGCATCACCACACGGAATCGGGAGCGGATCTGACCATGGGAGCTGTGCCATATTCCATATCCGTGCCATTTGCCATAATGCGCACCGAAGGCACGAGAGTGACAGGTTTGGAAGAGAAACCGACATACAACTATTTTGCCAACGGGGGCGTTTATATGATGCGAAGGGAGCTGCTCGACCGCATTCCCAAAGGGGAATACCTTGACGCGCCGGATTTCATCCAGTCGTTGATCACCGATGGCTTCCGCGTGGAATACTTCCCCATCGAGGGTCGTTGGATCGACATCGGTTCTCCCGATGACTACCGCGCCGCCAACAAGCTCCTCTCCTGACCGGCGTTGCCGGTCGTTCGGTGTCGTGTTCTTTAAACACGATTCCCCCGTGTATCCGGTTTTGTATTTCCTAAACACGATTCCCTCCACGTGTTTTTAAACCCTAAAGACAATGGCTGATTCAAACTTCATAGATTACGTAAAAATACTTTGCCGCAGCGGCAAGGGAGGCGCAGGCTCTCGCCATTTCCATAGAGCGAAATATATACCGAAAGGTGGTCCTGACGGAGGCGACGGCGGTCGCGGTGGTCACATCATCCTTAAGGGCAACCGACATATGTGGACACTTCTGCCGCTGCGCTATCGGCGTCATGTCTTCGCCACAAACGGTCAAAGCGGCGGTGAAAACCGCTCCACTGGCAAGGATGGTGAAGACCAGATAATTGAAGTGCCCATCGGCACCACGGTCTTTGATGCCGACAGTGGTGATTTCCTCTGCGAAGTCACTGAAGACGGCGAAGAGATCAAGCTTCTCCGAGGCGGGAAAGGTGGTCTCGGCAACTGGCATTTCGCCACCGCCACCAACCGCGCTCCAAGATATGCACAACCCGGACAGCCGGCTATCGAAAAGGCTGTGGTATTGGAGCTAAAACTCCTCGGAGATGTCGGACTTGTCGGTTTTCCGAATGCCGGAAAATCAACATTGCTCTCGGCAATATCGGCTGCCAAACCGAAAATCGCCGATTACCCCTTCACCACCATGGAACCGAGCCTCGGAATCGTGGACTATCGCGGCGACAAATCGTTTGTGATGGCTGACATTCCGGGAATCATCGAGGGTGCCAGCGAAGGTAAAGGACTCGGGCTCCGTTTCCTGCGACATATCGAAAGAAATGCAGTGTTGCTGTTTATGGTGCCTGCCGATTCCGACGATATCCGCAAGGACTACGAAATCCTGCTCAACGAGCTCAAGGAATTCAATCCGGAGCTTGCCGACAAGAGTCGCGTACTGGCGATATCCAAATCAGACATGCTTGATGATGAATTGCGCGAGGAACTCGCCAAAGAGCTCCCGGAAGGGGTGCCGGCGGTATTTATCTCCGCAGTGACCGGACAAGGACTCACCGAGCTAAAGGATCTTCTCTGGCGTGAGATCAATTCAGAAGAAAACAAGAATAACTTCACTATCACCCACCGCAAACTCGACACCCGTCATCGCGTGCAGGAGGAGGATGATTTCATTTTCGAACAGGAAGAGCCTGAAGAGGATGATTTCTCCAATATGACAGACGAAGACTGGAACGAAGAATTCTGGGATGAGGAATCCACCGTGAATCCGGAATAAGGAGCTGTTTAAAGCTTGTCTAAAACAATGGAATTATTGAAAATCGATCTAACCGGCATCCTGCGTTCCCGCATCGGCGGCTTGAAAGGGAAACTAATCCCCGGCTTTATGCTCAAGGGACTCGAACGGCTCATACATCAGGACGAACTCAATGAGGCTTTGGAGGTGACGTATCCCAAGGAGGGTACGGATTTTGCCGAAGCCATCTATAAGCATTTCAATGTCACGCTGCGAGTAGAAGGGTTGGAAAACATTCCGTCTGAGGGGCGGTTCATTTTCGCCTCGAATCATCCCCTCGGAGGACTTGACGGCATCGGGCTTATCGCCATTCTCGGCAGAAAATATGGCGACAAAGGGATTCGTTTTCTCGTGAACGACATGCTCATGAACGTGGAGCCGCTGCGTCCCGTCTTTCTGCCGATCAACAAATATGGCTCTCAGGGACGCGAGGCAGCACTTGCTATCAACGAAGCATACGCCTCCGACCGCCAGATACTCATCTTCCCCGCCGGCCTTTGCTCCCGTCTGGGCGATGACGGCGAAATCCGCGACCTCAAATGGAACAAATCATTCATCGCCAAAGCCATTGAATACAAACGCGACATCATTCCGGTGCATTTCATAGGGGAAAACTCTCCAAAGTTCTATAAGACGGCACGTCGCCGCAAAAAATTAGGATTGAAAATCAACATCGAGCAGGCGCTCCTCCCCTCGGAACTCTGCAAAGCCCGCGGAAAGGAGTTCCGTGTAATCTTCGGCAAACCCATCCCCTGGCAATCCCTCATTTTCGCCGGAAAATCCCAGACAGCCGTTGCCGCCGACATCAAATCCGTCGTCTACTCCCTTCCTTGATACGATAATAAGACGTGGTGTTTATAAGAGCTTGTAATGCCTAAGACCAACTCGCATCAACTCTAAGTTTTTCAAGGACTCAAATAAATACTTTTTTTGTTAACATCTTGTTTTCAATCAGTTCCACACCGACAAGGTATACGCCATGAGCTAAAGTGCTTAAATCAATTTTATTCTCCTCAACATTTAAGCACGATATAACCCTACCTTGCAAATCGGTTATTTGTATTTTTTTAATTTTGCTTTTATCCGATATATATAACACCTTATTTTTAACGTATAGCGAAACATCGTCAGATTTCGGAACGACACCTGATTCTTTTGGCATAGGTACATATCCGCTTTCCTCCACAATGTCCTGACCTTCCCTTGTTGTGAGAAATTCAAACAGACGATATGCCGTAGTTTCACGTGATATATCTGAACGGACATTGACATATATCTGAGTTCCGTAAGGATAGGAACCGTCCTTGATTGAAGTTTTGTTCATTTCAACCCCATTCACGGCAAGAGCCTTCGTACTGTTCGTATCTACAATGACTCTATAATAATAGAAAGGTGTAAACGCAATCCCCTTAGGATCATTATCCAATTGATAGTATGGTGACAGCATTGTAGTCCCAACATTCAATATTGGGTAATCCGGAAGAGTGACACCATTCATTACAATGGTTTCAAATTTTTCCTGACTGCCAGAATTCCTATTTCTTATATATGGATGTATTTCCATATCCTCGCCGCCAAGTTCTTTCCAATTCTTTAATTGTCCGGTATATATCAATTGAATTTGTTCTGGAGTTATATTGTTTACTTTATTTTGAGGATGGACCATAAACGTCAGAGCGTCCAAAGCAATGGGTTTACCATGTAATGAAACTTCTCTTTCATCCGCATATTTTTTCTCATCCCGGGAAATATCGCGAGCCGTGACAATCAGTTCAACATTCCCATCTATAAGATTTATAAAGGATTGATGTGTGTTGGAGTAAAGTAATTTTTTAGTCTGCAATACCCTTCTTTCTTCCTCCGAACAAGCGTAATCAACCTTTATTCCCTTTATTCCCATTTCATCCTGCACAAAAGGACTTCTTTCCCATGCATACGAATATCCGAGCAATTTGCACATAATAATATCCCGCAATGGCTCTGTAGAATCAGACCCGTCAATAACCGGAAATGAAAGAGGCGTTAAATCCCTCATGTCCATTATTTTTGATTCAAAAGCACCCTCATCTTTCCTTTGAGAATAGACATTTAAATATCCTATACAAGAAATAGCAATAGCCGATATTATCCTAAACCTGAACCCCTTAGTAAAAAAAGTTTTTTCACTCATAATTCACAGCATATGTTATACTGATTAAAAACTTCACATATAATTAATTTAAACTCGCATTCAGATAAATCAATTTTCAAACGCCCATAAAACATTAGAAACAACCATTATGCAAACCAACAGTCAGCAAGACATATTCCGCCAACCGAGTATAACCACCTCTATCCACCTTTATTGTCATAACCTTTCCAATTGGAATCTTGGCTAAAATAATGATAATGCTTCAATATCCAAAAGTGTTTGTATGTTGTTTCATGGGGTTGGAGATAAAAGCATTTCCTTATATTATCCAAGGCTTTATGTCTTGTAATAAATTAGTTTACTATTTGCATGCAAAGTTAAAATACTTGCTTATAGAATATCACTATATTTTAATTATACTTGTATGGACTTTGCCATCAATATTCAAGTGAATAACATAAAATCCAGATTGTAATCTATTTTCAATAAACGTAAAGGATTCTTTATTTAATACTTTATTGTCTAACAATGTTTTTATGTTATTACCATATAAATCAGCAATTCTGAGAGAAACCGTATTCACTTCATTCTTCAAGGTAAAACTTATATTCACACTGTTGTTATTTGATATTACGGAATATCCAGACATATAATCTGATAAATTATCAGTTTGTTCAGCATGATTCTCCTTAACAAGTGACAAATTAGCTCCTCCGGTCTTAATAAACAGTTTGGCATATTTAATTAGATTTGATTTATTGGATGCATACAAACCTTTAGACAAATTTTCTTTATGAATCTCCTTCATCAATGTCTTGGAGGCAGACGAAGATAATAAAATTTCTTTTGATAGAATAATTGCTGCAAGATCCCCTTTTGCCAGCTCATCATAAATATAGTAGATGCATTCTGGATGGGAGACACAAAAACTATATATTTTACGATATTCCTCGCAATCTGAAATTTGATTGGGATTACTATATATAGTATTCTTGGTTATTTTATTCCAGTCTTCATATAATTTATTAAATACATGTGCTATATTAGATGATATATTATGTATATTATCATAAATAATATTTTTCTCAACGCTATCAAAGCTTATGCTATCAGTTTTAGAATTTATAATTTCAATCGATTTATTTAATCTGCTTTCTTGCTGATTTAAGGTATAATACTCTAGTATCTTCCCATAATCCAGACCTTCCAGTGCATCACACGGATGAAATGTACGCATAAGACTTCCGGGCTTACTTTCCCAGTCATACCCATGTACATTACCATCCCCTCGAGTTACGGAGGCATGTGTGTATTCAATATCCCCATTATTGTCTACAATGCCCCATAAGGCAACTATTGCATTTTCTCTTGTAGCGCCACTTCGTGTTAAACCGAATGCTTTATAATAGTTATCAAACGCTTCAAGGGGATCTTCCGAATAATAGTCCGAATCTTCAGATGGAGGCCAGTGCCAATCTGTAGTTATGCCAGCAGACCACGAAATACAATTATATACTATGGATTCCGGGGATGACTGTATTGCATCATCCTTTTTCAATAGTGGGAAATAACTAATAATATTACTATCTTTACAATTAAGATATACATCACAAATTCCCTCTGGGGCTGATGAACTATAGGGACAAATCAAAGCTGTAATAGTATTTGTAGGGAAACACACCCTTAATCTTGAATTACAATCCCAATCATAATCACTATTAAAATTTGCATCATCGTTGTAAGCAAATATCACATCCTTGTTGAATCCAGCTGTTTTTAGTAGATACAATTCTGTATCTTCCGTGGAATTACAAGTGAAAACGTTGTATTCTGTGGACATATCCTCAATCCCAGAACACAAAAGTCCTGAATAAGAAACCGGCACTCTATTATATTGAATACTATCGTTAATATTTATATCACATTTTCCTTTTCTATCAGGAAAAAATGATGTCAGAAAGATTTTATAAGTTCCAGTCTTCGGAGCTTTTACGTTTAACATGGCCAAATAATTACTAGTGGATGAATTGGCAGACCACGAATACAAAGTTGGGTCCTCAATATTAAATAAATAGAGCTTATATGAAAAATAATTCCAACCCTTTGCAGAAATATCTATATTTTCACCTTCATTTAAATGAAGGTCTGTATGAAAAGTGTAACTGAAAGGGAAATCTAAAGCATAGTTGTAGTTATACAAGGGTGGATCTTGACTACTAGATGCTAATAATTCTACACCCTTAAAATTTTTTCCAGTTAAATTTACGGGCGTAGTTTCTTGTTCAAATTTTGATTCTGGAGCAACTTCTTGATCAATGTCACCAATATATTTTTGATATTGCGTGCCATCAATTATAGAATTATCAGGTTTTATAGATAGTCTTATTCGTTCCACATTAGGGAACAGCGACGACTTTCCTCTCACTGATATTGAGTTCTTCCCTTTCTTTAGCAATACCGGTTTATTTACATCAAATGTCACACATTGCCAGTCAGGAGACTTAGTAGATATTATACCCACTGAATCTCTTTCATTAACCCACACTGTATAATTTGAGTAATCTCCATTTTTAATAAAGGTGCACACATCCAAAAGGAAATCCAATAATTTCCTCCGGAAGGAGCATTAACCTCAAACACGACTTCGTTAAAACTATGGTTAGCTTTCCTTATTGGGCATTTTGAATCGATGAATTTTTCCCCTTCTAATTGCACACCCATTACCATCTCCCTTTGGAAAACCATTTCCGAAAGAGAAATGTTTATTCCGAGGAATAGACAACATGTAATTAAAAAAATCTTTTTCATAATATTTGTTTATTAATTTTACCACACCTTTTACAACTTGTTGCAAATATAATAATATTATTTAATTAATGCAAACAATTATTAATAAATTAATTTTTACTCAAAAATAATATTTCGGCTTCACCTAAAATGTTTCTGGGTGAAAATAATTAATCTCGCATCTCAAAATTTATCCGGCCAAAAATCTCCAAATTCTCACTTTTTACAAGCTAAATAGCCGTATGGGGCACGCCATGAATAATTTAAAACAAAAAAAAATTGATGGTATTGAATAATTTTCGATGAAAATAATTAATTTTGCATCCCGTACTAATACATATTAGACGTGGAAACAAAATATATTTTCGTCACAGGCGGTGTTGTGTCTTCATTAGGTAAAGGCATTATTTCATCATCTCTTGCCCGCCTTCTCCTCTCTCGAGGATACTCTGTTACTATCCAGAAGTTCGATCCCTACATCAACATTGACCCCGGCACGCTAAACCCTTATGAACATGGGGAGTGCTATGTCACGGTTGACGGTCATGAAGCGGATCTTGACCTCGGTCATTACGAACGTTTCACAAACATTCAGACCACCCGCGCCAACAATGTTACAACCGGTAGAATCTATCAGTCGGTCATCGACAAGGAACGCCGCGGCGATTATCTCGGAAAGACAGTGCAGATCATTCCTCATATCACAGACGAAATCAAAAGAAATGTCAAAGCCCTCGGCAATACGGGCAAATTCGATTTCGTAATCACCGAGATCGGTGGCACCGTAGGCGATATAGAATCCACGCCTTTCCTTGAAGCTGTGCGCCAGCTCAAGTGGGAACTTGGCAAAAACGCCCTCAGCATCCATCTCACATACGTGCCATACCTTAAGGCTGCCAAGGAGCTGAAGACAAAACCAACCCAGCATTCGGTAAAACAGCTTCAGGCGATAGGAATCCAACCGGATATCCTCATTCTCCGCACTGAAAAAGACATACCACCGGCAATGCGACGTAAGGTGGCACAGTTCTGCAACGTTGCTCCGGAGGCTGTGATCCAGAGTGTAGATGCCTCAACAATATATAAGGTGCCTCTGATGATGCACGAGCAGGGACTCGACAACCTTGTGCTGCAACTCACCGGAACCGAAAGCATTGGGGAGCCCGACCACGCAGCGTGGAATGAATTCCTCCGTAAGCTTGATTCGGCAGAAAAAGTTGTGACGATAGGGCTCGTCGGCAAATATGTGGAACTCCAAGATGCATACAAATCAATCAACGAATCCCTGATGCAAGCCGCCACATATTGCGACCACAAACTGAACCTCGTTTACATCCATTCCGAAAAACTGACTCCCGACAACGTGGATGAAAAACTTTCAGGCATGGACGGAATCATAATAGCACCCGGTTTCGGACAGCGCGGTATAGAGGGGAAATTCACTGCCCTCAAATGGTGTCGCGAACATGATGTCCCCACTTTCGGCATTTGCCTTGGAATGCAGTGCATGGTAATAGAATACGCACGCAATGTGCTTGGCTTTGCAGATGCCAATTCCACAGAAATGGATCCGAACACCACCCACAATGTGATCGATCTTATGGAGGAACAGAAGAGCATTTCCAACATGGGAGGCACAATGCGTCTCGGCGCCTACGATTGCCGTCTGAAGAAAGGCTCCATACCTGCGCAAGCCTACGGCAAAGAGATCGTGAGCGAACGCCACCGCCATCGCTTCGAATTCAATGAAGAATACCGCACGCGCTTCGAGGAAGCGGGTCTTGAATGCGTTGGCGAGAATCCGGAGACAGGATTGGTGGAAGTGGTGCAGGTTCCCTCTTTGAGATGGTTCGTCGGCACTCAGTATCATCCGGAATACCAGTCAACGGTGCTTTCGCCCAATCCCCTCTTCATCTCCTTCATCAAAGCTGCAATCAAAAATTCCTAATCCTAATAGAAAATCCCCTTGGAACTGATTAAACATGAATGCGGAATCGCAATGATCCGCCTCCTCAAACCGCTTTCCTATTATAAAGAGAAATACGGTTCTGAACTATATGGTCTCGACAAGCTCTACCTCATAATGGAGAAGGAGCATAACCGCGGGCAGGAAGCCGCCGGAATCGGCTGCGTAAAGCTTGACATGCCTCCCGGTCAGGAGTATATATTCCGCGAGCGGGCACAAGGTTCGGATGCCATCAGCAAGATCTTTGCGGAAGCACATCGTCAGATAGAGGATGATCGCAAGGAGGGCGTTGACCCCCGCTTCACACCTTTTGTCGGAGAAGTCTACATGGGTCATCTGCGCTACAGCACCACAGGGCGTTCGGGCATAAATTATGTTCACCCCTTCATGCGCCGCAACAACTGGTGTTCGCGCAATATGCTTCTCTGCGGAAACTTCAACATGACTAATGTTGACGAGATATTCAACTCAATTGTGGCTACGGGGCAGCACCCGCGCCTATTTGCCGACACATTCATACTCCTTGAACAGCTCGGGCATGCCCTTGACCGCGAGAATGAACGTCTTTTCAACATTCACAGCAATGCCGGTCTTAAAGCCCTCGACCTGTCGGAGGAAATCGCCCGCGATCTGAACGTCACCAATGTTCTCAAACGCTGCGCCCCCGTTTGGGATGGCGGTTATGTGATATGCGGCATCGTAGGCAACGGCGACATGTGGGCAATGCGCGATCCCAACGGCATTCGACCTGCATTCTATTATAAGGATGAGGAGATTGTGGTTGTGGCAAGCGAGCGACCGGTGATCCAGACAGCCTTCAACCTTCAGCTAAATCAAGTGAAGGAACTGGAGCCGGGAGACGCTATCATTGTTGACCGCGACGGCTCCGTGCGTATCGACAACATCCTTCCGAAAGGGAAGAATGCAAAATGCAGCTTCGAGCGTATATATTTCTCCCGAGGCTCCGACTATGACATATATCGCGAACGTAAGACACTCGGTGCCAATCTCGTTGATTCGGTGCTTAAAGCCATAGACCATGATATCGACAATTCTGTCTTCTCGTTCATTCCAAACACAGCGGAAGTGGCTTTCTACGGACTCGTGGAAGGTGTGGAAGATTATCTAATCAAAAGCAAGATCAGCGACATACAACGTCTATCACTCACCGGAAACCTCACGGACGAGAACATAGAAAATGTGCTTCGCCGCCGTGTGCGCCGCGAGAAAGTGGCAATAAAGGATATAAAACTGCGTACCTTCATTGCCGAAGGCTCAACACGCAACGACCTCGCCACTCATGTCTATGACATCACCTACGGTTCAATCCACCCGGGCGATAATTTAGTTGTCATCGACGACAGCATAGTGCGCGGCACCACGCTGCGCCAGTCGATCATCCGTATTCTCGACCGCCTGCATCCCCGCAAGATGGTGATAGTTTCAAGTTCGCCACAGGTGCGTTTTCCGGATTGCTACGGCATCGACATGTCGCGTATGGGTGAGTTCATTGCCTTCAAGGCAGCCATGACACTCCTTGAGGAGCGAGGAATGCGTTATGTCATTGATGACGTCTACAATCGCTGCAAATCCCAGGATTCCCTTCCGAAAGAGGAAATAGTAAACTATGTAAAAGAGATTTACGCCCCATTCTCGGATGAAGAGGTAGCAGCAAAGATAGCGGAACTGCTCACTCCCGAGGGAACGCAAGCGGAAATCCAGATAGTTTTCCAATCCGTTGAAGAGATGCACAAAGCCATTCCCGAACATCCCGGCGACTGGTATTTTACCGGCGATTACCCAACCCCCGGAGGCAACCGCCTTGTGAACAAAGCATTCATCAACTACTACGAGGGTCGCACCTCCGCCCGAAACTGATGTTGCAAAATTCGTGAATTTGGATTAACTTTGCATCTCATAACGAATTTTATTAAAGACAACTCAATTAACAGATCCGGTTAATGGATAAGAATACGCTTAACGGCCTGCTATTGATGCTCGCCGTGTTCCTGATTTTCATGTGGCTTCAGCCCAAAAACAATAATGCCGACAACAGTGCGCAGTCTGAGACAACCACTCAGGGCACACCGCTTGCCACTGTGGCAGATTCTCTGAATTCCACAGAACGCGAGTGGCTCGTAAAGAATATCATCGACAACGGAGTGCCGGAAACCCTCTCCGACTCCACCCGCGCTTACCGTCTGACTCAAGGTCCGGTAAATCTTACACTTGCCGGTGATTCAATATGGGGCACCGTAGAGGTTGACGGCGATAAACTCGCATGGGGCGACATCACTCGCGGTGATATCAAGAAAATAGGAATCGATCGTCAAAGGAAGGCTATTGCTGCCGTAAAATCCCTTTCGGAATCTCTCGGACGCTACGGAAAATTCTCAAAGTTTCTTGCCGGCTCCGATTCCAAAGTAGTTCTTGAAAATGAAGCTCTCAAACTTGAACTGAGTGCAAAATCGGGTTCCATCACCCGCGCCGAGCTGAAGAAATACGACACCGAGTATTCTTCCGATGAAACAGAAAAGAAGAAGGAGAAAGTTGTCATATTCGAAGGCGACCGCAACCGTTTCAACTTCCAGCTTCCTCTTCCGCAACCTGTTGAGACAGCCGACCTATACTTCACACCCCGCCAGATCAACGATTCAACAGTGCTTATGGCTCTTGACATGGGAGAAGGCGCATACTGGGGTCTTGAATACACTTTACCGAAAGGTGAGAATTACGTTGTGCGCATGAGAGTGGTGCAGAATGCAATGGCTTCGATCGTGCAGAGCAATGCCCGCAATCTCGGTCTCGACTGGCAACAGGATATCCACCGCCAGGAGAAAGGTCGTATGTTCGAGGAACGCAATTCAGGTCTTTATTATAAATTTGCCGGTGGCTCTGTCGAGCATCTTTCTGAATCGAAAAATGATTCCGAGGAACGTCAGGCAAAAGTGCGTTGGATTGGTTTCAAAAACCAGTTCTTCTCTACGGTGATGATAGCAGACCGTCCGTTCAACACTGCGGATTTCTCCTCGGAAGTGCTCAAAGGGCAAGATTACCTTAAGAGCCTCACCGCCGCTGCAATCGTAAACGATTATGACTGGAACTCCGCGAATCCGGTGAATTTCCACCTTTTCATAGGTCCAAACCTCTACCCGCTCCTTTCTCATCTCGACAAAGAGGTGGAAGTTGGAGAAGACCTCAAGATGACAAAACTGATTCCTTTAGGTTGGAGCATCTTCCGCTGGATCAACACCAGAGTGATTATTCCTGTGTTTACATTCCTCGGCAAGTTCATTTCCAACTATGGCATAATCATCCTTCTCCTTACCATCTTCATCAAGCTCGTGCTCTTCCCGCTCACATACAAGAGCTATAAGAGCCAGGCAAAGATGCGCGTGCTCGCACCCGACATCAAAGCCATCAACGATAAATATCCCGGCAATGAGAATGCAATGGTACGCCAGCAGAAAACGATGGCTCTTTATTCGAAAGCAGGGGCAAGTCCAATGTCCGGATGCCTGCCAATGCTGCTTCAGATGCCTATCCTCTTCGCCATGTTCAGCTTCTTCCCCAACTGCATAGAGCTACGTGGACAAAGCTTCTTATGGGCTCATGACCTGTCGGCACCCGATGCAATAATCTCCTGGAGTGGGAACATTCCTTTCATAACCGAGTATTTCGGCAATCATATCTCTCTTTTCTGCTTGCTGATGACCGCGACCAACATCATCTACACATACATCAACATGCAGAACCAGCCAAGCTCTATGCCCGGAATGAAGTGGATGATGTATCTGATGCCTCTGATGTTCCTTGTATTCTTCAACAACTATGCAGCCGGTCTGTCATATTATTACTTCCTCTCGCTCCTTATCACCATCATTCAGACTTATGCCTTCCGCTATATCATCAAAGAGGAAGATGTAAGAAAAGCTATGGCTGAAGCTGCGAAGAAACCCCGCAAGAAATCCGGCTTTATGGCACGGCTTGAAGAAATGCAGCGTCAGCAGCAGGCAATGCTCCGCGAGCAGCAGAAACAGCAGCGCGGCAAGAGATGAGGCAGATACGCATTTTCCGCATATTTCTTGCGATAATGTTTTTCATCGCAACTGTGGCGTACCTGATTATCGGGCCACAGGTGCATCCAATGGCTGTGGTGTCGCAGAAAACGCAGATAATCCTGTCGGCTGGGACTTCTGTTATCGGAACACTCCTCGTATGGCTCGTGCTCACTTATATTTTCGGAAGGATATATTGTTCGACAGTGTGCCCGATAGGCACACTGTCGGATATTTTCATACATATCCGCAGAAAGATTCCTCGCCTCAACAAACGGTACTCATATATACCGGCAAAAAGATGGTCCATACATATCCTCCTGATATATGTGATCTGCCTGCTCGCCGGAGTGTGGACGGTGCCATTTCTGATAGAACCCTGGAATATTATGCGTAATATAACCTCCGCCATAAACCCTTCGGCTGTTGAAGCTACATGGATCAATCTTGGAATAGGAGTAGCAACAGGCATAGCCTCCGGAATCGTATCGCTCATTCTGATTGCTGCATATTCCCTATTCAGAGGACGTGAATTCTGCACCGATATCTGTCCATTAGGCACAGCAATGGGGCTTCTCCACGAACATAACATATATCACATAGAGATTGATCCCGACCGTTGCGTGTCGTGTGGTGCATGTGAGGACGTATGCAAAGCTTCCTGCATCAAAGTGGTTGGCAGATATGTCGACAATTCCCGCTGTGTGCGCTGTTTCGATTGTCTCGCTGTCTGCCCCGAAGATGCCATCCGTTACCAACCAAACCGCAACAGACCGGCAACTCCTCTTTTCCGTAAAACAAAACAAACAAATCCGTAAAATCTAATGTTAAATGTTAAATTTTTAATGTTTAATGTTTAATGTTTAAGATTCAATAACCCATGGGTGAAAATAGATAATAATTAACAGAATGAAACCATACCTCACTCTACTCCGTCACATTCTTGACAATGGACACGTCAAAGAAGACCGTACCGGAACCGGCACAATATCAACGTTCGGCTATCAGATGCGTTTCGATCTAAGCAAAGGCTTCCCATTGCTGACAACGAAGAAAGTGCACCTGAAAAGCATCATATATGAGCTTCTTTGGTTTCTCGCCGGCGACACTAATGTGCATTATCTTCAAGAGCATGGAGTAAGGATTTGGAACGAATGGGCGGACCCTGACGGAAGCCTCGGACATATTTACGGTTATCAATGGCGTTCATGGCCCGATTATAACGGTGGCTTCATCGACCAGATATCCGAAGCTGTGAAAACCATAAAAGAGAATCCCGACTCCCGCCGCATCATTGTCAGCGCGTGGAATGTAGCAGATCTAAATAACATGAATCTCCCGCCATGTCATGCTTTCTTTCAGTTCTACGTAAGCGAAGGCAAGCTTTCCCTGCAATTGTATCAGAGAAGTGCCGACTGCTTCTTAGGAGTACCCTTCAACATAGCCAGCTATGCATTGCTATGTATGATGATGGCTCAGGTTTGTGATCTTGAACCCGGAGAATTCATCCACACCCTCGGTGATGCCCACGTATACACTAACCATCTTGAACAAGTGCGCGAACAGCTCACTCGTGAGCCACGCCCGCTTCCTCGCATGATATTGAATAAGGAAGTGAAAAATATCTTTGATTTCAAATATGAGGATTTCACCCTTGAAGGTTATGATCCACATCCTGCCATAAAAGGTGTTGTATCCGTATAATTTGTTTTATGCAACTTCATAGAGAAGGGCGCGACTCGGTTAGAATCGCGCCCTTCATTATTATAAAAGAAGTATATGGTAGGATTAGATCTTGTCAAACCTGAATACTCTCAGCATATTTATTCTGAGGATGTGAGGATTCGCGAAGTATTATGCGCGCATCAATCAATACACCCTCATGCTTGATATCGGGTTGTTTAATCTTTCGTATCAGAAGCTCCGCGGCTTGTCTTCCCATCTCCTCAAGGGGAGTTTCCACAGACGTAAGCTTGGGATATATCATTTCAGACAGCAACGAGCCGGTAAAGGCGGCAACAGAAACTTCATCAGGCACTTTTACCCCGCGCTCCATCAATCGGTTCATAACCCCGATAGCAACAAGCTCATTGATGGCAAACACACCATCAAAATCCACTTCATTATCAAGCAAATCATCAGCAACTTTTCTGCCTGCACACATATCCACACCAGCCTCAACCTGAAGTTCCGGAACAATATCAAGATCAAACTTTCTCATTACTGCCCGATAAGCTTTGTCGAGATCTCTAATTTCTCCACTTAACGAAGGACCTTTAACGTTCACTATTCTTCTACACCCCGAACAAACCAGATGATCTACAAGGAAAAAACCTTTATCGTAACTGTTCACGCCAACCATCGGCTCATCAATACCATCGAGAGAATTTCTAAGAAAAACCATGGGAATGCCGTTCCTATGCAATGTCTTAAACAATTCAACGTTGGCAGGATGATTGCAGTGCGCTATGATCAAACCATCAAGAAGGGCAGTGCTTACAAAATTTATATATTCTCTTTCTATTTCAGGATCGTTATCGGCATCATATATGACAACATATATTCCGTTTTCACGCATCACACTGTTAATCCCCTTAAGCACCTTGGCTGCATAAGGAGAAACCATTTGATCGACCAACACCCCTATAGTATGACTCCTACCGGTACGAAGATTAGCAGCTATTATATTTCTGGAATAACCTAGTTCTCTTGCCGCTGCAAATATACGCTCTTTGGTCTCCTGTCGGATATTCTTGTCATTCGCAAGAGCTCTCGAAACCGTAGAGACGGAGAGACAAAGGTGACGGGCAATATCTTTAATTGTGACGCGTTTCATATGATTAGTAATATAAGTATATAAGTATGACAATATTTTGACTTTACGACGAATCTCCGGACGCGATCTCACTGATCGACCGGGCAAATTCATATGGAATATTCCTTCAAGTGCAAAGATAATACAAATTTTATCTCTGTGCAACTGAATTGCAGATTATTTTTATAATTTTTTTGACTAATATTATCAAGATATTATTTCCTCACAATGATTATTGCAAATTTACAACGTTTGCAGATTTTTCAAACGTTATAAATAAATTTTTCACCTTTTTTACAATGTAAAATTTGGCATAAGTGCCACAAACTTATTATCTTTGTTTCGAAACGCAAGAATATTTCGCTTCAGAATCATAATAATGGATAATTAGGTGTAAATAAAATTAGGGAACTGATAAATCAGTTTATTAAAGCGCAACGGACGGGGATGTCGTGAGACACCCCCGTCTTATTTTTTAACCTTTTAATTTAACATATGCAATTGTTTTGCTTTTTTATTTAACATTAATCCTCATATTGCATATTATTTTTCATTCAATGCCTCAAAATAACAATCCGCGATCGATAGCCATTCCTCCAGGCTGCCCTGCGTGGTGTAGCCTTTCACCTTCGCAGGATCTCCCAAATCCCTCACAGCCACATCCTCCGTCAGCGTCACCACAACGGGAGGAACATCAACCCCTTCCGTATAGAAATCAGAGAAATGAACCGGAGCTCGATCTTCTTCCACCAGATACAAGACACCGTCATAATGATAGAGTCCCATTATTCGAGCAACACGCTCCTTATCTTTAGTCTCACTTTTATGCAAAATTTCGGGTATAAAATGAAATCCGGCACGGGAATTGTCCCATAAAATGGCTCCGATACCCTTCTCTTTCATATTCTCCACAATTTGCGCCTTTGCCCTATCGAGCAACAACGCCGTCTCTTTAGTTGTGTTTTCCATAATCTTTAATATTTAAATTCCAAAAATCTTTTAGTTCTTTCCATTTGACAATATCACCCTTTCCCGACAACGGAGCGACATTCTTGCCATTGAGTCGCACCGACGCATATACCTCCCCACTGCTTCCCCGCAGCAATACAATCACAAGATTTGCGCCTAACGGAGTGATATCCTGTATCTGCCATTCTTTATGAAGATTGGCATAATCTTCAGTCATCGCATAGCAACCCGGCAGCCTCATCAGCGACAATAAAGGCAGCAACGTTTCGGCATGACCGAAATATCCATGAGCCTTAACTTCCGAATCCCCTCCAGCGGCGGCATCAATATCATCTATTATCTGTTCAAGCAAAGGAGAAGTCGCTTGCGCGGCAAGATCCGATACCGGATTTATATTATTTCGGAGATAGTGCAGAAGATTTGAGGCAAGCCAACAACCTCTGAACTCATCGGCTGTCATAAACTCTGATGTGGCAGGCGGCAGCCCCGCCGCCAGGTTTGCCTGCAACATTCCATACATACTCATGGTCAGGTGTCGCAATTCTTGCCGATCCATTTTATTCCCATTCCGAAAAAGCCTTCGAGCCGGATCAGCAGAAACATGCTTGCTCAAAAATTTCTCATAAACAGGTTTCCACGCGCCCTTGTCGCGGTAATTCGCGTATGCCGTATCAGCAACAAAACAGCGCAGTAATGTATCATTCTGTCTGCCGGAAGTTGTAAACAACTGCAGTTTTGTGTTGGGGATCTCCAGCGAATGTAGAAACTGATACATCGTCATTATCACCCGGGGCACATAAGTTGATTTTGATTCAATCTTTCCCTTCCTGAAAAGATCTGGAAGCAACGCAGCCATGTCGGCACCAAGTTTTTGTTCTTCAGCGATCCCTACATCCGACAGCAGTCCCCATCTGCCATCGGTATGAGATGAAATTTCACGCATCATCGCAAGGAAGTGTTCTCCCTCAGAAGTCAATGCTTTTTCCGTTTCTGCTTTCTCAAGAGCTTTAGAAATTTCCTCTATCTTTTTCGGAGAGGAAAGAAACCGCGCTCCATGACGGGCAGTATAACTGAGATATATCGGTTTCAACGAATCTCCCCATGCAACATTCCTATCGCACTCAGAAAAATCATAAGGCATCATCGAGCCGCAATAAATTGCCGGCAAATCCTCCCTTAGTTCGCCCTCTCTTCCGGCTGCTCCTGCATTCTGAGCGCTCCTCGCATCTCTTGTAGAGACCCTCGCATCTCTTTTAGCGATCCTCGCATCTCTTTTACTGTGCTGAGGAGAAAGCCGAAGGTTGGAATCCGGCGGAATCTCGGAAGCCTCGAGCGAGGAAAAGCCTAAAAAAAATATTAATGATAATATCAGTAAAAATCTCTTTTTCATATTATAAATTTTGATTTGCCGATTTTTTATTAATTTTGCAATTTCAAAACCTGCACTCCTATATATAGATAACAACAATCTTAATATATAGGATAACAACAATCTCGTAAAAAAATATTAGCCAATGACACTCATCGACGGAAAAAAGACAGCAGCAGAAATCAAACAGGAAATCGCAGCGGAAGTTGCAGCCATGACTGCGCAAGGAGAACGAGCACCACACCTTGCGGCTATTCTCGTAGGCCATGACGGCGGTTCTGAAACTTATGTAGCAAATAAAGTTAAGGCTTGTGGAGAATGTGGATTCACAAGCAGTCTGATCCGATTTGAAGATGACGTGACGGAAGAGACGCTTCTTAAAGAAATCAAGCGCCTCAACGAAGACGAGACCGTTGACGGATTCATCGTGCAGCTTCCTCTCCCCCGTCATATCAACGAGCAGAATATAATCCGCGCAATAGATCCGGCAAAGGATGTCGATGGATTCCATCCCATCAACGTGGGCAGGATGTCGATTGGTCTGCCCGGATTCGTATCTGCCACTCCCGCAGGCATCATGCAGCTTCTCAAGAGATATGGAGTCGAGACCAAAGGGAAACATGCGGTAGTGCTTGGACGCAGCAACATTGTGGGCAAGCCTATGGCAACACTCCTCATGCAAAAAGCCAATCCGGGTAACTGCACAGTGACCGTATGTCACTCCGCAACCCCAAACATCAAGGAGATCTGCCGCAATGCCGACATCATAGTCGCAGCCCTCGGGCAGCCGGGATTCGTCACGGCAGATATGGTCAAACCGGGTGCTACAATCATCGACGTTGGCACAACCCGAGTTGCCGACGCAACAAGAAAAAGCGGGTGGAGACTCCGCGGTGATGTCGACTTTGAGAATGTGGCAGAAAAATGTGAATTCATCACCCCCGTGCCGGGTGGCGTGGGTCCGATGACCATCTGCTCGCTGATGATAAATACCCTCCAGGCGCGCAAAGACAACCCTTATAAATGATAATTTCTTTTCCATGGTTGTTATACTGAAAAACTGACGAAATGAAAAATCTTGTGATAGTCGAGTCTCCGGCAAAAGCGAAGACGATAGAAAAATTTTTGGGCAAAGACTTCAAGGTGATGTCGAGCTACGGACACATCCGTGACCTTAAGAAAAAGGGCATGAGTGTGGAAGTAGACTCCGATTTCTCTCCGCTTTATGAAATACCGGCGGAAAAGAAGGAACTCGTAAAGCAACTTAAAGCCGCTGCCAAACAAGCTGATACCGTATGGCTCGCTTCCGATGAAGACCGCGAAGGGGAAGCTATTGCCTGGCATCTTTACGAGGTCTTGGGGCTTAAGCCGGAAAACACGCGGCGCATCGTTTTTCACGAGATTACAAAACCTGCTATCCTGCATGCGATTGAAAATCCGCGGTCTATCGATATAGACCGGGTCAACGCCCAGCAGGCGCGGCGTGTGCTTGACCGCATCGTCGGATTCGAACTCAGTCCGATACTCTGGAAGAAAATCAAGCCCGCCCTCTCGGCTGGTCGTGTGCAGAGTGTGGCTGTAAGATTAATCTGCGAAAGAGAAAAAGAGGTTGAAGCCTTCTCACCGGAACCGTTCTTCCGCATCAATGCTTTATTCGCAAGCCCGGAAGGCAATAATTTCAAGGCAGAGCTCAAACGCCGCATGACTTCAGAAGAGGAAGCACGTTCATTTCTTAAGACGTGCATAAATGCAGAATTCTCAATCTCTGAACTGAGCGTAAAACCGGTGAAACGTTCACCGGCACCTCCTTTCACAACCTCTACCCTGCAGCAGGAAGCCGGCAAACGACTTGGTTTTTCGGTGAACACCACGATGCGCATAGCCCAGAAGCTCTATGAAGACGGACGCATCACTTACATGCGTACAGACTCCACGAATCTCTCTGAACTTGCAATTCGTGACATTTCGGCAGCCATTGCATCGGAATATGGAGAAGACTACGTTAAGGTGCGTCATTACCACACAAACTCAAAAGGCGCACAGGAAGCCCACGAGGCAATAAGGCCAACATATGTTTCCAACGAAACCATCCCCGGCTCCGCCCAGGAGCAACGACTCTACGACCTTATTCGCAAACGCGCGATCGCCTCGCAGATGAGCGATGCGATGCTTGAGAAGACAAACGTTGACATAGCTGTAAGCGGCAGCCAAGAGGAATTCAAAGCTGAGGGAGAGGTTGTGAAATTCGAAGGTTTCATGAAAGCATGGCAGATAGATGCCGATTCTTCATCTTTCACCCGTCTCCCACATCTTGAGGAGGGAGAGAAACTTACGGCAGACGAGATAACAGCCACTCAACGTTTCACTTTACCCCCGGCAAGATACACGGAGGCATCATTGGTAAAGAAGATGGAGGATCTCGGAATAGGACGACCATCGACTTATGCCCCCACAATCTCTACCATTCAGAGCCGAGATTATATCCGCCACGGAGAAAAAGAGGGTACCCCAAGAAATTATGATGTCCTCACACTCTCTAAAGACAAGATCACGAAAGCAACTCTTTCTGAAAATACAGGAAGCGAAAAAGGAAGACTCGTACCCACGGATGTGGGTATGGTCGTGAATGAATTTCTCACTCAGTATTTCCCCGATATCCTCGATTATAATTTCACTGCGCGTGTGGAAGAGAAATTCGATGACATAGCCGAAGGTAAATTAGGCTGGAAAAATGAGATGTCGGATTTCTACACCACATTCCATCCCTCTATAGAGAAAGTGGACTCGATGCGCCTGGAGCATAAGGTCGGAGAACGGGTGCTCGGTGTTGATCCCAAATCAGGAAAACCCGTGTCTGTAAAGATTGGCAGATTCGGACCGGTTGTGCAGATAGGAGATGCCGCAGACGATGACAAACCCCTATTTGCCAGCCTTATGGAAGGACAAAGCATCCAGGACATAACTCTTGAAGAGGCGCTTAAGCTCTTTGAACTCCCTCGCAAGGTGGGCACAATCGATGGCAAAGACGTGACCGCTGCAATCGGCAGATTCGGTCCTTACATTCATTACGAAAAGATGTTTGTTTCCATACCCAAGGATATGGCGCCCCAGACCATCACGCTTGAAGAAGCCAAGGAGCTTATAGAAGCAAAGAAAGAAGCAGAAGCAAACAGACTTATAAAGGACTTCCCCGAAATGCCGGGTCTTGAAGTGCTCAACGGCAGATTCGGTCCATACGTAGCATACAAGAAGGAAGGAGCAAAGAAAGCCGTGAATTACAAGATTCCCAAAGGCACCGATCCCACGTCGCTAACCCTTGACGAAATCAAGGAACTGATGGAAAAACAGGACTCGGCTCCGGCAAAGAAACCTCGTGCACGTAAAAAATAAACCATAGTCAGAGCGGATTTGTTATAATGGCAAATCCGCTCTAACTATGTCAGAACTCGACCGTAATATTGCATCAATGTCGCGAAAGCATTTCCGCGACCACTCCATTCTGGCAAAAGCGGGCATTATCCTCTCATGCACTATTGCAGGGATTGTGCTACTTATAATACTCGCCATAGTTGGAACCACACTATGGCTGACTCCTGAGCGTCTCACAAGAATCATAAACACCGAAGCAAGCAAAAACCTTGATGCTGATGTAACGGCATATAATGCGCGTTTTTCAATATGGTCCACCTTCCCCTATGCCTGTCTTGATTTGGATTCATTGAGGATCATAAGCCGGTCTCTCGACAATATTCCTACCGATAAGCTTGCAGACTTGCCCCAGGATGCGTCATTTCTCGCTTCTGCCCATAATATTCACGGTGGCATCAATATTGTGAAGCTCCTGAAGAAATCAATCGATATAAACAATTTAAGTGCTGAAGATCTTGACCTGAACTTAGTGATGGTTTCAGATTCAGTATCAAACTTCAATATTCTGAGACAAACAAAAAAGCCTGAGAAAATACCATATTTCACCATCGGGCAACTGACTCTCTCCAATCCTCGCAATATCAGGATATACAGTCTTCCGGCTAATACAGCGGCTTGTGTGGATCTGTCGCGCATGTCTCTCTCTCGGAGGGAAGCCTCGCCAGATACATATACACTTGCCATAAAAGGTAATGCCGATGCTGTTGTTAATAAAGTGAATGTTCTGAAAGATTTCCCTTTCGATCTTTCGGGGCAGACAGATATTGCATTCAATCCTTTCCGAATCTCTCTTACAGATTTTAAGACGAATCTCGGGGATACAGAGGGGAAAATGGATTTGGAAATCCAAACCGGGAAAGCTCTCAGACTAAACAGACTTTCATATAAACTTAATGATTTCAAACCATTTGGATTGCTCAAATATATAAAAGGGTTGGAATACTCACTGCCAGATTCCATACGTGCCGACCTTCTTATGAATGCAGCGGCAAAACTGACATCACCCTATGACTTATCTTCATCCCGTCTACCCTCCATGATCATTGATTTCAATGTTCCCCAAGGGGATATTGAATACACTTCAGAACGGAGCAAAACCTATATGCTCAGGCATTCTGACATAAAGGGAGAGGTTGCGATAGATGGTACGCATCCTAACTCATCTTACGCTAAAATTCTGCCATTCTATATTAACGGGGAGGGCACGAACGTGCAGATGAGGGCAAATATATCCAATATCCTTGCTGACCCTGGAATACGGGTCGCCATGCAGGGTTCAACCGATGCCGGATTAACGGGGAAAATCATCTCTCCTTTAAAGCCGTATGCCCTTGCAGGAACAATGAATACAGACATTGTTCTTGATTTCAGACTGTCGGATATTAAACGCAGCACACTTGAAAATATAATCCTCAATGGCGACATATCTTTCCATAATTACAAGATGAGATTCCCGAATCTGGAAGTAGCAGCCTCCGGCAATGAATTAAACATGAATTTCGGAGGAAAAGCATCGGATATTTCCGACAAAACCATTGCCAACGGAATCTTCGATATGAAGGCGAATGCCAATAAAATTAATGTTATGGCAAAAGGCTATGACATGAATATATCCGGGTTCGATTTCTCAAGCCAGATGAAAGAAGGCCATCCTGCACGTCTATCGGATATATCCGCACTAATGCCATTCGACCTTGACATAAAAGCCACTGCTATTGATATCGCCAACAAACGTGATACCGTAAGGATATCAATGAAAAACATGCTGGTTGACGGGCAGGCTGTGACACGACCCGGGAAAGCTGTGTTAAATCGATTTACGGCAAACATAACAGGAGAATCGATAAATGCCGTCAACGGCAAAACGATAATGACAATGAATGAGTTGTCTTCCCGATTATCTGCATCTGAAATGCAGAAAAGCATTGTATCTCGCAAGTATGAGAAACCGGAGAAATGGACAGCCGACAGCAACAGTATGAATTTTATTGACCACTCTGCAGAATATCTCTCGGTAAACCTTCCCCAAAAAGCCATAAACATGATCGGGAAATGGAAGTCATACATGTCGCTGAAAGTAAAAAGCGGCACGCTTCTCACCCCCGCGCTACCTTTGCGCAACGGTTTCGGAAACCTCGACATCGAGGCATCTTTCGACTCTGTGAAGCTAAATAGCCTCCATTTCAACTCGCAGGACACAAGACTCAAGGCAAACGGAAAGGTTTCCAACCTGCGGCAATTCCTCACCTCCCGCTCTGTGGCGCCACTGCGCGTAGCGCTTGATGTGGCTATAGACACGGTGCGTATAAATCAGCTTTGCGGTGCATACAACCACGGTCTTAAACTCACACATGGACCCAATGCCTCTGTTCTAACTGTCATTCCCGACACACTCACATCTTCCGACACAGTGTCGCTGCTTGTGCCCAGAAATATCATTGCCGACATAAAGGCGTCCGCAATGATGACAGAGTATACCAATCTGTTCTTACACGATCTGTCAACCGGCATATCCTTGCGTGATGGCAAATTCAAGATCGAGGATCTCGGGATAGATTCAAGTTTCGGAGCGTTGAAATTGAACTTTGAATACGACACATCCGATATCCAGCATATGGGTATGAATCTTCAGGGAAGTATTGCAGAGGTTGACTTAGTGAATTTTTTCAGCAAATTCCACACATTGCTGCTGATGATGCCGCAAATGAGAAACCTTAAAGGAAATCTCTCCGCCATGGCAGAGGCAAAATTACTACTTTTCCCCAACATGTATTTAAATATGCCCTCAATATGGGCAGATCTCTATGTACACGGCGACAATCTTCTGTTGCATCAGGATTCCTTCATTCGTCGCATCACGAGGATGATGCTTATACCCAATTCCGAAGACATCCGACTTTCCGACATGAACATACACGCATCGGTTCACGACAATCTGATGGAGCTATATCCCTTCGAAATCAGCTTCGACCGTTATCGGCTGCAATTCGGAGGACTCAACAATTTCAACGGCGACATGTACTACCACCTCGGAATTGATAAATCTCCTGTGCCTTTCCCATTCGGAATAAACATTATCGGGAATTTCAAAGATCCGGAAATACGCTTCGGCGGTGCCTCCTTCAAGGTCAAAAAAGGTGAAGATATAACGGCATCCGTTATGGAGGAAAAACGTGTGAATCTGATGCTTGAACTGAAATGCCTTGTGCGCGAATTCATAGAAAAAGCAGCGGAAGCGGATACGACACCGGCTTCTTTCTACGTATATTGAAAAACGAGACATTCACCCTACCATAGACAGCTACGACACTTCCAAAAAAATTTATCTACAATTTGTAATTTTCACTTCAAAAATTTACAAAAAATAACTAACTTTACATCTCATTTAAACAATAGCGACTTTTATCGAGATGACCACTGAGATTTATCATATTCCCGCCCTACTTGAAGATTCGATCAAAGGATTGGATATCAAGCCAGACGGAGTCTACGCCGACGTTACATTCGGCGGAGGAGGACACTCGCGTGCCATTCTCGGAAAGCTCGGCAGAAATGGTCATCTTTACGGATTCGACCGTGATCCGGATGCCCTGAAAAATGCTCCGGAAGATACGCGATTTACATTTGTACATTCCAATTTCAGATATATCACAAACTTCATGCGCTATTACGGTGTGGAAAGGCTCGATGGCATTCTTGCTGATCTCGGCGTTTCTTTCCATCATTTCGATGACGCAGAAAGAGGGTTCTCTTTCCGATCCGACGCGCCCCTTGACATGCGCATGAACAGGAATGCCCACACAACCGCCGCCATGATTGCAGAATCCTATAGCAGCGAACAGCTTGAATCACTTTTCCGAATGTTCACAGACCTGAAACGTCCAAGAGCCGTGGCGGAAGCCATTGTAAAGGCGAGATCCGCAAATCCCGTAAATACAACTTTCCGTCTCGCTGATGCCGTCCGACCTGCCATAAATCCAAAGACTGAGAAAAAAGATCTTGCTCAGGTATTTCAAGCTTTTCGTATCGAGGTCAATGGAGAAATGGACGCATTGAAGCGTTTCCTCAACGCCACGCCAAAGGTGTTGCGTCAAGGTGGTAGACTTGCTGTGATAACATACCATTCAATTGAAGACCGAATCGTAAAGAATTTCATGAAGACCGGGAATATCGATGGGAAAGAAGAAAAAGACTTTTTCGGGAGAACTTCCTCTCCCTGGAAACTGATCACCCGTTCTCCAATTGTTCCGTCAGAAGAGGAGATAGAACGAAATCCCCGTTCTCGTTCAGCTAAACTCCGCATAGCCGAATTAATCACTGAAAAAGATTAAGAACTGAAACTTAAGATTGAAACTAAAACCACAATGGCAACCAAACAAATGAACAAGAAATCCGGAACAGGATGGGTTAGTGAGCTTCGTTACGGACGCTCACTGTCGATTGAGTTCTTCAAGGCAAACGCCTGGATTATGCTGCTCTTTGTCGTTGCCATCATCGCTCTCATAGGACTCCGCTACAAGACAAAGACAAAAATGGGGGAAATAAAGCAACTAACCGTTGAACTCCAACGGGCTGAAAGCCATAAACTCCACGAAAAATCACTTTACATGTCTCTGATCCGGGAATCGGAAATGGTAAAAATGGTCAGAGAAAAAAATCTCAATCTCGAATTTCAAGAACAACCCCCTTACGAACTGACAGACGATGGCACCAAAGAACAATAGACTTAAACAAAATAATAAAAAACATATCCTCTTCCGCTATGGGTTGATATGTCTCTTTTTCATCATCTTTGGCGTAGCGGTTATGATCAAGCTGTTCGATACCACTATAATTGAGGCAAAAGACTGGAACGAACGCGCCCGCAGAGAGCTGTCGCGCATGGACACAATTCGCCCCGAGCGTGGCAACATTCTTGCCGACAACGGCAATATCCTTGCTTGCAATCTTAAGGTTTATGATATCAAAATCGACTTGCGCCACAATAAGATTAAAGACCTTCGCGCCATACCTTGGACGTCAATAGACTCTCTGGCGGATTCTCTTGATGTCTACTATCCGCGCATAAAAGACCTGCACGTGCATCCCGACACATTTGCCAAATATTCATGGCGCACACGTCTATACCGCGAGCTGGAAAAAGATCCCGACAAACGTCCGCGCGCTCTGCGACTCGCAAGAAACAAGACTCTCGAGGATTTCCAGAAAATCAAAAGCTTCCCCTTCATGAAAGACTTCAAAGGGAAAGGGTTCCGCAATCCTGTCTATAAGGAAGAACGCAACATTCGCATGTATCCATACGGACGCATGGCTTACCGAAGCATCGGAAGAGTCAACGAAAATTCCAAGACCCGTCAGATTCATGGGTACTCCGGTCTTGAAAAAGACCTTGACAGTCTTCTCTACGGGAAGCCGGGACTTGCAAAAAAAGTGGCTCTCACTCACGGAATCACCAATTGGGTTTCCGTGCCGGCTCAACGTGGTTATGACATACGAACCACCATCGACATTGATCTTCAGGACCTTCTGGAGGAGGAGCTCCACAATATCTGCGCCGAATCAAAAGCAGAATGGGGCACCGCAATCCTGATGGAGGTCAAGACCGGTGAAATCAAAGCTATCTCCAATATAGAGCTTCTTGATGACGGCACTTACGGAGAGGCGCTTAACCGCGCCGTGCTACCTTTTGAACCGGGTTCCGTCATGAAACCGATATCGCTGATGATAGCTTTTGAAGACGGTCTTGTAAAATCCGTAAACGACATGGTAAGTTGCGCTCCATTCCAGCGCACGAGCGACCCTCATGGATCCGGCATGAAGTCGATGAAGCAGGTTATCGAACAGTCTTCCAATCCGGGTATAGCACGCGTTATATTCCGTGGATATGAGAAAGATCCGGCAAAATTCCATGATCGCCTTGAAGAACTGGGATTTTTCGAGCCTATACAATCCGGAATCGCCGGCGAATGCACACCCCGCATCCGCAAACTCCTTCCGAAAGATTCCAGAGGCAATAATATAACAATGACTGCGCGTCATCTCGACCTTGCCCGTCAGGCTTACGGCTACAACACAGAGCTTCCCCCTCTTTTCACTCTTGCTGTCTACAATGCCATAGCGAACGGCGGTAAATTCGTGCGGCCACATCTGATGAAAGGACTTATCAACGAGGATGGTGTGGACTCAATCATTCCCATCCGCTATATCCGCGACCGGATATGCTCGGAAGAAACGGCAAGAAAAGTGAGGGAATGCATTGCCGAAGTGGTTTGGGGAGAACACGGCACTGCTCGCGCTGTGCGTGATGACCGTGTAAAGGTTGTGGGTAAGACAGGAACAGCGTATCCGGTGGAGAAAGGTGTCTACAACACAGCCAAACGTCGTTATGCTTTTGCAGGATTTTTCCCTTATGAGAATCCTCAATACAGCTGCATTGCGCTTGTGCTCGGACCGAGTGGAACTTCAGCCAACCGCACATCCGGTCAGGTGGTCAAAAACATGGCAGTGAAGATGTATTCCCGTGGCAAATTGAATAATTCTTCATATTTTGCATCTGACAACAAAGGCTCAAAACCGATCATTGTAGGTTCGGAGAAATGTAACAATCAGATGCTCGCATCATCCATCGGTGCGAAAGGCATGAAACATTATAAAACCGCAAAAGACCATACCCACGGCGTCGTGCCCAATGTCAAAGGTTACGATGCACCTTCTGCGGTGAAACTTCTTGAGGAAAGAGGCATAAACGTGAAACTCTCAGGCTCCGGATATGTAGTGGCGCAGTCGATTCCTGCCGGCACACGAACAAAGCCAGACCAGACAATCACACTCCATCTCAGGATATAATGTATTATAAGGCTTTAGGCGTTAGGTTTTAGGCTTTAGGCGTTAGAGCCTAAATCTCAACAAATCTAAAATCTAATGCTTAAAGCCTAAAACCTTATAAAAAACCAGGTTGACGGTCAAGGTCTAAAGCCTAAAGCCTAAAACCTAAAACCTAAATAAGACATGTCAGTAAAATTATCTCATCTTCTCGAAGGAATCAACACTCTCGAAGTAATCGGTGATATCGACAAGAATATCATAGATCTCCAGAGCGATTCAAGAAAAGCTGTCAAAGACGGTATGTTTGTCGCAGTGCGCGGCGTCACTACCGATGGCCATAAATATATCCCCGTTGTGGCAAGCACGCATGTGGGTGCCATTGTCTGCGAACAGTTGCCTGCAACCCTTGAGAAGGGCATCACATATGTTCGCGTCGCCGACTCTGCCGAAGCACTGGGAAGACTTGCCTCCAATTGGTATGGACATCCCTCTTCAAAACTTAAACTTGTAGGCGTAACAGGAACAAACGGAAAAACCACCACAGCCACCCTTCTTTATGAAATGGCTAAGTTTGAGGGATATAAGGCAGGTCTTATCTCAACAGTATGCAACTATATTCAAAATCGTGCAGTGCCCACAACCCACACCACTCCCGACCCGCTTACGCTCAACGAGCTGCTTGCCGAGATGGTAGACGCCGGTTGCGACTATGCATTCATGGAAGTTTCCTCTCATGCTGCTCATCAGCACAGAATTGCCGGTCTTAAATTCTCAGGAGCAATTTTCTCCAACCTGACCCGGGATCATCTTGACTATCACGGCACTGTCGAGAACTACATGAATGCAAAGAAAATGTTTTTCGACATGCTTCCTGCAGATGCTTTCGCACTTGTAAACGTTGACGATAAGGCTGGGAAATATATGGTGCAGAACACTCGTGCAAAGGTATATACATATTCTTTGCGGAGCGATGCCGACTTCCGTTGCCGTGTATTGGAAACTCGTCTCGACGGCACACTCCTTTCCTTGAATGGCAAGGATGTGGAGGTTGCATTCACGGGGCGTTTCAATGCATACAACCTCACAGCCGTTTACGCTGCCTCGATCCTGATCGGCTGGAATCCGGAGGAAGTACTCGTAAATATGAGCCGACTCGTTCCGGTGTCAGGCCGCTTCCAGACTCTTCAGTCACCTCTGGGTGTCACGGCAATTGTGGACTATGCCCACACGCCCGACGCGCTCGTGAACGTGCTCGACACAATCCGAGAGATCATAGGCGCAGGTGGCGAAATCACCACGGTGGTTGGAGCCGGTGGCAACCGCGACCATGGCAAACGTCCTATGATGGCTCATGAGGCAGCCATCCGCTCGGATCTGGTCATCCTCACTTCCGACAATCCACGTGATGAGGAGCCGGAGGCTATAATTGAAGATATGAAAGCCGGGCTCTCCAACGATGAGATGCGCCGTACTCTCTGCATCACCGACCGTCGCGAGGCTATACGCACGGCAATGAGAATAACAAAGCCTGGGAGCGTAGTGCTTATAGCCGGAAAGGGACACGAAACTTATCAGGAAATCAAGGGCGTCCGTAATCATTTCGACGACCGCGAAGAAGTTAAAGCTACATTCTAATCATGATATACGCATTGCTCGAACTCCTCGACGGATGGAACTTCCCGGGACACAATCTAATGGGATACATCTCCTTTCGTGCCGGAATATCTTTTGCTCTTGCACTTGTCATCGCTCTTGCGTTCGGACACAAAATCATCGAACGCCTACAGCGCATGCAGGTGGGAGAAGTGGTAAGGAACCTCGGTCTCGAGGGGCAGATGAAAAAGACGGGAACCCCGACCATGGGTGGAGTCATAATCATAATGTCAATCTTGATTCCATGTCTGCTGCTCGGCAACCTCACCAACATCTATATGATATTGATGCTGGTTGCCACAGTCTGGATGGGATGCATCGGTTTCCTCGACGATTACCGTAAACTCAAATATCACAATAAGGATGGACTGAAAGGGAAGTATAAAGTCACCGGTCAGGTCGGACTCGGTCTTATCGTGGGAATCACGATGTGGCTATCTCCCGATATTGTCATGAGTGAGAACTTTGAAGTTCAGAGAGCGGACACAACAGAGACAGAAATTGTGGTCTCTACCGACCAGATAAAATCTCCTCAAACCACCATACCATTCGTAAAAAACAATAACTTCAACTACGAATGGCTCACTTCGTGGGTACCGGATAAGGAGGCTGCCCAGACTCTTGGATGGCTCACATTCGTACTGGTCGTGGTCATAGTTGTGGCGGCAGTCAGCAATGGCGCCAATCTCACTGATGGTCTTGATGGATTGTGCGCGGGAACATCGGCGATCATCGGAGTCGCGTTGCTGATAATGGGATATCTCGGAGGCAATGTAATATATTCGAGTTATCTCAATATCATGTACATACCCGGCTCGGAAGAGCTGGTGGTATATGCCGCGGCATTCATCGGAGCTCTTGTGGGCTTTCTGTGGTACAATGCTTTTCCGGCACAGGTTTTCATGGGCGACACGGGAAGTCTCACACTCGGAGGTATTCTCGCCGTGTTCGCTATACTGATCCGCAAGGAACTTCTTATTCCGCTTCTTTGTCTCACCTTCTTCCTTGAGGATGTTTCGGTGATGATGCAGGTGGGATATTTCAAATATACAAAAAGGAAATATGGCGAGGGACGGCGCATATTCAAGATGACACCCCTCCACCATCATTTCCAGAAACCTCTGGAGCCGGGCAGCAATGTTCTCTGGAAGCATCCGGTGAATCCTATACCCGAATCCAAAATAGTAGTGAGATTCTGGATCGTTGGAATCCTGCTCGCTGCGCTTACATTTGTAACATTAAAAATCCGATAAAATGGAGAAATTAGTTGTGCTCGGCGGAGGAGAGAGCGGCGTTGGCGCTGCCATCCTCGGCAAGGAGAAAGGGATGAAGGTGTTCCTCAGCGACATGGGCACTCTTAAAGATGAATACCGCGAAACACTGGTTCGTGAAAATATAGAATTCGAGGAGGGGAAACACACTGAAGAGAAAATCCTCGATGCTGACATTGTGGTCAAAAGTCCGGGAATACCCCCTTACGCTCCTATGGTGAAGAAAATCACGGATAAAGGGATACCCGTCCTGTCGGAGATTGAGTTCGCAGGAAGATACACAGACGCTAAAATGGTATGCATCACCGGCTCTAACGGCAAAACCACCACTACCCTCCTCACTTACCATATCCTCCGCAAGGCTGGTCTCAATGTCGGTCTTGCCGGCAATGTAGGAAAGAGCCTCGCGCTGCAGGTAGCACGCGATCCTCATGATGTCTATGTCATCGAGCTGTCAAGTTTCCAGCTCGAGAATATGTATGACTTCAAGGCAAACATCGCCGTGATAATGAATATCACTCCCGATCATCTCGACCGTTATGACCACAAGATGGAGAATTATGTGAAAGCCAAGTTCCGTATTCTACAGAACCAGGGTCACGACGACTATTTCATCTATTGGCAGGATGATCCCATCGTAAAAGAACAGATCCGCCAGATTCAAATAGAAGCGATGCAGCTTCCTTTCAGTGAATTCAAGGAAGAGGGAAGCCACGCTTTTGTGGAAGATGGAATCGTGAAGTTCTCCACACCTGGTGAAGTATGGGAAATACCCCGCGACAAACTCTCGCTCACCGGACTGCATAATCTCTATAATTCAATGGCGGCAGGACTCTCTGCCTCTCTTCTGGATATTAAAAAAGATGAGATACGCTCTGCTCTCGAAGATTTCGAGGCTGTGGAACATCGTCTTGAATATGTGGCAACCGTTGCCGGTGTCAGATATATAAATGACTCCAAAGCCACAAATGTCAATTCCACATGGTATGCACTCGAAAGCATGACTACTCCAACAGTTCTCATCCTTGGAGGCAAAGACAAGGGAAATGACTACACTGAGATTGAAGATCTGGTGAAAGAGAAAGTCAAAGCAATCGTATGCATGGGAAAAGATAATCAAAAGCTTCTTGATTTCTTCACAGGGAAGGTGCCCGTCATTATCGACACCCACTCAATTGGGGATGCGGTAAAAGCTTGCGCAGAATGCGCTTCAGAAGGAGACACCGTGCTTCTCTCCCCCTGCTGCGCCAGCTTCGACCTCTTCTCAAGTTATGAAGATCGAGGCAGTCAGTTCAAAGCCTGTGTCAAATCACTCTCCGACAAAAAATAGAATATGCCAAATCAAGATACTATACCCGGTCTCGAAATTCGAGAGACAATAGACGGACAAACAGCCACCGCTCGTGTTGCGGCAAAGCGTAATGCAGCAAAAGCGGAGGTGAAACGTTCTCGCCCCGATCCATATATCTGGGGCATATACATCATGTTCCTCCTCATTAGTGTAGTGGAACTATTCAGCGCGTCAAGCACCGAGGTTTCATCCTCAAATGTTTACAGTCCCCTTATCCGTCACGGCATTTTCCTGGCTCTCGGTCTCGGCATAGTGATGTGGCTCCAAAACACCCACTATATACTGATGCGTCGTTTCGCCTGGATATTCGCTATCTTATCGCTCGGATTATTAGTGCTCTCGACTGTCGCGGGTGTAGAGATCAATGGTGCCCAACGTGCCATCCGTATAGCAGGCATGACGATCCAGCCGGCAGAGGTAGTAAAACTTTCTGTTGTGCTTCTTCTTGCCTCGGTGCTTTCGAAGAATCAGACACCCGGCGGAGTAACAAACCGAGGCATCATCACTGCAGCGATTGTGGTAGTGGTCTTTGCCATATTCCTATATAAGGATGGTCTGACAAACACCATTCTGCTGATGGGCGTCAGCATAAGCATGTTTTTAATCGGGGGTATACAATGGTCAAAATTCTGGATGATCTTGGGCATATATGGGTTATGCGCCGGATCACTTCTGATGATCAAAAAAGTCAATAAGAATGTAACCTCCGATGATTTTGACAATGTCAAGATTGAGGCTACCGCCGGAAGTGCGACAACTTCTTCCTCAAGCATAGACAGAAGAGGAGGCACTCGAAACAATCGAATTGTCAGATGGCTGGAGGGTGTTCATCCCAACGACCCTATCGATGATATGAACCGTCAGGTCATATATTCCAAATTCGCCCAAGCAAATGGAGGATTATTAGGTCAAGGACCTGGCAATTCAAGAGAAAGTGCGCGTCTTCCGCTTGCATTCTCCGATTACATATATTCCATTATTGTCGAAGATACCGGATTCGCAGGGGGATCGCTCCTTTTGCTTCTGTTCCTTCTCCTTGTGGCGAGAGCAGGGCGAATAGCCTATAAATGTTCGCGTGCCTTCCCTGCTTTCCTGATTATGGGATGCGCGGTCATGATCGTGTTCCAGGCTCTCGTCCATATGGCGATTGTAACGGGCATATTCCCCGTGTCAGGGCAGCCGCTGCCATTCATCTCCAAAGGCGGAACATCCGTGCTTGTGATGTCGGCGGCAATTGGAATGATGCTCTCGGTCAGCAGATTTGCCGTCACGTCTGGCGACAAAAACGAGATAAAGGCTGAAATCAAAGAGCTTCCCGAAGACATGCAGGCAGCAAACTATAGCGACTACCAGAATAAGTAAGTAACAAGATGAAGAAGAAAATACTCATAAGCGGTGGAGGAACCGGGGGACATATCTTCCCTGCCCTGTCTATCGCCAACGCCATAAAGCGACGCATCGACGCTGACATATTGTTTGTTGGAGCCGACAACAGAATGGAGATGGAGAAAGTGCCCGCTGCCGGCTACGAAATCATCGGGCTTCCCGTTGCCGGATTCGACCGCAAGAACATGCTGAAGAATTTCAGCGTGCTCTTCAAGCTTTTCAAAAGCGTGAGAATGGCGCGAAAAATTGTGAAGGATTTCAAACCTGACATAGCAATTGGTGTTGGTGGCTATGCTTCAGGGCCTACGCTCAAGGCTGCACAGCGCGCGAAAGTGCCGACACTTGTGCAGGAACAAAACTCCTACGCAGGTGTCACAAATAAGCTTCTTGCCGCCAATGCCGACTGTATATGTGTGGCGTATGAAGGAATGGAAGCCTTTTTCCCGAAAGAAAAAATCATACTTACCGGCAACCCGGTGCGTAAGGATCTCACAGAGCACACTCTCGACCGGGCAAAAGCCCGTGCAAGTTTCGGGCTGAATCCTGAGAAAACCACTGTCCTCGTGGTTGGAGGCAGTCTCGGTGCGCGAACTCTTAATGAAAGCCTTGAGACAGGTCTGCGCAAACTTCTTGATGCTGGTCTACAGGTAATATGGCAGACAGGCAAATATTTCGGCACTCGCGGGCAGCAGGCTGCCAAAGGTCTTCAAGGTGCCGTTGTCACTGAATTTATCACAGATATGGGAGCTGCCTATGGGGCTGCTGATCTGGTTGTGTCGCGTGCCGGTGCCGGATCTATCAGCGAATTGCAGATACTCGGCAAGCCATGCGTACTTGTCCCCTCACCCAACGTGGCGGAAGACCATCAGACAAAAAATGCGCTTGCTCTTGTGCATAAAAACGCTGCCGTAATGGTGACCGATGTTGAAGCGCGTGAAAAGCTTGTAAACACAATGCTTGAGCTCGCCGGTAATAAGGAAAAATTAAAATCAATGAGTGATAATATCTCCTCTATGGCTCTTCGCGACAGCGATGAGCATATCGTTGATGAAATTATAAAATTGATCGGATGAAAAACCTCTATTTTGTCGGTGCCGGAGGCATAGGCATGGCAAATCTTGTAAGATATTATCTGCGCCACGGCTATCCGGTAGCTGGATATGACCGCACTCCGTCTCTTCTCACGAATGCCCTTGAAAACGAAGGCGCAATATTGACTTTTAACGATTCAGAAGATGAGATTCCTGCTGATTTCAGGAGTCCTGAGGAAACATTAGTGGTTTACACTCCGGCTGTGCCTGAATCAAATAAGATCCTCTCATTTTTCCGCAACAATGGCTTCGAGGTGATAAAACGTGCTGCCTTGCTCGGCAGGATCACACGAGACACAGACGCCATCTGCGTGGCCGGTTCACACGGGAAGACCACTACATCCTCGATGATTGCAAATATCCTGCGTGATTCTGAAAAAGGCTGCACTGCCTTCCTCGGCGGAATCCTGAGAAACACAGGCAGCAATCTCGTGCTCAACGAAAAATCCCCTTTCTCAGTAATTGAGGCGGATGAATACGACCGCTCTTTCCATCATCTTCACCCGTATATAGCGGTTGTCACCTCCACTGACCCTGACCACCTTGACATATATGGAGATGAAGAGCATTACCTTGAAGCATTCTCAATCTTCACTTCTCTTATTCGCCCTGAAGGAACGCTCATAACTCACGTCGGGTTAAAATATCATCCCGATGTCAAGGAAGGAGTAACCGTCCAGACATACAGCGGTGGCGCTGATGGCGACTGGCATGCCGAAGATATATTATTTGGAGACGGACGCCTTTCATTCACTCTCGTTGGTCCTGACAATCTGAGGATCGAGGATATCCGTATTGGTGTTCCCGTAGAAATAAACATAGACAATGCCGTGGCGGCAGCAGCCGCAGCCATAACGGCAGGAGCTTCGGAGGAAGACGTGAAGCGCGGAATAGCAACATTCATGGGAGCAAAACGCCGCTTCGAAATATGGCTCGATGGATCTGCTCATCCGGGCGCACCGGTTCTTATCGATGACTATGCACACAGTCCAAATGAGGTCAAAAACTCGATTCGTTCTGTCAAAAAGCTATACCCGGAAAGAAAACTTGCAGTAATATTCCAGCCACATCTTTACACGCGCACCCGCGATTTCGCACCGGAATTTGCCGCCGCCCTCTCGGAAGCTGACACCGTCATCATGCCCGAAATTTATCCCGCAAGGGAATTGCCAATACCCGGAATAACAACAGACATCATTCTCAAAGATGTAAAATCATCTGAAAAAACATATTGCGAGCGAAAAGATTTGTTGAATCTGATAAAAAATAGTAACTTTGAAATCTTGATGACACTGGGAGCCGCCGATATTGATCGGATGCTTCCGGAGATTCGTGATATATTATCGTTAAGATAGCCACAAAATATAGATATGAGGAATACCATCTTGAAATGGCTGTTGCTGATCCTATTAATGGGATACACCACCTGGATAACCGTATGGGCTAATCAGGAGGCGGATCGTCACAAATGCACAGGAGTCATTATCAAGGTGTTGGGCACAGACAATCCAAAAATCCTTGAACGCACAAAAAGCGGTATCGAAACAGAGCTTTCAAGATATCCCGAACAGATCAAGGGCACGCCCGTCCATAATCTGGATACCCGCAAGATTGAGAAGTATCTATCTTCGATATCAAATTTTGAAAGGGTTGATTGCATGATCAACTCCGACAATCATCTCCTCGTTGAAGCAAGACCTCTTGAGCCGGTGATGCGCGTGTTCGATGCCGGAAAATCATATTACATCAACCGCGAAGGAAAAAGAATCGAAGCAAAAGCCGAATTTTTCACCGATGTGCCGGTTGTATGCGGCAGCTTCAACAAGAAGTTTACGGCTAAGAAGGTTCTTCCTCTTGTGAGATATCTCAACTCTGATCCAAAACTCGCCAACATCGTAAGTATGATCGTGGCGCGTGACGAAAGGAACTTGATTCTTGTGCCCCGCATTAAAGGTCATGTGATAAACTTTGGCGACACTACAAGGATGCAGGAGAAAAGCAGGAATCTTTTCCTTTTCTACCGAAAGGTCATGCCGCATAAGGGATGGATGGAATATGACACGATTTCTGTCAAATTCCGCAACCAGATAGTGGCAACCAGAAGAGACAAAACAATACAACAGCATAGCGAAGACTATACCGAAGAAATTGATCTGGAAGAACATACCCTTCCTGACATCTCCGGAGAGCAGACTTCAACTGAATAATAATTATTGGTAATGGCGGAAGATAGATATGTCGCTGCAATTGAGATAAGCAGCTCCAAGATAGTAGCGGTCGTAGGCAAGATGCATGCCGGTGGTCAGCTTGATATTATAGCCTCCGAGCAGGAGAAGGGGGTGGAAAGCGTGCGCTATGGCGTGATACGCAACCTTGAGGAAGCCTCCAACCGCATATTAAGAATTCTCAATAAACTCGAACGTAAGCCAGCGGTAGCTCCCAGAAAAATAACAGGGCTGTTCGTGGGACTATCCGGGCTTTCTCTGCACTCCATTCAGACCCGGGTATCTATCAATCTGCCCGATGATACGGAAATAACCGATGAAATCATCCAACGTCTGCAAAAACAGGCAAGCCATACCGCCATCGATTCATCCCTGGAAACGATTGATGCCGTGCCACGTATTTTCACGGTAGGAAGGACCGAAACAATTACTCCAAAAGGCGTAGTTGGCAACAACATCAGTGCAAACTATGATCTCATTGTGTGTCGTCCGGAAATCAAAAACAACCTTATCCGCACTGTTGAGGATAAGGTAAAAATCCCAATCAAGGGGATTGTTGTAACAGCGCTCGCTGCCGGTCAACTAATTCTCAGCGCTGAAGAGAAACGTTTAGGATGCATGCTCGTGGATATGGGTGCAGAGACAACTACTGTCTCAATTTATAAAAACGGGCATCTTGTATACTTCGCCACTCTTCCGCTTGGAGGAAGAAATATCACCCGCGATCTTACAACCCTTAACCTCCTCGAAGAACGTGCTGAAGAAACAAAAATATCAAACGGAAGCGCAATTCCCCGCGAGACCAAGACAAACCTCAACTATAATGGTGTCCGCGATGCGGATGTTTCCAATTATATTGTTGCCCGTTCGGAGGAGATTGTTGTCAATGTGCTCAAACAGATACAGTATGCCGAACTTAAAGACAGCGACCTCCCGGGAGGAATTATCGTAATCGGGGGGGCATCAAAACTTAACGGCATGCTTGATCTGATAACCAATAAAAGCAGTCTCAATGTGCGCCGCGGTGTCCTTCCTCAATACATCCGTCTTGAGGACACAAAGATAAACTCCGCCGACATAATAGAAGTAGCAAGTGTCCTATACGCAGGAGCATCGGAAAACCAGGATGAGTGTCTCGAACGCCCTGAGCTGGAGAAAGTGCCGATTACCGGCGTTCAGGAGGAAGAACCGGAGCCGGAAATACCAGTAAAACCAACCGGAGGAGGTTTCAAATGGTGGGAAAAATTCAAAGACAAGCTCTCAGGAACTTTTGGGAATACGGAAGATGATTCCGATGAACTTAATTAACCCTTAGAATCTTACTCAAATGGATATCGATACATATACTCCCGATTTTCACGATCTTACTGATGAATCCGGTTTTGTAAAAGACACCAGTGACTCAATTATTAAAGTCATTGGCGTAGGAGGTGGCGGCAGCAACGCTGTCAACTACATGTACGCGCAGAAAATCCCGCATGTGAATTTCGTGGTATGCAACACAGATGCCCAGCATCTTGAGAAATCACCTGTTCCCAATAAGCTCCTTATCGGAAAGGAAATCACCAACGGGCTTGGGGCTGGCAACGTTCCTGATGTTGGCAGGCAATGTGCTGAAGCTTCAGCCGACAAAATCAAGGAACTATTTGACAGCAAAACCGAAATGGTTTTTATTACAGCCGGAATGGGAGGTGGAACTGGTACCGGCGCTGCGCCTGTTGTGGCTCAGCTGGCAAAAGAAGCCGGAATGCTCACAATTGGCATTGTCACAGTGCCTTTCTTCTTTGAAGGTGAGAAAAAAATACTCAAAGCCATTGAGGGCGCTAAAGAAATGAAGAAACATGTTGACGCACTTCTCGTTATAAATAATGAAAATCTTATCGATCTCTACAAGGATCTCGATTTCTTCAATGCTTTCGGAAAAGCCGACGACACTCTTGCAAATGCAGCCCGAAGCATCTCGGAAATCATTTCCGAACCTTGCTATATCAATGTCGATTTTCAAGATGTCAAAACGACACTGAAAGAAGCCGGCACTGCCATCATCTCAACAGCAGAAGGGGAAGGTGAGCACAGAATATCAAAAGCGATTGATAAGGCACTCCATTCTCCGTTACTAAAAACTCACGATATATATTCCTCGAAACGCATTCTGCTCAAAGTTGTGTGCTGGAAAGATTCTCCCAATTCACTGAAGATGGAAGAGATGTCGGAAATAAATCAGTTCACGTCTCAACTTCCTCCAAACATTGATGTGAAGTGGGGTATCGGTGACAATCCGGGAATGGGTGACAAGGTAAAAATTACAGTACTCGCATCCGGTTTCGATATGACCTTGAAAGAGTCAGATACTGTATGTGTTAAACCGGTTACATCTGGAGGCGATAAAATGGGTCCCATAGTGCTTGTGTCTGACGAGGATCAACCCACGGGTGAGAAAGCACTTCAAGACAAAATCAAGCAGATGGAGGTTCAGGAAACTATGGGCACCATCTATGGGCATGAAAAGATCAAGGAGAAAAACCGCGCATCTGATGAAACACGTTATGTTGTGCTCAAGCCGTCGCAGTTTGATGATCTCGATGTTATAGCCATGCTTGAGAATCACAAAGCTTTCAATCGTGCTCCCGGTTTTAAGGACGAAATTAACAAAATCGGACAGACTGAGCAGAAACCACACCTGACTGATCCGCGTGATTTGGATCGCGGAGCAGCTCCAATTACTTTCTAAAAACTTCTAAAAATATATATGACTGAACAGAAATTTCAGATGGTCGCCAAGACTTTCCAGGGATTGGAAGATGTTTTGCGCGATGAATTGATCTCTCTCGGTGCAGAGAATGTTGAAATGGGTCGCCGAATGGTGAGCTTCGAGGGAGACCTTGAGATGATGTATCGCGCCAACCTTTGCTGCCGCACAGCTCTGCGCATACTAAAGCCTATCGAAAAATTCACGGCTTCAGATCCCGATGAACTTTATGATATAGTGCGTGATATCGAATGGGAGAAATATATGACTCCGCAAACTACATTCTCCATCGATTCAACTGTCAACAGCGATGAATTTTCGCACTCAAAATATGTGACATACCGCGTTAAAGACGGTATTGTCGATCATTTCCGCGATAAATATGGTGAACGTCCGTCGATCAGGGTATCAGGTGCAGACTTGATGCTCAATGTTCATATCTTCGACGACCGCATCACAATCTCCCTTGACTCAAGTGGCGAACCTCTTTCAAAGCGCGGTTATCGCGTGGAGCAGACAGCCGCACCTATAAATGAAGTGCTCGCTGCGGGAATCATCATGAAAACCGGATGGAGAGGCGACAGCAATTTCATCGATCCTATGTGCGGTTCGGGAACATTCCTCATTGAAGCTGCCCTGATTGCCGCCAACATCAACCCCGGAATCTTCCGCCAGCAGTTCGCCTTCGAGAAATGGCCCGATTTCGACAAAGAACTCTTCGAAGATATCTATAATGATGACAGCGCAGAGAAAGAATTCGCATTCAAGATCTATGGTGGCGACATCGATCCCGAAGCTGTTGCCATCGCCCGCAAGAATGTGCGCGAGGCAAAGGTGGATGACATGGTAGAGATTGTATGCCAACCGATGAGCGAGTGGACAGACAATCCTGAACCTGGCATCCTCGTGATGAATCCTCCTTACGGAGAGCGTCTTAAACCCGATGATCTCACTGCTCTCTACAAGGGCATCGGATCTGCTTTGAAAAAGAATTTTGCAGGTTGGAATGCATGGATAATAGGTCCGGATAATGAAGAATTCGGAAATATCGGTCTCAAGCCCACAATCAAGATTCCGCTTCTCAATGGAAGTCTCGAATGCTCACTGCGTGAATATGTGCTCTTCGATGGTCGTTACGATTCTTTCCGCGCTGAAGGCGGCTCACTCGGCAAACTTTCTGAGGAAGAAGCTGAGGAGCAACGTCGCCCCCGCAAAATGAAACATATCTCTGACGACGATTGGAAAAAGGAAACCCGCAAGTTCGGGCATAACGACCGCAAGCAGTCAAAAGGTGGTGACAGGAAATTCGCTAAAGAACGTGAACGTAAATCATTCGACCGCCAGAGGAATGATGACGGGCCGCTGTTCGAAAGCAAGGAGAAATTCCACGGGGATCGTAAATTCGAACGTTCAGACCGTAAACCTTTCGACCGCGATAAGAAATTCTCCGACAGAAAGCCTTTCGATCGTGACAAGAAACCTTTCGACCGCGACAGAAAACCATCAGACCGAGAACCGTTCGATCGTGACCGGAAATTTTCTGACCGCAAACCTTTCGAACGCAAAATAAAACCGGCTGTGGAACCGAGTCACAAGGGTCCGATCCTCCCGGAAAGCGATGCATATCGCTTCTCGGACTATAAACTTCGTTCCCGTCGCAAGCCTAAAACTGAAACTGAAGATTACGAAGATTAATGAGATATAGAATCATTGGCAACGGTGGATTAATACTCGCCATCATTCTTGCCTGCGCAATGAGCGCCATTGAATTTTTCATTGGCGACCCGCAGCTTCTGAAAGGTGAGTTAGGGATTTGTATGCCTTCGCCAAATACATGGACAATACCCCCTGTCGCCTCATGGATTCTCAACCTCACGCTGATAATCGTATTGGGTTTGTCGCTCCATCTCTTCAACAAGACCTATAATTTTATCAGTAGCAGCGACACCGTGCTTCCTGCGGCTTTCATATTTTTATGCGGTGCAAACCCTTGGATAGACGGGATGCTGACATCCTCCATGATACTCATGGCAGCCAACCTGATATGTCTGCATTTCATGTTCGGATGCTATCGGTCGCAAAAAGGGATGCAGCAGCTCTTCATTGTCGGCTCCATTCTGTCGCTCGGCTCAATGTTTCAGTATGCCTTTGTATTCTTCATACCGGCATACATAGTGATAGCCGTAGTGCTCAAATGCCTGAATATTAAAAGTTTCACAGCTTTTATAATGGGAATTGTCGCCCCCTATTGGATCGGCATTGGCTTCGGATTGATTCCCTTGGAATCATTTTCCTTGCCTACGTTCACGAATTTATTTGATGGATTCGGCTCAAAACAGACAATTTTTGTGGGGCTATTGAACTGCGCGGTAACCATAGTGATGGCACTTATTATTGCGCTTTATAACGCTGTAAAGCTGTATGCAGGCAACACTCGTAGACGTCTTCTCAATAACGCCATCATAATCCTCGGACTGGCATCAGCAATCAGCATTGTCTGGGATGTTGACAATGTTCCGGCATATATGGCAACAATATATCTCGTACTGGGTGTTCAGCTCGCAAATCTTTTTGCACTGCATAATGTCAGGCATCCCCAGGCGGTTATTTTCCTGATTACACTCCTGTATATCGCTTCATACGTATTGATGGAGATAGGAATAACACCCCTATTATAATATAGCACCTATTATAATATAGCACCTCCACTGGTATGATATATGTTATGATATAGAACCTCTTCTGTTATGATATTATGAAGCCAAAGATTATAATAGACGACAACATACCCTATATTCAGGGAAGACTTGAACCCGTTGCCGAGGTGGAATACGTTGACCAGTTCGGTTTCACTCCTGCCAATGTACGCAATGCGGATGCGATGGTCATCCGTACTCGCACACGCTGCGACAGTTCTCTGCTCGCGGAAAGTGGCGTCAAGATAATCGCAACCGCAACTATCGGTGTAGACCAAATAGATATTCCATGGTGTGAGAATGCCGGAATAAAAGTAGTCAACAGTCCCGGATGCAACGCGCCGGCTGTGGCGCAATATGTATGGTCAGCATTGCTTCGCAAAGGGTTTGACCCGAAAAAGCAAACCCTCGGAATTGTAGGTTGCGGGAATGTAGGCTCAATCGTAGCGCAATGGGGACGCCTCCTCGGTGCACGCATACTCGTGAGCGACCCACCAAAGCAAGAAGCCGGCATACCTATAATCAATCCAACCAATATAGATTCAAACCCGCAGACGGGCAATACAACCGGACAAGAAGAGAACACAGGAATTTCCTATGTTTCTTTGGAAACTCTCATGAAAGAATCCGATGCCGTGACGCTCCATACCCCCCTCACTCGCGACGGCAACCATCCAACATACCATCTCATCTCAGACAAGGAGATAGCGGCTATGAAACCGGGAGCGATATTCATAAATGCAGCCAGAGGTCCAGTGCTTGATACTCAAGCTATCCTCCAACCCCTCCGCGATGGAAAGATCAGTGCGGTCATCGACACATGGGAGGGAGAGCCCGACATCAATCGCGAACTTCTTGATCTTGCAGACATAGCCACCTTCCACATAGCCGGCTACTCTCGACAAGGGAAAGAACGCGCCACCCGTATGGTCCTCGAAGAGTTAGAAAAATTCTTCGGTTTTGAGGTTGACAAAAGCGGGCTCGCTCCCGCCTATATCTCCCCCAAAGACCTAACCGCAGAATCCATCATCTCCTCCTACGATCCCGCCATAGACACTGCCGCCCTGCGCTCTGACCCCGCCGCCTTCGACACCCTCCGCCGCAACTACAACTACCGCGAAGAAGTGTCATAGCGGGCTTAGCGGGCTCTGCCCGCTATTCCGTGCCGCGAGCCTTACTCGCGGTTCCGAGCCGCAAGCCTCGCTCTCCCCAAGCCGCAAGCCTTCCCCGCCCCGAGCCGCAAGGTTTGCCCTCCTCCGAGCCGCAATCCTCCCTCTCCCCCGAATTAAACCCCAAATCCGATTATTAAAAGTCATGCCCAATTACAGCAAAAGATTCTATGTAGTGTGGAAAGGCCGCGTGCCCGGTGTCTATGATAACCTCGATGACGCCATGGAGCAGGTTGACAACTTTCCCGGTGCCCTCTTCAAGAGCTATGACTCACCGCAGGCTGCCGCCGAGGCTTTCCGTCGCTCTGAAGTAAGAGAAGACAAACGAGACCTCGGGAATCTTCTGCTGGATTCTTCACGCACAAATCTGCCTAAAAATAATCAGCCCGATTATTTCTCATTCCCAGAAATCGATCTGAACGGCTGGGCAGTCGACGCCTCCTGCCTCGGCAATCCCGGACGAATGGAATACCGTGGAGTAGAGCTGATGACCGGCAAAGAGATTTTCCGTGTCGGACCGTTCGAGAAATCCACCAACAACATCGGTGAATTCCTCGCCATCGTCCACGCCCTCGCCCTCATGCAGCAAACCGGAGAAACCCACACCATCTACAGCGACTCCGTCACAGGCATGGCATGGGTCAGAAACCGCAAGGTAAAGACGCAGCTCGCCCGCGAAGCCGCCAACGAGCAAAGTTTCCGCATGATGGAGCGCGCACTCTCCTGGCTCAACACCCACACCTACTCCTCCCCCATCCTCAAATGGCAGACCGAGCGCTGGGGCGAAGTCCCAGCCGACTTCGGCCGCAAATAATCTCCCCTCCCCTTTGCTCTCTCGCCCCAAAGTAAACTTCTTTCTTTTTTTGTGCCAACGTGGAAGCGGAGGAGTGGAAGATAGCCCAAATTTCCGCAGCTATTTTTCAGATTTTGATTATTTTGTATTATCTTTGTAATCAAATTCTCTCCATGTCCTAACAATCACACAATGATTATAAAACCATAACTAAACTATCATGAATCCATTCAAATTTTCTTTGGCGGCGCTTGCGCTGCTGGTGGCAACACCTCTGGTCAATGCCCAATCACTTTACAAGTCAACCCTCCCTCTGTCGGTAAAGAAACCGGCAAAAGGCGTGACCGTAGCTGGCACGGTAGAATGCGATGGCAAGCCGGTGGCTGGTGTGAAAGTATCCGATGGCTATGAAGTCACCAAAACCGACAAGAAAGGCTGCTATTATCTCAAATCAAAAAAACAGAATCCTCAGTTATTCATCTCCGCTCCCGTCGGCTATGAGGCATGGCGCGATGACGTGATTCCTCAATACTGGGCTGATTTCACTGAAGCTCCCGATGTTTTTGAACGCCACGATTTCCGACTTAAAAAAGCTGACTATTCGAAACACGCGATAATGGTGCTGACAGACTTGCATCTGGCAAACGAACGCAATGATGTGGCAACCTTCTCCGGTCCTTATATGGATCGCATCCGCAAGGAAATAAAAGATCTCGAAGCGAAGGGATACAATGTCTTCTCTTTCCATCTGGGCGACGGTAGCTGGGATCAATATTGGTACGTAAACGACTTCCCGATCTCGCGTCTGCGCGAAACGTTCAACAAAATCGATTATCCCACTCCGCTTTATAACATCATGGGTAACCACGACAACAATGGCGGCGAAGTGTGGGAAGAAAACAAGAACATGGATTTCGAGGCTGCTAAACCGTTCATGAAGGCGTTCGGTCCGCGCTACTATTCTTTCGATGCAGGCAAGGTTCATTATGTATTCCTCGACAACATTGTCTACAAGAACGAACCGACCGACAAGGAGAAGACGGAAGGAATAGCCGGAAAACGCAATTTCACAGAAAAGATAACTCCCGAACAATTCGCATGGCTTCGCAAGGATCTTGCTGATGTTTCGCCCGAGACTCCGATAATTGTAGCGATGCACTGTCCTCTTGTGAAATACAAAGGAGCGACAACAGAAATAGAGCCAAAGCTGAATAAGGAAAGTGTCGATTCACTGATGAAAATCCTCGCTCCATATAAGGAGGTTCATACCGTCTCGGGGCATACACACCGTCAAGCACTGACCCGCATTCCTGGAGAGAACAAGGTAATTGATCATAATATTTGCGCAGCCTCCGGCTCAACCTGGTGGACAACGGGATTCGGATGTAAGAGTTATTGCATGGATGGTAATCCAGGCGGCTACGAGATCTTCACAATCGACGGCAAAGACATTAAATGGAGACATGAGACATGGGACTATGAACCTGGCAGACAGTTCATCGCCTATGACATGAACAAAGTCAAAGAATATTTCAACAACAATGGTGAATACAAGGCTTATCTGAAACTCTATCCAAAGGCTTCCGCTTATGATAAGGTTCCGGAAAATACTGTCTACATCAATCTCTGGGCATGGGATCCGGAAGGGAAACTGAAAGTGACTGAAAACGGCAAAGAACTTCCTGTTGAGATGTTCATGGGTGAGAATCCTGATTTCACTGCAACCTCTTTGCTCCAACGCTCTATCTGGATGAACAAATACACCAAATCAGCGAAGAAACAGACCTTCCGGATGTTCAAGGTGACTGCCTCAGCAGCCGATACTCCAATCGAAATCTCCTGGACCGATCCATTCGGAGTGGAATTCAAGGAGACCATCATCCGCCCCCGCTCCTTCTCCTTCGCAGATCTGAAAGATTGATTCCCGCTAAGAGGTTCTGTTTAGCGAGCACTGCTCGCGGCTTATCCTGTCCGGTTTCAATCGAGCATTATGAATGAAGCCCAATAAAAGGCTTCGGGATATCTCTCTTTGATCTTTTTCATCGCCATGCGGTATGCCGCGTGGCGATTCTTCATTTTCTTCCAGTCTTTATAAAATTCTGCCATAAATTCCGAAGTTGCCTTATCATTGACACTCCATAAACTAACAAGCAGAGATTCCACACCCGCCTGTTTGAAACCTCGCGGCAAACCATGGATTCCTTCGAAATTAAAATTTCCCAATGCCGTTTCACAAGCCGACAGCGTGACGAGTCTTACCCCTTTAAGATTCATATCCGCCACCTCCATCGCTGTGAGAATCCCATCGTTGGAATCATCAGCATCTCCTCCGGTCCAGCTCTGTTCAGCTCCAGCAAGCGCCACCCCGGCGCGTTGCATCGATGAATTTACCGACATCGCATGCTTATTCATATATGGCACCTTAAGAGCATCTTGAACATCCGCAATATAGAAACCATGTGTGGCGAGGTGCAACACATCCGGCACTTTCTCAATCGCCTCTCGGAGATTGCTTTCAGAGGCTTCCATTCCTGTAAGAATTCTCACTTTCTTAGGAGATAAAACACTGCGGATACTATCGACTTCCGCTAATGCAAACGGCAGCTGCCGGAAATGGCGGCGTGCAATGCCCCGCTCACCGCTATTGTTCTCTTCTTCTTTCTGAGATGATGGCTTTGATGAAAACGCCACATCCCCGAGCATCAACATCTCCCCAGGAGCCCCCTCATGTTTTTTCTCCGTAACGTTGCCTGTGGTCGTAACCTGATGTATCTCGTATTCATCAAACAATGTAGAGCCAGACGGCGTGACTATGGCATTGAAGGAAATGCTATTGAGAGCACCGGGCACTGACATATAGATTTTTTTGACACCTTCCAGTTTCCCGAGCATCGGTTGCCACAGCAAATGATATAGACCATCCTTACCGCCATATTCCTTATACATATTCTTAACAGTCTTAACGGTATTGCCCAACCAATGGGAATTCATAAATTTCACAAATCCGACATTTGAAGTCAGCCTTACCGCCATAGGAGACTCAACATCCTTTCTCACGATAAGCGCATATAGATTCGACTGAGAGAATATAAACTCGATCGCCGCCTCTCCCTCTTTCAGACAGTCACGTACATCACCCCATTTAGGCAAGCGTTTAATGCTTCGATCGCTTTTTTCAACCATCCCTACTATTTTGCGCTCAAGGTTTCTAATACGCACACTAAGTTTTAGCGCCGTTGTGTCAAGATCACTCATAGTGCGGAAAGACGTTCTTAAATCCTTCAGGCTATCCCTTAGAGCAATTATATCTGGATTCTTCGACTTATTAATAGCATCCTCAGCTTCTTTTTGCGCCCGCAATTGCATCCCGGTACGATACAATATCCCGTCATAGAGTTTTGCCACTACTTTAGCAGGATATCTGTCAAGAAGGACTCCAAGATATTGCACCGGATCGCCGTTAGTAGATATAAAAACATCCTGATCGGTTTTGGTCATAAACGGAAGACGCGTATTCCATTGCTCTTTTAAAATATTGAAGTACCGCTCGGCTGCCTCTACAGCGCCATCAGCGTCATTATTTCCCACACATGTGCCGGCATCATAGGCAGCCTCTATACACTCTAAAGTATAATTATCCTGACCGGTAACCTTTGCCAGCTCAGAAATCTGGGAAAATGATTTCTTGAAATTTTCATAATCATTTCTCTTCATGCATAACAGTGCATGACTCGCATATGCCTTATACCGCTCAAAATTATTTTTTGACATATTCAAAGCGCGCTTGATATCAGAATCTGCCTTCTCCAGATCTCCAATATTATTCATGAGATAATGAACCTTATCCAACAGAAAAGATATATAAGCACTTCTATCAGTAACGTAGAATTTCTTTTGCATCAACAAGCCATCCGTCTGCTCATATAACGCCAGAACCTCATCCTTATCGAGCATTTTGGCGAATTCAGGCTGACTCAATATTTTCATCAATGGCAGCACATATGCAATTTCAACATTTTCCGCACCAACCGATACAACATATTCCCCGGTATATTTTATAAGCAACAGGCAACTATACTCATATACTGCAAAATCTTTTTTATTATTAAGAGTCAGGCATCTATTACAGTTTCCCAAATAATCGAGCAATGGCTTAGAGGCTTTTAAATCACTGACATCAGCTATTTTCTGAAGATCTTCTGTCACCATCCCCGTTGCCTTTTCGTTATCTCCGATATAATTATAGGTTGTCAAAAGAAAGGATCTGTGAGTAAGCCATATGCTGTCAATACTCTCTGCACGATAACTGAACGCCTTCTCCGCCATCATAACGGCGTCGGCAGCTCCTTTTCTATTGGCAGTGAGAATATGATAGGCTGTTATCATCTTAAAAGTATCGTAATTCTGTTCTTTAAACGGCATTCTAATTTCTGAGTTCCAAGCCGCCTTCACCAAAGAATCACTTTCGATGTTTCCTTTGCCGGCATTCTTAAGCATCAAAGCCAACGAAGCGTTATAGAAATTCCTATCCTTCTGGGATATAGCCGGATCTTTCAGTGCATTTCGCAGGATATCTATCATCTGAAAATTATTCTGACAAACAGCTGCCGCACTTGCAGTCAAAACCAATATCGTGATAATCAATTTTCTCATAATCTATTCTTTATCCTTCAAATTTAGCAAATTTATTTGACAGAAGACCCAATTTAGATTCTATTTTTAGTCTCTGTACCAAATCCGCATTTATCGGGCTGTGCCCGATAAACAGGTTAAAGGCAAGAGGTAAAAGGGATAAATTGGCATGACTCTAATGTCTGACTCTCGTAATACTTCTACAAAATTAAAACGCGAAGAAGCGAAGAATAAAAGCTTTCGAGATAATAGCTTAAAATGCTGTGATACAACAATTTAAACACAGAGACTCAGAGATACAGAGGGTTTAATTAATATTCAATGTGAAATGTTGAATGTGTAATTGGAAGGCGCAGAGGCATCGGGCGATGCTGACTGAGGCACAAAGTTTGAGACTACCTCTGAGACCACCTTCAGTAAAGCACAGAAGTTAGAGCCGATTTCGCGACAATCCTCGGTAAAGCACTGAAGTCAGAGCCTATTTCGCGACAACCCTCGGAGAGGGTAATTGGTTATAACCCCATATCAGTTAAGCACTTATGAAATAGTGCTTGACCGGTGTGGGGGTGACATAAGTCGCGTCCCCGCGGCCTCGGAGAGGTCGATTAATAAACTTTGCGCGGTACTATTCGACATCTCCGTCTGACGCGAAGAGGTCCAACCCCACACCGACCGGTTCGTTCCTTGCAGAACCTCCCGGTCGATGTAGGGTTATAACCAATTCCCCTTCGAGGGATGATGCAATGTTTGAATCTAACTTAGCACCTTCGCGTCTAAATATTAAGTTGACTCGGTTTGTTGAGGCGCGCCAATTCTCCTTTAACCTATTCCCTATAACCTTTCACCTTATCGGGTGCCACCATCGGATGCCACCCGATAAATCGGGATTTGCCAGTTGGCAATCTATTTATTATCTTTGCAATATATTAACCAAGATCTTACTGATCCCATTATGAAACTCAATCTAACATCATTTGCTTTGGCGGCTGCATTCGCGCTGCCGCTTCATGCAGCCAATGAGGCTACAATCAAGCTCCTCCCTTCTGAGGAGAGTCCTGTTATCGCTAAAGAAATCTACGGACAGTTTGCCGAACATCTCGGCACATGCATATATGGAGGGCTATGGGTCGGAGAAAATTCCAATATCCCCAATACCAACGGTTATCGCACAGACGTGCTTAACGCCCTCAAAGAGCTGCATATACCGGTGCTCCGTTGGCCCGGAGGATGCTTTGCTGATGAATACCACTGGATGGACGGCATCGGTCCGAAGGAAAAACGTCCGCGTATGGTCAACACCAACTGGGGTGGCACTGTAGAAGACAATTCTTTCGGCACACACGATTTCTTCAACCTTTGCGAAATTCTCGGCTGCGAGCCTTATCTCAGTGGTAATGTGGGCAGTGGCACAGTTGAAGAACTCGCTAAATGGGTGGAATACATCACCGCCGAAGATGGTCCGATGGCGAACTTGCGCAAGCAGAACGGACGCGAAAAGCCCTGGAAACTGAAATACCTCGGTGTCGGCAACGAGAGTTGGGGATGCGGAGGCAATTTCCGTCCGGAATATTATGCCGACGTGTATCGTCGCTATCAGACATATTGCCGTAATTTCAACGGCAACAAGCTCTACAAAATAGCATCCGGGGCAAGCGATTATGACTACAACTGGACTGAAGTGCTGATGAAGAACGCCCGCAACCACATGGACGGCATTTCCCTCCATTATTATACGGTGTTGGGCTGGTCGGGACGCAAAGGATCCGCCATTGATTTCACGCCTGAAGATTACTACTGGACTCTTGGCAAATGTCTGGAAGTTAAAGATGTAGTGAAACGTCATTGCGACATTATGGACAAGTATGATCCCAAGAAACGCATCGGTTTGCTCGTTGATGAATGGGGCACATGGTGGGACGAGGAACCGGGCACTATATCAGGACATCTCTACCAGCAGAACACAATGCGCGATGCAATGGTTGCAGCATTGAGTCTCAACACGTTCCATCGTTTCACAGACCGTGTGAAGATGACAAATATCGCTCAGATAGCAAACGTGTTGCAATCAATGGTACTAACCAAAGGAGACAAAATGGTGCTGACACCTACATATTATCTTTTCAAGATGTATGTGCCTCATCAGGATGCCAAATTGTTGCCTCTTAATGTAGCGACCTCCATGATCCGCGCACGCGATGGCAGACAGGTACCGGTGGTAGATGCCACAGCATCTGTAAAAGAGGGTAAGACTACCATCTCTCTTGTCAATACCGACCTCGACAATCAGGCTGAAATTACTATCGATCTCTCCGGCATATCTGCTAAAAAGATTACCGGCGAAATACTGACCTCCACAAAGATCAACGATTACAACGACTTTGATCATCCCGACTCCGTGACCCTCAAACCTTTTGCAAAAGGATGGAAACGCAACGGCAACAAACTTGTCGTCACGCTTCCCGCCAAAAGTATTGTCACACTCTCCCTGCAATAATGCCAACAAGATTTTGCGATTTTTCGCAATTTTATTGGAATATACAGCTAAATGTTATATATTTGCATAATATGTTTAACATTGCTTCCCTTCGCCGGTTTTCAAACGGACAATCTGAGCACGGGGAAGGAGGTTGATTCGATTGTTGAAACATATTGGAACCAAGAAGAATATTCACCAATAAACGATAATAACATGACTGATCAAACACCCGGACTATTTCAAAGGCTGAAGAATTTCTTCTACAGTTCTAATAAAACCGATAAGGATGAAATAGCTTTCAAGCCTGATATAAAAGCGAGCGAACCGACCGTAAAGACAAGCCAACCGGAGATTGAGATTCCAGAGTCAGAAAGGAAAGATGTTACCACGTTACTGACTGAAGAAAAATTCTGGAATCTGATCGGGGAATCACAATCGGCAGATGATCTCTATGAAAAGCTATCTCCCCTTTCGGAAGATGAATTGTTCGGTTTCAGATATTGGTGGGAACACTTCTGCAACATGTCATACCGACAGGACCTTTGGGCTGCGGTTTATATCTATCGCGGCGGCTGTGGGGATGACACCTTCGACTATTTCCGCTACTGGCTCATTACGCAGGGGCGTAAAGTATTTTACAAAGCTTTGGAGAATGCCGACTCTCTTTGCGACGTGTTCGCAGAATTACCTGATGAAGATCCGACAGATGAAGAGTCAGACTATGTGGTAATAGACCTGCTCAACCGCCGCAACAATGACAGCGACTATTACGACCGTGCAGTAAACAGATATCGCTGGCGGCAGGAAGAACGTCCGGAAATGGAATTCGAATGGGAAGAAGACGATGAAGAATCCCTCCGCAAAGTCTGTCCCCGCACCTTCGACCGCTGGTGGGGCAAATTACGCTAAAAAGACGAGAGAGAGAACTTTTGAGTTCTCCCTCTCCAGATGTTTTCACAACGGAATAATCCTTATTGTGATTTGCTTCAATTATTTTTGCACAACAAAAATACATCAAAATAATCAAGATTGCAAATTTTCTGCAGAAATTTGCAATTAAATATTAAAAATTTTATATTTTTGCATATAAACCTGAATTATAACTTTATATTTAGGGATTCAACGAATATATTAGAGTAACCTACCATATACCGGATTCTATTATGAAAATACTTGGACTGGACCTCGGACCAACTTCTATTGGATGGGCTTTAATTGAGACCGATAGCAACAATAATCCCGTCTCAATATTAGGATTGGGTAGCCGCATCATCCCCTATAGCAACGACACTACGGCTGCCGACTTCTCCAAGGGGAAAGGAGAAAGCCCATGTACTGAACGCACACGATGCCGACAGATGAGAAAGAATTTAGACCGATTTCAGTTACATCGTGAACAACTAAAGAATCTGATGACCGAGATTGGAATAATCGACTCGGATTTCAAGCCATCTCCTGCCAGCCCGGCTGAAATATGGAAATCAAGAGCTGATGCTGCCACTCCCGGTATAAAACTTCCACTGGACAAACTTGCCTGCGTGCTGTTGCATATCAATCATCGGCGGGGATACAAACATGCAAAATCCGACCTTGGTGATTCAAAGCAAACAGATTATGTTGCAAAAATAAACGGCAGATATTCTGAGATTCAAAAGACAGGTAAAACTGTTGGTCAGTATTTTTATGACAAACTCAAAGATTCTGAAGTCATTAATCCAGATGGTAAAAGATACTACACATATCGCATAAAAGAGAAAGTGTGTCCACGAATTGCTTACGAGGAGGAAGTTAACCGCATCCTTAAGGTTCAAAGTGAATTCTACCCGGATATATTGACCGAAGAAAATAAGAATGCAATAAAACAGGTGATCTTTTATCAACGTCCTCTTAAATCCTGCAAAAACCTCGTGTCTTTCTGCGACTTCGAAAAACACGAATTCCTTAATAAAGCAGGAAAAAAAGTTGAAAACGGACCAAAAGTTACCCCTCGCACATCTCCTTTAGCCCAGGTCTGCCGAATCTACGAAGCAATCAATAATATTAAACTCGTCAATTCTCGAAGAAGAAACAAGAAAACTGATATTGCACCTTCTCTCTTTGACGATCCGGAGTGCGCTCCTAAAGATTTACGAAAACTTATGCCGGAATATAAGTTTTCAGATGAAGAAAGAGAACGAATTTTTGTCTTTCTCAACACACATGAGAAAATGTCGGAGAAAGACCTCATGAAAATATTGGGGTTGACATCCGATGACGGATTTAAATCAGACAAAGCACTTGGTAAAGGGATTCAGGGGAATACGACCTGGTGTCAAATAGCAAAGGCTCTCGGAAGCCATCCAGACAAAGAATCTTTACTGAGTTTTAATATCTCAGAAGAGATTCCTGCCTCCAGTCCGGATGTAAATAAAGAAACCGGCGAAGTTCTCGCACGAATAAAGCCTGATTGCACTCAGCAACCACTATATATGCTCTGGCATACACTTTATTCCATTAATGACAAGGATGAGCTGTTTAAGGTGCTTACTGAAAAATTTGACATTAAAGATGAGGAGATATTAAACAATCTTTATGCTCTTGATTTCGTCAAAGCCGGTTATGCGAATAAGTCAGCTAAATTTATCCGCAAACTCATACCGTTGCTTAAGAAAGGGTTGATGTACAGTGAGGCTTGTGCAATTCTTGGTAAAAATCATAGCAACAGTCTCACCAAGGAGGAAAACGATAACCGCGAATTACAACACCATCTCACTCCACTCCACAAAGGAGATCTCAGGCAACCTGTGGTAGAAAAGATTCTTAACCAGACAATTAATGTAGTCAACGCCATTATTGATGAATATGGAGAAATAGACGAAGTGCGCGTAGAACTTGCCCGTGAACTCAAAAGAGATAAGGAAGGTCGCGAGAAAATGGCTCAGAATATTTCCAAACTCGAGCGGGAGAACAAAGCTCTTGCGGAAGAGATCGCAGAATTAAATATTCTTCCGACTCGCAGACGCATACAGAAAATGAAGATGCTAAAGGAAACCGACAATCGGTGCATGTATTGCGGCAAACAAATCACTCCTTATCAATTCATAGAAGGTCACGGCTATGACATCGAGCATATAATTCCGCGTTCAAAATTATTTGACGACAGCCTGACCAATAAGGTTTGCGCCTGTCGCGAATGCAATGCTGCCAAGGGTGCTCAGACAGCGTTCGACTTCATGAAGACAAGAGGCGAACAGAAATTCAATTCTTATCTCGACAGGATTGAGGATCTATATAAAAACAATAAAATATCCCGTGGCAAACGCGACCGACTTCTGATGTGTGAATCCGCAATTCCGGAAGATTTTATAGAAAGAGATCTACGTGAAACCCAATATATCTCACGGAAATCGTTGGAGATCCTTTCCAGCGCGATACGCAACGTATATGCGTCTTCCGGAATGGTAACAGATTTCTTCCGACATGCATGGGGATATGATACAATACTACACGACATCAATCTTCCACGCTATGAGGCTGCTGACCTAACAGAAGATGTGGAATATGAGACACACGGGCAAAAACATACAGCACACCGGATAAAGGATTGGTCTAAACGTAAAGACCACAGACATCATGCGCTTGACGCTTTGGTTGTGGCTCTTACACGTCAAGGTTATATCCAGCGTCTTAATACATTGAATGCCTTGTCAAATAGCGAAGCAAATTCCGAAGGATGGAATGGTCTTGACAAATGGGCTGCTCAGAGACCACATATTGACCGGGAGAAGGTAATGAATGCACTGGAAGAAGTAGCCATATCATTTAAATCAGGCAAAAAACTGACTACTCCCGGAAAACGTTACATACGCAAAAACGGCAAACGGATTTGCGTACAAACCGGTGTGTCTGTGCCTCGCGCTCCGCTCCATAAGGAAACCATCTACGGACGCATAAAAGTCGATGATGGAGAAAAGAAATTTAAATTTGCACTTGACAATCTTAACCTTATAGAAAATAAAGAAATCCGCCGTCAACTTGAATTGCGACTGCAACAAGCCGAAGGTGATAAAGGGAGAGTATTGAAGGATTTAAAGAAGAATCCTATAAAAATCAATGACAGGGAGATAGAAAACGCAAGATGCTTCCGAGAAGAAAGTGTTGTAAAGTATCCAATTGAATCAATCGCATATAAGGATGTGCGATATATCGTAGATTCTCATATTCGAGAAATAGTTGAACAACGGTTTGAAGAAGTCGGAAAGAAGGATAAAGAATTCGTGAAAAGCCTTGCTGAAAAACCATTATACTCGGATAAAGACTGCAAACACCAGATTAGAACCATTCGACTCTTCTCCGGTATAAAAATGTTGACTTTGGCTGGCGTCTGCAAAAACGAATCCGGAGAAATAATCGGTTATGCGCAAAAACGCAATAACCATCATATCGCTTTTTATAAGAATACGGATGGCAAAATCGTGGAGTCAGTTGTCAGCTTTTGGGATTGCGTAAAACGTAAAAATATAGGTTTACCCTCCATAATCAAAAAGCCAGGAGAGACATGGGATACACTTGTTGCATTAGGCGAGCATTCGGATATCGAAGAAATCGCGAATACATTGCCTGGTGCAGACAGTAAGTTTATAATGTCATTGCAACGTAATGAGATGGTCGTACTCGGCATGTCGGATGATGAATGGAACGACGCCATAGCTTCTAATGACATTCGTAGTATAAACAGGCATCTCTACAGAGTTTGGAAATTAAGTACAAACCAATATTGCTTTAAATACCATACCAACACCACAGCTTCGATTGAAGATGGAGATAAAGAAATCAAACAATATTACATTATCCAGTCTATTCCTTCTTTAATCGCATTACATCCTCGAAAAGTAAAAGTATCAATATTAGGCAAGTTTAATCCTCTCTCCAATGATAAAGAAAACACTATGCTTTAGCAATCGAGCACACCTATGCTGCAGGAATCGCCAGCTTATCATTAGAATAGACGATCCTGCAACAGGAAAACCTCAAGAACACTCGCGTCCTATCGAAGATATCGGTGTTGTTGTAATAGAAAGTGAACAAGTCACTTTATCGTCTTATCTTATTTCCGCATTATTAGAAAATAAGATAGCAATAATTATATGCAATGACAAACATATGCCAGCCGGATTAATGTTACCTATTGTAGGGAACACGGAACAATCCGAAAGATATGATGCACAGATAACAGCTTCTCTTCCGCTCAAAAAGCAACTATGGCAACAGACCATTGCCATGAAAATCAGAAATCAAGGTGCCGTGCTTAAAAAGGTGAATAATCTGGAAATAGGCAACATGCTCGCCTGGTCTACACAGGTAAGGAGTGGTGATCCCGACAATCTTGAAGGAAGAGCTGCCGCCTATTATTGGAGAAATCTATTTGGAGAAGACTCTGGATTTGTTCGGCGCCAGGAGGGAGATGATCCTAATGGATTGCTCAATTATGGTTATGCAATATTGAGAGCTGTTATTGCAAGAAGTCTTGTTGCAAGTGGTTTGATTCCAACACTTGGAATTCACCATTCCAATAAATATAATGCATATTGTCTTGCTGATGATATAATGGAACCATACAGACCATATGTGGATCTGATGGTTGTAAATTTGATACGTAAATTTCACCTCCCGCCGGAGATATCAAAAGAGACGAAAAAACACCTGCTGACAATTCCCACCATAGATGTCAAGATGGGGAAATTATCTCGTCCCTTGATGGTAGCTGCATCCATGACCACCGCTTCCCTTGCTAAATGTTATCTTGGAGAAACAAGAAAACTTGTATATCCCGAAATAGAGATTTAATATTCAGTCGTTTAAACAACGTCTATATTAATATTAATCTCATTAGTTTTCAATACCTACTTTATGTCAACGGATTTTATTTCATATCACCGTGTAAGCTCATATCAACTCATGTGGATATTGATTATGTTTGATTTGCCAACTGAAACCAAACAACAAAGAAAAAGATATTCTGAATTTCGGAAATCATTAATACAGGATGGTTTCACAATGTTTCAGTTTTCAATATATGTTCGCAACTGTGCCTCCAGAGAAAACACCAAAGTGCATATTGACAGAGTAAAAAATCTCCTTCCAGAGGAAGGGAAGATATGTATAATTACAATAACGGAAAGACAATTTAATGAAATTCTATTATTCGAAGGGTTAAAAAAGACCCCTCCAATGCCTGATGCAATTCAGTTGGAACTCTTTTGAAAAACAAAATCTTAATCATATAAAAAGTCAGTGGACGTTTTCCACTGACTTTTTATAATTCTATTCCTCTATATAAATAACTATATGTCAGAATAATACTACAATCGTGATGTGATTCGTAGTGCAAAAATAATAAATTCGAAGCAAATCACAACTGCACAGCGTGTGCTCGGGATCTACAACAAGATGTGATTCGTAGTGCAAAAATAATAAATTCGAAGCAAATCACAACATTTGGTGCGATGTTTGAAGCTTCTCGAGAGATGTGATTCGTAGTGCAAAAATAATAAATTCGAAGCAAATCACAACCGTTTTGCCGTGTTACTGCTGCCACGAAATGATGTGATTCGTAGTGCAAAAATAATAAATTCGAAGCAAATCACAACCACTTGTCTTTTTTTTAACATCGTACCATTGATGTGATTCGTAGTGCAAAAATAATAAATTCGAAGCAAATCACAACATTGTTTGACGTTTTAGTTACGACACAAAAGATGTGATTCGTAGTGCAAAAATAATAAATTCGAAGCAAATCACAACAGAGCAACGTCTATTGCCGCCTTTAGCTTTGATGTGATTCGTAGTGCAAAAATAATAAATTCGAAGCAAATCACAACGCGAACGTAAAGATAACGCCTCTTTACGAAGATGTGATTCGTAGTGCAAAAATAATAAATTCGAAGCAAATCACAAC
>CABUVO010000020.1 GCA_902495075.1 uncultured Porphyromonadaceae bacterium
GGTAATCGCCGCCTTACTGAAGCCTCAGGGAGACCTGGGGCTTCTTTTTTTTGCCTATTCTCCCCGATGGTGATGCACGCAATCACCGGCACCTTCCCACGCCGCTGGTGATGGTTAACATTTGGGAAAGCGGGAGAGTAGGTAATCGCCACCTTACTGAAGCCTTAGGGAGACCTGAGGCTTTTTTTATTTTTATATGAACATGCGCGAGAATTATTTTAGAATGTATATGAAATAAATTATTCATATTTATTTTCGATTTTTATTATTTCATTAGCGAAATTTATATTAATTTTGTAAAAAATATTGAAACGGGTGTACACCCGTTAGATTAGATGCCATTGGCATCTAATCTAATTGTGCTTATATTTTTAACATTAAATATTTATATGCTTATGAAAAAGTTTTTACTCTCTTTAGCCGTTCTGGCTCTCGGCGCTTCTGTAGCAAGTGCTACTGAATATACTCTTTATGACGCAACAGATGCAAACAAATCTGCTTGGGATGCAAATTCAGCTACATCCGGATTTAAGAAATCCCTTTCTGTTGATGGTAAGTCCTTTACTTTGACTACTGACAAGGGCTCATCGACATCGGCTCTTCGTAATCCTGGAACTGAATCTTATTCCATGCGCGTGTATATGGGTTCTTCACTCTCTATCGAGTCTTCAGATCTGACTATTAAATCTATTCTCATCAAATTTGATGACACTTCAAGTAATAAATATGTAAAAGAGTGCGTTTTGAGTGATGGCTGGACCGGAACACTTACTGGTGTAAATTATTTGTTGTCAAGTGCTAATGGCTCTAAGAACATTACTTTGACAGCAAAGAATGCTCAGGTTCGTATTGTTTCAATAGTTGTATCAGATACTGAAATTACAGCTCCGGTGGATCCAGATCCTATTGATCCAACTCCTTCTGAGGCAGTGAGTGTTAAAAATGTAAAAGAAGCCATTGCACAGGCTTCAAAGACTGCCGTAAAAGTTGACTTCCAATTGACAGTAGCGTTCGTTAATTATAGTAATGTGTTTGCTGTTGATGCAGCCGGTGATTTTATTCAGGTTTATGGTCAAAACAGTTATAAAGCAAATGATGTAATACCAGCTGGCTGGGAAGCTACATATGAATTATATGGTGACGTAACTCCGGAGTTGCTTCCTAAGTCAACTTTGCCAGCTGCAACAGAGCAAAATGTATTCACACCTAAAGAGGTGAGCGCGTCAGAAATTTCAACTGCTCTTGTTAACAATGTTGTTCTTGTTAAGAATGTTGTTCTCGATACTGATTCTCCCGCTACAAAAGACAACTTTACTGGTAAGGTTGGTGATGTTGAGCTTAGCTTGCGTAACAATTACACATTACCGAGTGTTGCCGCTGGAACTTATAACATGACTCTTCTCGTAACCGTTTATAAGGGGGCTCCTTCTCTTTATGTGATCAGCTATAACAATGATGGTAGCGGTGTTGCTGAGATTGAGGCTGAGGCTGCAGGCGAGGCTGTTTACTATAACCTTCAGGGTGTGAAAGTGGCTGAACCTGAGAATGGCCTTTATATCAAGGTTCAGGGCAATAAGGCAACTAAGGTGCTCGTTCGCAAATAAGCATAGCTTCCAAGGATAATCTGGATATTTCATAGATTGGAGTGGACCTGGATAGTCAACTTAGATATCTAAAAATATCCATATAACGGAAATTAAAATCTCACGCGGTTTAACTGCGTGAGATTTTTTTTGCTTATGTAACGGGGATTTGCTATATTTGCAGTTTAAGAAGTTGTTTCTGACAACTTCAAAATTTATTAAAGGTTGATAAAAATCATTTATAGCCTATGAGTGGAGCCTTATCTAATGCAGATGCGAGACGCCCGCATATCCTGATTATTTATACCGGGGGCACGATCGGTATGATCGAGAGTGCTGAAACAGGTGCGCTTGAACCGTTTGATTTTGACCATTTGATTGATAATGTGCCTAAAATCAAGATGCTGGACTATGATATTGAAAATTTCCAGTTTGAGACTCCTCTGGATTCCTCTACAATGACACCGGACCATTGGGTGGAGATTGCTAAGGTGATAGATGACAATTACAATCTTTTTGATGGTTTCGTAGTTCTTCACGGAACTGACACTATGGCTTATACAGCATCAGCACTGAGTTTTATGCTCCAGAATTTGCGAAAACCGGTAGTGATCACGGGAAGTCAGTTACCTATAGGTGAAGTTCGCACGGATGGTGAGGAAAACCTTATAACTGCTTTGCAGGTTGCAGCTGCAAGGGATGTGGATGGCTCGCCGATGGTGCAGGAGGTTGCTATCCTTTTCGAGAATTACCTCTGGAGAGGTAACCGCTCTACTAAGCATAGCTCTGACAATTTCAATGCATTCAAGAGTTCGAATTATCCTCGCCTTGCAAAGATCGGTCTCGGCATTAGCTATAGGAAAGAAGCTCTATGGAGAACGATTGGAGATGTGCCTCTGATCGCGCAATATGGGCTTGACACAAATGTGATGTACCTGGATCTTTTTCCGGGGATAACGGAGAAAGTGGTGCGTCATCAGTTGTCAGCGCCCGGTCTGAAAGGGGTCGTGATGAAAACATTCGGTGCGGGGAATGGTCCGACAACAGGATGGTTTATTGATGCCGTGAAGGAAGCTGTGGATCGTGGGGTGGTTATTGTCAATGTTTCTCAATGCGATAACGGAATGGTGAATCCCACACGTTATCAGACAGGGACTGCACTTAATCGGGCAGGCGTGATATCCGGACATGACCTGACTTCGGAGGCAGCAATCACCAAACTGATGTTTTTGTTCGGTCAGGGGCTTACAGCCGAAGAAGTCAAGACCGGAATGGAGCAGCCGATAGCGGGAGAAATGGACTGAATTAGAATTTATGGATGAGAATATAACGACATATAGAGGTGTGAGGATAGATGACACAGCCGAATGGCGACTTGTCATCTATATCTCTGAGGTGGGTATGTCTGCTTATCTGAAGAATATTGAGAATCCTTTGGAACCTGTTGCTATTCTTTTTGAAGAGCAGTGGCAAAGAGACGAAACTTCTCTGCTTCATAACATAGAGACAGCAGTATATGATCATCCTCAGCTTCTTGATGATTTCTCTACGGAGATAGTGATCTGCTCTCCTCGGGCAATGTGGGTTCCGGAGGAACTGGCAGTGGATTATGAGGAGCAGGCAAACCTTTATAATAAAGTTTACAAAGCAGAAGAGGGTGATATATTTTGCGACACGTTCAGCGGAATGAGTTGTCTTTATACCTTGACCCCCGGGCTGGCGGCATTTATGCGCCGCACACTTTCGGGAGCCAGAGTGTCGTGTCATCTGTCAGTTCTTGCACGCAGATTTATTAGCAGAGGTAGCGAGATGCCGCGCATATATGCTGACATTCGAGAAGGAGAGGTGGATTTTGTGGTTCTTGACGACCGCAGGATGCTTCTTTCTTCTACGCAAAGATGGCACGATAAAATGGATATTGCTTACCATATCTTCAATATTATGGATGTCTATGGGCTCGATCCGAAGAACACACAGGTGTCGCTGTCGGGAGAGCGAGATGTGAAGCAGTCGTTGGTCAAGACATTGCGTGAGCAGATTTATTATGTTATGCTAACGATGATGCCGTCAGCCGTTTCGAAAACCGAGATGCCCATAACAGCAGCAATTGCACTTTCAAGATGAGAATAATCAGAGGAAAATACGGAAGAAGACGTTTTGACGTGCCAAAAAATATTACGGCGCGTCCAACTACCGATTTCGCGCGTGAGAATCTTTTCAATGTGCTGGAGAATATGACAGATTTCGAAGGGATGACCGCTCTTGATCTTTTTGCCGGTACGGGTGCCATAAGCTGGGAATTTGTGTCGCGTGGTTGCGCACAGGTAACGGCTGTTGAACAGGCTCCGACACAGGCTGCTTTTATCCGTTCTGTTAAGGAGAAACTTGATGACACATCGCTGAAACTCATCAAAGGCGATGTGTTTCGCTTTATTGAAAGAGCTAAAGAGAAATATGATATAATATTTGCGGATCCGCCATATGATCATCCTCGCTTTGCGGAGATTCCCGGTCTCATCCTTAATTCCGGGATGCTGAAAGAGGGGACAATCATAGTTGTGGAGCACAACAAAAATCACGACTTTTCGTCACTGCCTGGTTTCAGTCGCCATTTAGTGTACGGAAGCGTGAATTTTTCAATATTTGAACACAAATAAATTCGAGCCACATTAATTATGGAAAATATAAAACTGGATAGGATTGAGGATGCAATAGAGGATTTCCGAGAGGGTAAGTTTGTAATGGTTGTGGATGACGAAGACCGCGAAAATGAAGGCGATCTGATAATCGCAGCTGAAAAGATTACTCCTGAGGATGTGAACTTCATGCTTAAGAACGCGCGAGGCGTCCTTTGCGCGCCAATGACATTAGCTCGCTGCAAGGAACTTGATCTTGCTCCTCAGGTTGAAGATAACACGTCGATGCTCGGCACTCCGTTTACAGTTACAGTAGATAAACTCGAGGGTTGCAGCACGGGAGTTTCTATCGATGATCGTTGCGCTACTATCAGAGCACTTGCAGATCCTGCTTCCATGCCTGAAACATTCGGTCGCCCGGGTCATATCAATCCTCTCTATGCACAGGACAGGGGTGTTCTCCAACGCACCGGACATACCGAAGCTGGTGTCGATCTCGCTCGTCTGGCAGGGCTTCAACCAGTTGCGGCTTTGATGGAGATAATGAGTGACGACGGGTCCATGGCTCGTCTACCCGAACTTCGTAAACGTGCTGATGAATGGGGTATCAAGCTTATCAGCATTCGAGACCTGGTGGCTTACCGTCTCCAGAATGATTCTCTCGTGGAGCAGGGCGAAGAGGTAAAGATGCCGACAGCTTACGGTGATTTCCGTCTGATACCTTTCCGTCAGAAAGACAACGGGCTTGAGCATGTTGCCCTTATCAAGGGAGATGTGAGCGATGGCGAGCCGGTGCTTGTAAGAGTGCATTCATCTTGCATGACCGGCGATATTTTTGCATCAAAACGTTGTGAGTGTGGAGAACAGCTTCATCTCGCAATGCAGATGATAGAGAAAGAGGGAAGGGGAGCTGTGATATATCTTAACCAGGAAGGTCGCGGCATTGGACTTATGGATAAGATACGTGCCTATAAACTTCAGGAAAATGGTCTTGACACTGTTGATGCCAATCTGCATCTCGGACATAAGGCTGACGAACGTGATTATGGTGTTGGAGCAAATATACTTCATGCGCTCGGCATAAAAAAGATGCGTCTGATGACCAACAATCCCATGAAGAGAGTTGGGCTTGAGGGATATGGTCTTGAGATCACCGAGAATGTTCCTTTGGAGGTCGCCCCTAATGAGTATAACTCAAGATATATGCATACCAAGAAGGAGAGAATGGGACATGTTTTGAGTAAATTATAGGAAAAAAGGTAAAGGTAATAGGGAAAAGGTAAAGGCAATAAGAGATGAAGAAAAGACATATCGCTTTGATGATGGCGGCTGCGCTGATGGCGGGGAGTGCTGTCGGAGCAAAGAAAGTGTTGGATCATACCTCTTTCGATAATTGGAAAGGGGTGAAAAACACGAGCATTAGCAATAACGGAGAATGGGCGGCATATTCCGTGGATCCTCAAGAGGGCGACGGAGTGTTGTTCTTTTACAATACGCGCACGGGAAAGAAAGTGGAGATAGCGCGTGGCTATCAGGCTTCCTTTACTGCTGACGGGAAATGGGGTCTCGCCCTTGTGAAAGCCGAATATGCCAAGACCCGCAAAGCGAAAATCGATAAAAAGAAAGATCTTGATCTCCCTCAGGATTCTCTTGCGATAGTGAATCTTTCCACCATGAAGGTAGAGAAGATCGGAAATGTGCTATCTTATAAAGTGGGGAAAAAAGGTGGCGACTGGGTGGCTTATTCCTCATGCGACACCACCTATCTTTCCCAAAAGCTGATGAAGGATAAAGATGCCGCCAAGCCATTGGTGGTACGCCATCTCCCGAGCGGAGTGCAGAAGGTAACCAAATGGGTTGACACCTATACTTTCGACAGAAACGGGTTGCGTCTTGCCTTGAGTACTAAAAAGAATGCTAAAGATTCACTGTCAGCCAATGGCATCGGTCTGATTTCTTTACCCGACACATCATATGTAATTCTCGACAGAGAGAAGAAATTTTACGGCACTCCTGTCTTTGATCACGAAGGGAAACAGCTGGCATATGTTGCAAGCAACGACAGTTCCAAGAGCGGAACCAAACGCACGTCACTGTATTGGTCGCGACTTGATGACACTATGAAAACACCTGTTGAGATCAAGAGCCTTTTTGTAACGTCAAAAGGTGATACGCTTCTTCCTAACCAATATACTAAACCGGAGTTCTCTCACAGTGGTCAAAGACTGATTTCAGGGGTTGCACCGATAATCGCACCAGACGACACTACAATAGTTGATTTTGAGAACCCCGCGCTTGATATATGGCGTTGGGATGCCCCGATGACTCCACCTCAGGAACTCAAGAATGTGAAATCTGCAAAGGAAAAAACGTATCCCGTTGTCATTGATCTTTCCGACATGAGCCAGCGTCTTGTTGACTCATCTGCGTTGGCTCGTGTCTCGGCTCCCAACAGATGGGATGGCGACTGGGCACTTGTGAAAGATCCGACAGAAAATGCGGTTGAAGGTCAGTGGAATTATTTTGCTCCCGTTGATATTGCTGTTGTAAACGTCAAGACAGGAGAACGCAGAAAACTGGGGAAAGTTCCGGCAGGTGAGGCTATGCTTTCGCCCGATGATAAATATGTGGTATGGTTTGATAATAAGAACTATTATTCATATAATATTTCAACTGGCGACACTGTGAACATAACAGCGAATATGCCCGAGCTTGTCTGGAATGATGAGGATGACCATCCGATGCCCGCGGAGGCATGGGGAGGAGCCTGCTGGGCTGAGAATGATGATGCATTCTTGATTTACGATAAATTTGATATATGGGCACTTGATCCCAAAGGAGTGAAGAAACCGGAATGCATCACTGCCGGTGAAGGTAGAAAGCGTAACATCCGTTTCCGCTATAAACAGACCGATCCGGAAGAGCGGTTTGTTAAGCGAGGAAGCCAGATGCTTCTGGATGTGTTTGACTTTACTGATAAATACAACGGATTGGCGACTACAACATATGGTAAGTCGCAGAAACCTGCGGTGGCAGTGCTCGACGGACATGCCTACACACAGGTGCGGAAGGCTCTCGACAAAAACGTATATACTTGGCAACGTGCCAATTTCTCGGAATCTCCTGATATCTGGCTTTGCACGAGCAATGATTTCGCAAAGGCACGTCGTCTGACAGATGCCAATCCGCAGATGAAGGATTATAGCTGGGGCACAGCTCAGCTCGTGAAATGGAGAGCTTATGATGGCAAGGAATCGGAAGGCGTGCTTTATGTGCCGGAAGATCTTGATCCGAACAAGAAATATCCGATGCTTTGCGTATTCTATGAGACAGGAAGTGAAGACCTGTATCGTCACTATACAATGGAACCTTCATGGAGTTGGGTGAACTATCCATTCTATGTTAGTCGCGGGTATGTCATCTTCGTTCCGGATATCCACTACACTCCCGGTATTCCCGGAGAGAGCTGCTATAATTACGTATGCTCGGGAGCAGAGGAGATGTGTCGCCGCTATCCCTGGATTGACAAGGATTGTATCGGTATAGACGGACAAAGCTGGGGCGGTTATCAGACTGCTTATCTTGTGACGCGCACAAACATGTTTGCATGCGCCGGATCCGGGGCTCCTGTAGCCAACATGACTTCCGCATTCGGAGGTATCCGTTGGGAATCGGGAGATTCGCGTCAGGCTCAGTATGAACAGGGACAGAGCCGTATCGGTAGAAATCTCTGGGAAGCTCCGGAGTTATATATCCAGAATTCGCCTCTTTTCCATGCCAACAGGGTGAACACACCGTTGTTGATAATGCATAATGATCAGGATGGTGCGGTGCCATGGTATCAGGGAATAGAGATGTTCATGGCTCTCCGGCGTCTGCAGAAACCGGTGTGGATGTTGCAATATAACGGAGAAGCTCACAACATCCGTGCCCGTAAGAATCGGAAAGACATCACCGTTCGTCTGCAGCAGTTCTTTGATCATTACCTCAAGGGTGATCCGATGCCTAAATGGATGAAAGAGGGTATTCCCGCTGTAAGAAAAGGACAGGAGCTGGGATACTGATAATTAAAGCCGCGGGCAGTGCCCGCTAAACAGAACCGAAGTTAATAAACACAAAACTATGATAAGAAATATCTCTCACCGATTATTGAAAGCGGTTGGAGTCGTTATGTTTGCCGGTATTGCCGGGTTTTCGGCGGAAGCGCAGAGATTTCACTGCGAAGCCGACACGGCAAAGGCTATGGAAATAATCAGGGAGTTCTATAATCCTGGTGGCGATCCCGCCAAGATCTGCGGTCCGATTGCTGAGAAACTTATGGGTGTGGCATATGTGCCAATAAGCAAAGAGGATTCTATCGGTGTAGCGGAAATACGACTTGACGGATTCGATGATTTCGCATTTGTGAATATGGTAGCCGCTCTTGCAAAGACTGCAACTTCCCCGGGATACTCTCGCCCGAAGGATCTTGAGATCATGCTTGAGAAACTTACCTTTCGCAGAGGTGAGGCAAATGGTTTCCCGACGCGCATGATGTATGGCGGTGACTGGATTGTAGATAACCGCTCTCGAGGAAATGTTAAAGAGCTGACCGAGGATTATTCCGAACACTTCAAGACGAAATCTCTCGACTGGGTATGTCGTCACCGGGGTGAATTTGCTGCACTTAAGGATTCTGCCACTTATGAAAGGCAGAGAATGGTGGAGTTTGGTTACCGCACATTCAAGATCCCACATATGAAACGTGAAAGCAGTGACTGGAAGCAGGTCAATCCGGATATTCAGGATGGTGATCTGATCATGCTTCTGACGCCGGAGCCCGACAGGGATGTGTGGGAAATGGGATATGTAGTAAGACGTGACGATGGTCTTCATTTTATCCATGCCTCCGAAAGAGACGGAAAAGTTGTGGAGGAATCCGAACCGCTTGGAAGGTATATAAAACGACACTCCAAAGAGGTGTATGGATGGAGATGGCTTAGAATATTATGATAAGGTTTGTAAATGCAAAGATAAATATAGGTTTGCAGATTGTGAAAAGACGTGAAGACGGTTATCATGATCTGCAAACCGTGTTTTATCCCGTGGGCTTATATGCCGGCACCCCGGGGAATCCGGATCCGTTTTGTGATATTCTCGAAATAATTCCCTCAGAAAAAAATGGTGTGGAATTTGAATTTACCGGTAGAAAAGTTGATTGCCCCTTAGAAAAGAATCTTGTATGTCGAGCTGCGCATCTGTTTTGGAGGGCTAAAGAGATTAATCTCCGACGTTGCATAGGTTCAAACGGATTAAGGATATGTCTTGACAAGCATCTTCCCGCCGGGGCAGGAATGGGGGGCGGTAGTGCTGATGCGACGTTTACGATTACTGCTCTGAATTCTTTGCTTGATGAAGGAAGCAGAATGTCGGAAGAAGAGATGGCTGCGATGGCATTGCAGCTCGGTGCGGATTGTCCATTCTTCGTTTATAATCATCCGATGTATGGAGAGGGAGTGGGGGAGAAGCTCACGGATATTCCCCTTGACCTTTCGGGATATTGGTTCCTGATCGTGAAGCCGAGAGTGTTTGTCTCAACAAAAGAGGCATTCGCGGGGATTGTTCCCCGAAAAGGTGAAATTGATTTACGCCTGCTTGCAGAAATCCCAATTCAAAACTGGCAAGGGATGGTTAAGAATGATTTTGAGGATTCTATTTTCCCAAAGTATCCTGAACTGGAAGAAATCAAGCAGCAATTGTTGAGACGGGGAGCTGTTTATGCTTCGATGAGCGGAAGCGGGAGCTCGATATATGGTATTTTCACGAATCTTGCCAATGCAGAGAATGCGAGGACTCAATTTGTTAAAGACGGAACTAACGAGGGGATTTATTTGTTAGAAGGGTAAATGGGGAAATGGGGGGAGATGGGGTGAAATGGGGAGGTATAGGGCTGTATAGGGCGAAATGGGGATGGGTATTATCGGTTTTAACAAATTTTGGCTTATTATTTGAGGGTATATGGGAAAGAATAATAGAAAATATCATAAAAGATATCACGATAGAAAGGATAACAATATGAATGATAAGAATATTAACTCTGAGGATAAGATTACGAATCCGGAGGAGATGCCGGAGGATGCAGTGATACTTGAAGATGTAAATTCGACTCCTGCCGACAATGAGGAGGCAGAACAGGAAGTTGCCGAAGGCATTGATTCTCTTGCTGAGGAGAATGAGAAGCTAAAAGCCGAGGTTGAGAAAGAGAAAAAAGAGTATCTTTTCCTGATGGCGGAATTCGATAATTTCCGTAAGCGCACTCTCAAGGAGAAATCAGAGTTGATCAAGAATGCGGCTGAATCCGCATTCAAGGGGTTGCTTCCGATTGTTGATGATTTTGAGCGAGCCATCAAGGCCTCCGAAAATTCGGATGAAGCCTCTTCTATCAAGGAGGGGATGGAGCTTATCTATAAGAAGCTTAAGAAATATATGGAACAAAACGGCGTGAAGGAGATGGATCCTGAGGATCGCGAATTTGACGCTGACAAACATGAGGCTATTTCTGCAGTGCCAGTGCCCGATGAGGCTCAGAAGGGAAAAATTCTTGACACTGTGGAGAAAGGCTATACAATCAATGACAAGGTTCTGCGCCACGCCAAGGTGGTTGTCGGACAGTAATGTAAAGCATCATGGCTGAAAAGAGAGATTATTATGAAGTGCTTGGCGTTGCAAAGAACGCCACACCAGAAGAAATAAAGAAGGCATACCGCAAGAAGGCGATTCAGTATCACCCGGACCGGAATCCCGGAGACAAGGAAGCTGAGGAGAAATTCAAGGAGGCGGCTGAGGCTTATGATGTGCTCAGTGATGCCGACAAACGGGCGCGGTATGACCAGTTCGGTCATTCCATGGGTCCGCAGGGATTTGGCGGCGGTGCCGGAGGTTATGGCGGCTTTGGCGGCGGCTTCGGCGGCGGCTTCAGCATGGAGGATATCTTCGCTCAGTTTGGAGATATTTTCGGAGGTCGTTTCGGTGGCAGCGGTTTTGGCGGCGCAACAGGTGGTCGTCCTCGCCAGCATGTTAACAAAGGCACAGACCTGCGTATCACTGTCAAGGTTACGCTTAAGGATATAATGAACGGTGTCGATAAAAAGCTCAAGATTCCGAAACTTGTGGCAGATCCTGCCTGCAAGGGTACGGGTGCTAAAGACGGCACAGCGTTCGGCACTTGTCCTCGTTGTCATGGCAGCGGATACATCTCGACAGTTCAGCAGACCATCATGGGACCTATGGAAAGCCATTCCGTATGTCCTGAATGTAATGGTGAGGGTAAAATCATTACCGAGAAGTGCCCTCATTGCCATGGCGAGGGGGTTGAGAAGAAAGAGGAGATTGTCAGCTTCCATATCCCGGCAGGTGTCGAGAACGATATGGTGCTCACTATTCGCGGTCAGGGCAACGCACCCAGGCATGGTGGGGTAAACGGTGATTTACTCATAGTGATTCAAGAGGAGAAAGATCCGGAACTTATTCGTGAAGGAAATGATCTGATATATAATCTCATGCTTGATTTCCCGACTGCTGCCCTCGGAGGCACAGCTGAAGTGCCGACAATCGAAGGGAAAGCCCGACTTAAGATTGCCCCCGGAACGCAACCCGGTAAGGTGCTTCGTCTTCGTGGAAAAGGTTTGCCCAAAATGAACAGTAGCGTGAAGGGAGATTTGCTTGTGAATGTGATGGTCTATGTTCCTGAACAACTCAGCGACACCGAGAAGGCTGCGATTGAAAGTCTGAAGGATGCCCCGAACATTGTTCCTACAAAGTCAACTTCTCAGAGAATATTTTCTCGTCTAAGACATATCTTCAATAAAGAGAATCGCGGAGAATAATCTAAACAGTTTCCAAATCTTAAGAAATGCTAAGAAAGAGGGAAGTTTTTGCTTCTCTCTTTTTTTTTATTTAATTTTGTTCACGTATTAGCATATACCATATGGCTTACACAGTGCCCATAGATGAAAAACAGCTTGTCGAAGATCTTCAGAATCCGAAAACCGCTCAGAAGGCCTTCGACACGCTCATGCGCACATATGGTGAGCAAGTCTATTGGCAGATACGTAAGATGGTATCGAGTCATGAAGATGCCAATGATTTGTTACAGAATTGTTTTCTGAAAGCCTGGACAAATCTTCAAAATTTCCGTGGAGATGCCAAACTCTCTACCTGGCTTTATAAAATCGCTGTAAACGAAACCATCAATTTTCTCAATAAGGAGCGTCAGCGCAACAACCTGACGGAAGATGGCGACGATTCATTCCTCCTTGCCAATATTGAGAGTGATGAATATTTCGATGGCGATCAATTGCAGAAAGATTTTCAGAAAGCTATCGCCACGTTGCCTGAAAAGCAAAGACTTGTGTTTAACATGCGTTATTATGATGACATGAAATACGAGCAGATATCAGAAATTCTTGGCACTTCTGTGGGTGCATTGAAAGCCTCCTACCACCATGCAGTGAAGAAGCTCACGGCATTGTTGTCTTAACGCGAATGCGGCCGGTTTCGCAACCAGCCGCATTCAAGTGTTTTCCATAATACTTTTTCAAACTAACCTAACATCATGAAACGATTTTCTTTATACCTATAGAACATCATTGATCGGAAAAAGTTCAGAAAAAGTTTAGAAAAGTCAGAAAAAATAGCAATAAATTTTTTAATTTTGTATTAAACCTTGTGGCACGTCACTTGTCATAAAGATACATTGAAAATTGAAAATATGAATAATCAGGAAGAGAAGTTAATCAAGAAATATGGTCGCGAGGGAAGCTGGAAGGTTCCCGAGGGGTATTTCGAATCGGTCTATAGGGAGATCGATGCCAAGCTTCCTCCTTATCCGGAAACTCCCAGACACGTTGAGATGACAGCATGGCAGCGAATAAAGCCATACGTCTATCTCGCAGCGATGTTTGCCGGTATCTGGCTTATGATGAAAGTTTTCTACAATGCTTCCGGGAATGTAACTTTGAGTCTTGATAATCCACCAGAGCATATTGCGATGGCAATGTCGGAGCCGGAATTTGCGGATGCTTATTTATTGCCGGAAACAACAATGTCTGATATTGAACTTGAAACAGAGGTGATAAAGGATTACGATTCAATAGAAGACTTTGAAAAAGATTTCGATTATAAGTTAGAATCGGAATATGCAGACATGAGTCTAACAGAAGAATGATATGAACAGGAAGATATTGTTGATAATACTTACGATGGTTCTCGGCATAGGCACTTTGTGTGCGCAAGAGAAAGCCAAGAAGAGTCGTGAGGAGATGCGGAAAGAGTTCAGGGAATTTAAAATCAAATTCATTGCCCAAGAGATAGATCTTCAAGAAGACCAGCAGAAACAATTTGCGGAGCTTTATGATCAGATGTGTGATGAAAGAATGAAGATCTTTGAACAAACACGCAGACTCGAGCGTAAAGTAAAGAAAGAATCTAATGCTACTGAAGAGGATTATGCATCCGTTAGCCGTGCCCTCACGGAGGCCAAGGAGAAGGATGCAGCTATCGAAAAGAAATATGATGCAAAATTCTCTACTTTTCTCAGCAGCAAGCAGATTTTTAAGATGAAAGCGGCAGAGGAGAAGTTTCGGAAGAAAATGAGTGAGATGAGGCATAAGAAGAAAAACAGATAGCAAATAGTTGCGTATGATGAATAAAAATACACTTAATAAGGTCGGCCGCATGTCGACCTTATTGTTTTTAATCACGATTATGCTCTTTGCATCAGACGCAGGAGCTGCCAGAAAGAAAACCACGGGGAATATAACCAAAAAAGAGACAAAAGCAGTGGAGAATACGTTCAAGACTCCGGATTTCGCGTTTCCTGAAACTGTAGGAAATAATGCGGATGTTGCTCTCAAGGAGGCACAGGCATCCGGTAACGATGTCATGGCATTGAAAGCTGCCATACAGCTTGTGGTTTCTCGTAATCTTATTTCACAAGACAATTATAAAGAGGGTATCACACTCTTCTCAGACCTGGCGGGGAAACTTAAGGCTCCATATTCGCAGTTGGCTATGATGCTTGAGGCTCAGTTGTATTCCTCAATTTATGAGACCACACCATGGGTTTTCAATAACAGATCGCTCCCTTTGACTCCGGTTCCGGAGAATGTGATGGAATGGAGCCGCGATATTTTTGCGGCAAAGGTAACATCGTTGGTTTCCGATGCATTCAGGGATGTGGAGGCTGCACGCTCAACTCCATTGTCGACAATATCACCGCTTATTGAAAACAGTAAGGATGCCGAGAAGATGGGCATGAGTGTGTATGATTTCATGACCATCAAGACCGGCGATTTACTCAAACGTTTTTCAAACAATGATGGAGCTTCAATTATCCCGTTTGGCTATGGAGGCGCAGCCGGCAACAAAAAGTCGGAAAGATCCGCTTCGACTCTTCTTGCCGATATAACCGACAGTTGCATAGCATGGCATCAGCAACGGGGAGAAACACAGATCGCTGCTGCCTTAAGCTATTATAAATATGAACGCATGCCCTGGCGCGACAGAAACGATTATGCCTCGGAATGTGTGAAGCGTTACATAGACACCCCTTATTGCGCTGCCTTCATTCTCGCCGGAGCAGACTTTATCGAGGAGGAGGAATCAGCAGACGATAACTTCGATACTCTTTCGCCGCAACAACAGCTTGAAAAGAGCAATCTTGCGCTGAAGAAACGTTATCAGCTTATTGAATCATATCTTAAGAAATTCCCTCAATGCGACAATGCACAGGCTTTGAAAAACCGGCTCACTGTGCTGGGAGCTGAGGATATCTCTGTTTCTACGTCAGGACGCATCTATCCGGCAGAAAAGGGGAAGATAAAAGTGTCGGCTTCGAACGTGTTTAATTTCAACCTCCTTGTGGTGAAATTGCCGGATTCATATATAAACAAGGATATACGTTTGAACGCAGTGAATGGAATTGGAAATGTGGTTGGTGTGATTCCTGTAAGTTTCACAGGCGAGAAACCGGTGAAATGCGAGACCGAAGTTGAACTTCCGGCTTTGCAGAGCGGTGTTTATGTGCTTGTGCCGTCATCTACGGCAAAGCTTTCGGGCGTCATTACCGGCACAGCTCCGAAAATGTCGGTGTCTCCTTTCACAGTTTCCAGGCTCGCATATTTCCGCAGTTCCGACCAACTTGCGAAAGAGAGTGACAGACTTTATGTTGTTGACGGACGTAATCAGAAACCTGTCAGCGGCGCAAAAGTAGTATTCACTTCAAGAAGTAACAAACAGAAGATTGAACGGGTTTCTGGTGATGAAGGCTTTGTGATTGTGCCCAACGGCTCTTATGATTTTATTATAAGTAAAGGAACAGACCGTCTTGCCGGGAATTTATGGAGCTGGGGATATGGTGGCAACGTCTCGGAGCAGCAGATAAATGGTAAGATTCTAACCGATCTCTCCCTTTACCGTCCCGGAGATACGCTCGGGTTTATGGGTATTGTCTATACCGCGAAAGACCGCGAGATGCACCAGCTCTCTGACACTAAGGTGCGGATGCTTTTGTGTGATGCTAATTATCAGGCGGTTGATACGCTGCATCTTGTTTCGGATTCATTCGGTAGAGTAAGAGGGGAATTTACGATTCCCCAAAGCGGTCTTTTAGGAAATTATATCGTAAGAATGATGAACGAGAGCGGAGACTCGCGTGAATATGCTTCGACTTCAGTTGAGGTTGCCGATTACAAATCGCCTACATTCTTTGTCACGACCGATGGCACGGAAGATAATTATAAGATAGGGGACGTAGTTAAGATAAAAGGTAAAGCCTCGACTTATTCCGGTATGCCGGTGGCTGGAGCTGTCGTTAAATACGATGTAAGGTATATCTCTTTGCGTTGGCTCAACTCCAACATAAATGCCAATTACGGAGGAGAGACTACGACTGCATCCGATGGTTCCTTCACCATAGAGTTGCCTACAGAGGGATTGCGTGACACCAAATACGCATTTGGTGGATATGAGCTGAATGTTTCCGTTACAAGTCAGTCGGGTGAGACCCAGGAGGCTCCTGCAACGTGGTTCTCTCTTGGTCAGGCTTATTCAATCAACGCTACGATTCCTTCAAAGATTGCGGCTTCTGTGGGTGAAAAAGATTATGCAGTAAGAGTAATGGATATTGTTGGCAATCCGGTTAAACGCACTGTTTATTATAGAATCAGCGAATACGCGAATGAGGGAAATGTTGTGAAAACAGGAGAATTCGAATCACCGATATTCCGCTTTGACGCTGCCTCTCTGAAATCGGGAAGATATAAAATCAAATTCTCGCTTGACCGCAATTTCAAGGATGAAAAATATTCTCAACCAGCTTATTCTATAGTGACCGTATATCGTCAGGATGATAAGGTTCCGCCATATGCCACTCCGTTATGGACTCCTGAGGATAGGATCGTGGCTTCAAAGGGTGCAAAGGATGTTAAGATAAAGGTTGGAAGTTCATATTCCGACAGCTGGATCTTCGTGCAGATTGCGGATTGCGATAAGGTAATCGATCGCCGTTGGCTGCGTGTGAATGCTGGAATGACAGAGCTTTCGGTGCCTGTGCCGGCTGATAATAATCGCGTGGAAGTCACTTTTGCGGGAACTCATGATTTCGAGCAGAACATGACGACAGTGACTGTGATTCCACAGGTGCAGACAGAAAATATAAAGATCAAGACCCAGACATTCCGCGACCGTATCGCTCCCGGTGCGCGAGAGAGTTGGAAATTTAATTTCACTCTCGATAATGCGGCACTTGGCGGCATTCCGGTAGCGGCTGTGATGAGTAACAAAGCCCTGAATGCCCTGATGCCGTTCCAGTGGACATTCAATCCCGCCGGTAACATGGGATATGGTATCAAAGGAAACTTCCAGTGGGGTTATACGAACCACGGCGGTAACTGGCGCTTGCCATTGTCGAAAGTAGTTTATGGTGGCATAACGAGGTTTGATTATCCATCATGGGATATGTATGGGCTGCAGCTTTATGGTGCGGAAGGGATGCTTCGCAATCTTCGCATAAGAGGTGCCAAGTCTAAGGAATCATTGAATAGTTTAGTGTTGACAAGCCGGGCGGTTACCGACGAGGTAAAACTTGAGGATGCCGATGGCGCGGTATCTGAAAATGAGGTTTTCTATTCTGTAGAGCAGGCTCCCATGTTTACTGGAGCCGTAGCACAGGAGTCAGCAATGGGTAGCGGAGCACTTGAAAGACAGCCTGAACCGGTTATGCGCCAGGTTGATTGTCCTTTGGCGTTCTTCATGCCCGAAATGATTACAGATGCCAATGGCGATGCGGTGGTTGATTTCATCGTACCGCAGTTCAACGGCACCTGGCAGTTTCAGATAATGGGCTATACTGAAGATATGAAGGGCGGAGTCAGCGTTATGGATGCTGTTGCCTCCAAGCCTGTTATGGCGCAGATGAACGCACCACGATTCGTGCGCACGGGTGATGAGGTGTCGGTGGCAGCTATGCTTTATAATAATTCTACCGAAGAGATGCCACTCTATGGAAAAATTGAAATATTCGATCCCGCTTCAGGAAATGTGATAAAGACATTTGCATCTGCCAGGGAGAATGTAGAACCTGCCGGCTCTACCAAAATATCTACAAATTTCAGCGTGCCGGGCGATATCAATTATATAGGTATCCGCGTGTATGCCTATGGCGCAGATTTTGCAGACGGCGAGCAGACAGTGATACCGGTTTATCCGAGCAGCACGCCCGTTATAGAATCCAAACCATTCTATATTGCTCCCGGACAGAATGATTTCTCAATGAAGATCCCGTCGTTTGGTAAGGGTGCAAAAGTGACACTGCAATACAATGACAATCCAATCTGGGATGTTGTCACCGCATTACCTGACATATCGGAACCGAAATCATCTAATATACTTTCGCAGGTCTACTCCCTTTACGGGAATGCGATCGGTACAGGTCTTGCAAAAGATTATCCCGAGATTGTTGAGGCTATAAAGATTTTTGCCGATCCCGCAAACAGTGTGGACTCAACTCTTGTCTCTAATCTCGAGAAGAATCAGGACCTGAAGAATGTGGCTCTCAATAACACTCCGTGGGTTCGCTCAGCTGCCTCAGAGACTCTGAGGATGCAGGGACTCGTGAAATATGCTGATTCAGCAAGGAGCAAGGAGATCATTGCATCAACCTTAAAAGAGATGGCGAAACTTCAGAATGCTGATGGCGGCTGGAGTTGGTGTGCGGGGATGGAGTCTTCGGAATTCATCACGTCGCGGGTGTTGCTGCATCTTGCAATGCTCCGCGATATGGGTTATCTCCCTGCCGAAGGAGAGGCAATGGCGAAGAAAGCCGTGAAATATGCCGATGCATGCTGGGTTAAGGATCTGAAAGAATACAAAGGATCCAAGTTCCCGTATGAGTCAATGCTTAATTACCTCTATGTGCGGTCGAATTTCAAAGATGTTACTCCTTCCGCATCTTTTGCATCTATGGAGAAAAAGGGTCTTGCAGCAGTAAAAGACGGCTGGAAACGCATGGGTATTTATGAGAAGGCGACAGCTGCGACATTGCTTGGCAGAAAAGGCTTCAATATGGAGTCGAGAACCATCCTTGAATCCCTCAGACAATATGCGTCGGTATCGCAGGAGAAAGGTATGTGGTTTGACAATCTTTCATCATCTTTCGGTGGCTGGAACAAACTGATCACTACAGCTCAGGTACTTGAGGCATATTCCGAGATTGAGCCAAAGAGTGAGAACGTGGATAAGCTTCGCCAGTGGCTGCTCATCACCAAACAGACAGAGAACTGGGGCGATGATCGTGAAACTGCAGAGGTGATTCATGCCATTCTTGCTTCAGGCACGAAATGGACTGTGCCTTCTTCTCCGGCTGAAATAATGATTGATGGGGAAAGAGTGAACATAGATCGTTTTGCGGCTCTTACGGGAAGCGTGACAGTGAATGTAAATGCCAATGACAAAGGTAATCTTACTATCCATAGAACCGGTGTCGGACCGGCATGGGGAGGTCTGATTTCACAGTATATTGCTCCTATCAAGGATGTGAAGAGTGCGAAGGTTGCAGAACTTTCGATTGAGAAAAATATCTATGTCATCAGTAATGATGATAACGGCACCACTGCTTCTGCAGGAAATCTGAAGGTCGGTGACAAAGTTCGCGTCACATTGTCGATTACATGTGATCGTGATCTTGAATATGTAGCTGTAATGGATGCTCGCTCTGCATGTCTTGAGCCGGCAGATCAGATTTCCGGTTATGTTCAGAGTGATGGAGTGTGGATGTATCGTGAAGTACGCGATAATTCTACCAACCTGTTTATTCCCTTCCTTGGCAAAGGCACTCATGTGATAAGCTATGAATGCTATGTGGATAGAGAAGGCGACTATTCCCTTGGAATTGCCTCGGCGCAATCACAATACGCTCCGGTAATCTCCGCGCATTCGGCAGGGAAAGGTTTAATAATTAGGAATTAGGAGTTAGGATTTAGGAATTATAAGGAGGATTCGGAGTTGAGGTTGTGAATTCCTCATTCCTCATTTCTAATTCCTAATTAATCCAAGGGTGTGATTAATCCTTCTCGGTTGAGGATGACATTAGGAAAGATATCGAGGGCTTCTTCACGGAAGCCCTCGTCGTTTTTATAGCGCGAGGAGTAATGACCCGTAAGGAGGGCTTTTGCACCGGCATCGCGAGCCACAGTTGCCGCCTGGCGAGCGGTGGAGTGTCCACGCTGAGCGGCTTCCGCCAGATGGCAGTCAAGATAGGTTGTCTCATGAAAAAGCAGATCTACCGGACCAATCTTCGCCGCAATGTCGGGGATATATGCCGTGTCGCTGATATGGGCATAAGAGAGGGGAGGGGTGGGATCGGAGGTAAGCATGATGTTCGGTATCACGGTTCCGTCCGGTTTGATGAAGTCTTCCCCGGCTTTGATACGGTTGATCATTGAAAAGGGAACGCCATGGAAGTCTATCATGTCACGGCGGATATGTCGCGGTTTTGCTTTCTCTTCGAAGACGAATCCTACAGTAGGTATCCTATGGTTCAAGGGAATAGTGCGGACAGTGAGAGAAGGAGTGTCAAGGATAACCGCCTCCACAGGTTTTATGACATTGAATTCCACTTCAAACGGCAATTCTCTTGCGAAGAAATCGAAAATTTTGCTGAGAATTTTCTTGCCATCAGCAAAAGTATGTATCACAATCTTACCCCCGGCACCACCTAAACCTAAAGACGATATCAAACCCGGCAATCCAAGAACGTGATCACCGTGGAGGTGAGTCAGAAAAATATGTCCGAGGCGCGAGAATTTGAGGTGATGACGCTGAAACGCCTGCTGCGCGCCTTCGCCACAGTCGATCATAAAAAGGTTGCCGCGATAGTCTACCACTGTGGAGGAGGGTTGGTGTCTGAGAGTCGGTTTGGCAGAGCCACACCCGAGAGTATGTATTGTGAATGTCGACATAGTCGGTAATGAAAATTCAAAAATTTGGTTGCAGGATTAGAGAATACAAAATTACAAAAATTTGCGAAATTGACTAAATGTTGCTAAATTTGTTATATAATTAATTTAAGTCTCGCAAGCTTCAACTTAAAGTTTAAAAGTTTAGAAGTTTAATAGTTTATCAGATGCGACTTCTATTTGAATATCATCTATATAGTGGCAAATAAATAAACTCATAAACTGCACATTGCGCATTAAACTTGTAAACTTCAACTTTCTGCTTGCGAAAGTTGAATAATAAAAGCTGCTTGCATAGTCTCATATGAGTGAAGTTTCGGATAATGAATTAATAGAAAGAATGCGCGGGGGAGACACCGGAGCTCTTGGCATTCTCTATATGCGTTATGCTCCATCAGTGAGCAATTTCGCATATCGATTTATCCGTGTGCGTGAGGATGTTGATGATATCACTCACAATATTTTTTGTTCCTTATGGGAGAATCGTGAGAGTCTGAAAGATATCGAATCGCTTAAGGCATATCTCTTTCAGATGACCCGCAATGCGATCTTCAAGGAATTCAGGCATCAGCAGGTTGTTTCCGAATATGAGTCGGAAGTAGGAAATGACGTAAATGAGAATTATTATGACGGAGAGAAAGTTGTGACAACATCCGATCTTCTTGAGATGATAGACCTGATGATTTCTAATATGCCCGAGCCACAGCGTGTGGCATTCCGTATGAGCCGTTATGAGCACAAGACCTATGCCGAGATTGCAGAGCATTTAGGCGTAAGTCAGAAAACCGTGCAGTATTACATCAGCCAGGCTCTTGCCGAGCTGCGCCGCCTCACCGAAGCCATGCTCATCTTCACCACCCTCGACTCCCTCAATTTCTAAACCGTCCTAATAATAATAAAAATGTTCGGTATTCCGTACGGAATACCGAACATTTTTATTAACTTTACCGTTGAATATCAAAACGTAATGTTATGGTTGCATCTCAACTTATTGAAAATAAAATTGCATGTATAGAGCCGACAAAGGTTTTTACTATTGAAGATCTTGACTTTCCACGGGAATGGAGGGAAAATGTCCGCATCAAACTTGGACGTATGGTTAAGTTGGGAGTGCTTGATAAGGCGGGGAGAGGTAAATATTATAAACCTAAAACATCTGTATTCGGGAATATAGGTCCTTCCTCCAATGAAATAGTAAAAGATTTGATTCATGACAATGGAGTATTATCCGGCTATGTAACCGGTTATACAATCTGGAACCAGATGGGTCTCACTTCTCAGATTTCAAATGTGATTATGATAGGTACGTCTCGTCGTCGAGATCCATTGAAACGTGGCAATTATGAGATACGTTTCATAATGCAACCGAATAAGATTACCTCAGATTCAATACCATTACTTCAGATCCTGGATTCCTTAAAACTGTTAAAGATGATACCAGACACAAGTGTTGGTCAATCTGTCAGGATTATTAAAAAGTATATCTCAGATCTGGAAGAAAAGCGACTTTCGACTCTCGTGAAATTGGTAAGGAAATATCCTCCGAGAGTTAGAGCACTCCTTGGCGCAATTTTGGAATCAACCGGTAATGATAAATATATTGGTCAACTTAAACAATCACTCAATCCAACATCAACCTACGCTATAGGTCTGAATGAGGACTCAGACATAAATTTAAACAGCTGGAATATCGTATGAAACTGCATAAGAATAAGGAACAATTTTCCAATGCCATTCAGGTTGCTTCTCAAGAACTTGGCATCGCTCCAGAATTTGTTGAAAAAGACTATTGGATTTGTCAGATTCTCCAGCGTCTTTCGCGCCATCCACAGAATGAACGCATCGTCTGGAAGGGCGGAACTTCTCTTTCCAAAGCCTATGGACTAATCCAACGATTTTCATCGGATGTTGATTTTGCTGTGCTTCTCGAAGGATTGAGCCAAAATCAACAGAAAAAGCTTGTTGCCAAAATCGGGAGAGATACTACTGCCGATTTGGAAGAACTTGATATGCCAGAGGGATCAATAAAAAACAACCGTTTCAGAAAAACATATCATGGCTACACATCAGTATTGAGTAGAAGAAAGGATACGCTAAACTTTCTGGGCAATCATGTGATTGTCGAGATAAATACATACGGCAATCCCTATCCTTATGTAAGACGAGCTATAAAGACATTTATCACTGAGATGATGCAGCGACGCGGATTAGATTCTATGATTGAAAACTTGGACATGATGCCATTTGAGCTTAATGTTCTCGATAAGAGGCGTACCCTCTGCGAGAAAGTGGTATCTTTAATTAGATTCTCATTTGAAGATGATACCATTGCCGGCGTGGCATCAAAAATCCGTCATTTCTATGACTTGTATTATCTGCTGCAAGATGAGGATTGCGCGGAGTATTTAAAAACAATGTTTCCCGGACATCTTGTTGAGTTGATAGCTCATGACAAAGCCGAGTTTGACAGACCTCCGAAATGGAAAGAGGCGAACATTCTATCCTCCCCCTTGTTTATTGATTTCAGTTCGTTATGGAAGAAAATTTCCGGTATATATAACTCGGAAGTGGGAGCGTTATCATATGGAACAATACCTACATCTGACGAAATTCTTGAATCATCATCCCGTTTGTTCGGTGAGGTCAAAAGAATAATAGATAATTTGTGACCAGACAAAAGCCACTCCACAAGATGTGTGAGTGGCTTTCAGAAATTAAGTTGCAAATTATTTAGATTGCAAATTTTGGTGCTGTTAAATTTTTTGTCAATATGGAATTTACTATAATGTAATGTTACATTCTTGACCATAGCAAATCTCAAATCTATTACTTTTTCTTGACTTCGTTTGTTGATTAAAATGCCAATGTTGTTTATTTCCTTGACGTAGTATCATAATTTCCCCACAACAAGGCCAATAATAATCAGGTACTTTTATTGCATCTCCCATAGTATCAGCTGCGAATTTCTTTATAGTGAATAAGAATAATCTTGTTATTCTGCTTAATAAGAGAATTCTTATATGATAATACGCATAAAAACCGGGAATAATTGGTATATTTGCCAATTGTGATTACTTTTGCACTTGAATTTGGTAACCATTAAAAGTGATGACAACACTTAAAACCCGGTAATACAATTATGACAGACAAAAGTCAAAATTCTTTTTTGGATATTCCGACACAATCGTCAGCATAGATTATTAGTCAGAATGAAATTGAAGTAGTCGCTCCTGACGGAGAAGTTTTTACGGTATTGTGCCAGATGGGTTTAAATGTAAGTAAGGAAACACGAGATTACGAACTTCATTGGTTGGAAGTCTTGTTTGACAAAAACTTTTCAAATGATAAGGAGGAAATGACAAATTCTATTTGGCAGGAATCTTTGCAATTTGCCATTGGGGGTGGAATTTTAGGCATTAGCACCGGTACTCGTCATAAGGATAGAGCTCGTGTTGGTGGACGAATTCGTCAGATACGGGAAGATAGAGGCATGGAAGCCCGTGATTTGGCAAGACTTGCAGGCATAGATGCAGCTAATCTTAGCCGTATTGAAAAAGGAAAGTATTCTGTAGGGCTTGATATTTTATCCAAAATTGCTGCAGCTTTAGGAAAAAAATAGATTTTGTTGACTTTAAATAGACATTGTTATGATGGACATAAATAATTTCAAGGTTGAGATTTCTTGCGAATATAAGGGAGAAATCTATTCAGTACGAGATAATGGCGCCATCATGAGGCATCCTAAAAAAGGTTGTAGAATAAGACCTTTGGATAACAAATGGACTTTTGGCACAAAAAATGAGAACAATGGATATATGTTTTTTGCATCAAACATTCGTGTCCATCAAGTTGTAGCGTCCGCTTTTTGGGGGCATCAAAAAGCAGAGGGAATGGTTGTAGATCATAAAGATACTAACAGGTGTAATAATAGAGCAGAAAACCTTCATTGGGTAACAAAACTTGAAAACGTACTGAATAATCCAATTACTCGCAGAAGAATAATCAATATATGTGGAAGCATAGCTGCATTTCTTGATAACCCAGCCTTGCTACGAGAAAGTACCGGGGATCCTAATTTCACATGGATGCGCACGGTCTCTGAGGAGGAGGCTGCGAAATGCAAGACGAATTTGGAAAGATGGAGTAACGAAGATGCAGATTTTGTTAGCATTTCGCAAGGTAAAGGCATAGGTGAATGGATATACAAAGATTTTCAACCTATGAATATTCGTCATGATTGGACACAATTATCTACACAAAAGCCACGTGTATGTAAACAACAAGAAGAAAATGCTTTGCCATTATTGAAGGAAGCATTAACTTCTAATGCTATGCAAGAAGATTGGAGAACACCAACTGAGTTCCCTTTGTGTCCCACAGACACGCTCTCTTTAGAGGACTATTATTCATCTTTGGAAATAGGAAAGGTATTTTCAAACAATGCCTATGGAACGAATACTATTATTGAATTTGCTATATCAGATGACAGGCAACGGCTTTGTGTTGTGACATATAATCCTTAAGGATTGAAACAATGGTATATTACATACGTATATATTTTGAACGATAAATATATTCATAAAAATGGAGGTTCGTTTTTTGAAGAGAATGGGGCATTAAAGACAATTACTCTCTTTAAGGGAAAAAAATGGACAGGTGGTGATTGTATTGATGATTACTGCTGATCAGACAAAAAAGGATAATTAAAAAGTTTACAATATGAAAAAGTTTTTACGATTTTTTGTATTGTACTTTATATCAACATTTGTTATGCCATCAATGAACGTAACCAAGTTTTGGACATTCCTGTAGACGACAACAAGAGTGAAATGATGAGGAAACTCCATATCATGGTTTGTGACGCAAATATAATGGATGAGACAAACATCATAATCCGATTTAATGTTTGACGAGAACAATTCAAAGTACTATAGTTTTTCATGGAAAGAGCCCCAATTTAAAGAGGACGAGAATATTCAAAACGAAATGACTGTTCACAAAAAATGTAATGAGGCTATTTTTACAAATTACATATAGTACTATTCGACTACGACAATGAAGAAATCTAATCTTTGATTTATTCAAAATACACAAAATGAAAAAAGGAAAATCCATTGGAGGAAATCTCTAAAGATATTTATAAAATGGCTGAAGTGCTTTTGACAAAGCTGCAAAAAAGTCTGTATAGTTTATGATTTTTGAGAAATATGGTAAATATCCCATAATGATGTTTTACTATAATGAATACAACAGGGCAATTGGTGAAAACTTGTATGATTTACATATTATATGAGTAAATTGTTGAAACACATAAACTTAATTCCTTGGATCTGCGCTAAATAAGGAATTTGAGTACATAAAAAAGCAATAATTTAAGTTTAATTCGTAGGCGTTAGTTATTTTAATTCTATTATTTTTCGGAGGTTTTCTCTTTTCGTTGGCAAGTCTGGAGGTGTATAAGGGTGCGGGTGAAAAGAAAAATCGATAGGATTATATATTTTTTGTCGGGAGCATATTTATAGGTCTGGTTCAATATAGATGTATATATAATACTTAACCAAAATTATTTTTAACCATTCTATTGACATGAACTGCAAAATGTTGTAACTTTGCTGTTGATTGGGAGAAGTCCCATCACTATATTTAAAAAAGAGGCGTTATGTCTTCTTCTTGTATGCGATAAGCATATAAAAATTTGCCTACCACCTTCGCATTAAGACATGGCATTACAGTTCCACGCTTTTTAGATTAAATTGTGCTTATGGAAACTGAAGCGCATAATAAGTTTATATAATACTTTGTATGAAAAAAATTCTATTCGTTCTTGTATTTGTGTTTTTTACTATTTCTATTCAGGCACAATCTCAAAATCAACAAATGGAATTGCATCCTCTTGTTCAGAAAGTAGATTCTCTTGAACACGAATTATCATATCTAAAATTGACGTACGAACTATATACGCTCAATTTAGACATAACAATATTTACCAATGAGGTTTACACAAAATCTATTGCTATTAAATTAGATTTATATAATCGGAATTTTAATTCCGAATTAGGCAAATTATATCAACAATATTATGACTCGTGCATACATAAAAAACAATCTATTTTGGAATTGATTGAAGCAAAGAAAAAGGTCTTTACTATTAAAGTTATAACGTATCCTTATACTGAACGCGAGCTGAGTACATTAATGGCTATGTATGATGTAATCGATGGCACTTATAGCTCTCTAGAACGTTCTTTGAATATGCTGAAAATTACAATCGACGCATATCAAAAATTGATGTAAATATTTGAGCCGATTCCAAAGGTTGACATCTGGAATATTATGGATATTTTCAGCCTATCGGATAACATGTTGCTAGGAAAATTCCCTAATATGCTAAGAAATTTATGAATGGCGTAATTTCCGTGTTGTCACTACATGTATAGTGCAGTTGTATCTGGTATAATGTTTTTTATTGTATCCGGTATAATGATAACATATGGAAGGGTCGGGCTTGCTGTTGAGAGTGGACAAGGGTCAACACAGATAATCATCAATATCTGACAATGAGAAAAACAAATTACGCGAGTTCTGTGTAAGATCGCGTGATTTAGCTATTGTTATCCCGAACTCACGTTATAAACTTATAATATTGCCTATACATGCGCTTAATATCTTGTCTTAGTTTGCAATCATCTACCATGTGTATCATCTAACGTATAATGTCAATTTTGTATATAAATTAATAGATATTATAGGTATTCACGCAGGAAAGATCTGAAATCTAAAGCTAGGCTTCTTGTATAATAAAAGTAAACCAAGCTTTTAACTTTCAATAAGAGGAATTCCAATCTTTACGATTTAACGGATTGGAACAATAATAAACCAGACTGCCATTGAAAATTTATATCAGGGGCAGTCCGGGTGATGTTAATATTGAAATTTTACTTGCAGCATTTTTTGTTTTATTATTTAGTTGATTAGCGGATGTTGTATTTGTTGAGGATTTCTCGGAGGGGGACGCGGTCACAACTCGGCATCGAATCATCAGTTAGTATAAAGAGCCGGATAAGTATAGCATAAATCTGGTTTATTTACTGAGGAGTTGATCGCCAATTATGGATACCGAATAAATGTGTTCTGATCGGCATATAAAATGAGCGAATTTTGGTTGACCGTCTACAAATACCTCTATTCTATGGTCAATAAAATCATTTCTATTGTGTGATTTCATATAAGAATCAAACATTCTTGAGAATAACTTACTTCGATATTCCTGGGGTAAAAAATTGTTATGACTGGTTTTTATGTCAGTCTTATCATCACAATAGTAACATAAAACAGCATCTGGATTTTCGTCCAAGAATCGTGCTAGTATATCGGATACTGTTGATAAAACTCTATAACCTACATAGTTGGTTCCTGCCATCCTTATTAAGGTTATGTCATAAAAAGTTAGACATAAAGTGGAGGGATCAGAGGTAAATAAGCTTAAAGTCTCTATATCATAATACGAGAGGGCGACTCTAATATGGTCGCCCTCATTATTATGAATGTCAAAAGAGATATCCATTTATACTTTGATTGTAAATGTGCACTGATCTTTTTCCGTCAGTTTCTTTATCTGACGGTCTTTTTTTTCTTTCAACCCATTGATAAAGCTTATCAATTCGGGAGAAGGTTTTTTTATAGTTATATTTTTTGTCATAACTGTTTATTAACTGATGGCAAATTTACAATATATAAATGAAATAAACAACTAATTCTAACTTTTTAACGTACAAATGAATAAAAAGTTTTGATTAGAGGAAGTTGTATTTGTCGAGGATTTTGCGGAGACGGATGTTACTTGCAGCATTTCGCTGCTTTTGCAGCATCTATTATTTTTTTGAGTGCTGGTGTTGCATTTATTTTTTCAGCGATGTTTATTGCCGTGCGTTGGTATCCCATGTCGCCGGGATGTGTGCCATCTACGCTTGTCTCATGATCACTACCTGTATATAAGCCAGGCTCAAAAAAGTAGATATTGGGATCATTTTTCATGACTTTTGCGATTTCTTCACGTGCCGCTTGTTCCTTATCATTTTCAAACTTACGTTTTTTCAAATCAAAGTTTTTCCATTCCCTGTCAACTGTTTCAAGGAACACAAGTGGAGTCTTCGGATGCTTTGTCCGTATTTTCTTTACAAATGGCACAAAGCGATCATGGATTTCCTCGGGTGAAGGATTCGAAAAGCAATCGAAGATAAACATGTCGGCGTCTGTGTCACAAATTATGTCAGCAAAAAACTGTTCCATTTTCTGCTGTCCACTTGTACCATAGTTGGCAATGTCAACTCCTAATATTCGAGAAAGCTGGGCAGGCCAAGCCATCCCGGCGCGTGATGTACCCGAACCATGTGTGTAGCTTGATCCCATTGCCACTACCGGAGCACGCTTAATCTCTCCACAAGATTCAATCCTTGAGTCTGGAGTAACTCCGATTTCAAGAGAATTAAGCTGCATGAAGGTCGGAAGATAAACAAGGCATTCCTTCATGGTTGTGTCCATGTCATTTATCATCGTGGATTCGTGTTTTGTCCCTCTGAACTTTGGATTGCCGAATCCAGCCCATAGCCATTTACCATCTTTTTTGATGTAAAGATCCAATCCTTTTTCCGAAATCGATGCCATATTGGTGTGGCGAAGAGTGTCGAGTGTTGTCCATTTGGCGCGGATCACCGGACTATTTGTACGAAACTTTACAGCCATGCCGGTGGGCATGTTCAGATAATGGCGCACACGTGAAGTGAGATCAGGATATTTGTCCGTGTCTATTCTGCGCAAACGGGGACCATCTTTCTGAGGTTTGTTTACCATTGTCAGCGTAGACGCATCAACGTATTTCAGGTTCTTGGTACTCACACCCCATGTGGGGAGACAGAAGGCTGCGATGATAAGCAGCGGAATAAGCTTGTTCATAATTAATATTGTTGATTAGTTGATAATAATCTTTTCCACCTTGCTCCCTGCGCGACGGATGTAGATTCCCGGGGTCTCAGGTTTGACACATCTTACCCCTGAAATATTATAATACTCTATGACATCCGACTTTATGTCAAGCGGGATTTCCTCAACTCCTGAACCTCCTGCAACATCCACTACTTTGCTGACTGATATGCCGTTGACGGTAGCAGTCAGTAATCCTGAAGCTGGAACTGTCCCGGCAGTGAAAGCTTTTCCGTTGCATTTACCAATTTCCGGATCGCAGGATAGAACAAAGTCTGTTACGTTATTATTGATAAGCTCACCATACTGGTTATAACCGAGTATAACCGGAGTAAAAGATTCTCCGGCAGAGAGGCTGATAACAGGATGGTCAAATTCTATGGATGCAAGTGTTTTGTCTCCTTCCGGAGCGATGGAGAAGACCATCCATCCGTTGGCAACCTTGCGGGGATTTGATTCAGTTGTCTTGTTCACGATAGAGAAGTCAACCATGAGTTCTGCAGAGCCACCGGCATCGAAGTTCGACATATTGTAGCATCCGAAGTGGCGCGCAATTTCGCACATGACGGCTGTGGAGCAACCTGCTGATTTACCATAAACAGGATCTGTAGACTTGTCGATTACGAGCATATAGAGAGTTTTGCCATCTTCCGAGCATCCATAAGCAGTACGGGAATAAACCATGCTGTTGTAATCTTCATTGTAATTATGCTCCGTGAGCTCACCTTTTCGCATCACCATGGCATTGCCACCGATAGCCTGTTCAACGACAGGGGTAATGTTCCCTTCAAAAGTCCAGTAATATTTCAATATCACAGGGTCACCTTCTTTAAGGGTTTGATTGGCACCTCCGAAAGAGACAATGGCAAGATCATAGTCTCCCAGTTTGCCACGGGCATTAGTATTCTTTTTAACTTCCTTGACAGTAAATTTGATATCATCACCACCAGTCCATTTCTCACCTTCGTCCATTGTGAGATATACTTCTATGCCATCCGTTACATCTTCCTTGAGTTGAAATTTCTTATTTCCATTGGCATCCTTGACTTCAGCATAAGGCATGAATTCGCGGTCGCGACCATAGAAGCTGTTATACATGGCATATGCTTTGGCTTGAAATCCCTTGTTGCATGTCTGGATGTTTTTCTCTGTGCCCGAGGGAGCCTTTTTGAAGCATAGGGTAGGGGTGCAGTAATCAATATTCAAGGTCTTGTCGTAGGAGACAGTTACAACACCGGTTCGTTCCGTGCCGCCATCCCATTTCTCTTTGTTTTTGTTGGATTCTGTAACCATTTTGCCATTTCTCACACTTGCATTGCGTGTGATTCCGGCATAGAGGGGATATTCCTTTTGCGATCCGACCACCCAGAAATTGGCATTGGCTGCCGCAAGAGGATGATGAGCATCGCTATCCTGGCGACGCGCTGCGGTTACGAGACTTTCCGTCCCCTTTGCCGATTCATTTGCGATCGTTGTTTCGATACGGTTATACGGGTTGTTGAGGTCTACGGTTACGAGATTCACATTCAGGGGATAGTCGGGGAGACGCAGACGGATGTATATGGTGCCCGGACCTATCTTACGTTCGATAAGACGTTCTGCTTTATATTGTTTTTCTCCTATCTGGATTTCTTCGGCATTTACCAGGGAGGTGAAGCCGAAAGCAATAGAAAGAAGAGATAAAAGGAATCGTGTGTTCATTTGTGAAATAATATAGCAATCCACAAAGTTAGCTGAAATTTTTAAATTCCAACCGACTTTGTGGACTAAAATTAAACAACTTCTTATATTTTATTTAATGGAAACTTTCTTTACAGATGCTCCTTTGCGCATCACGTAGATTCCGGGAGTGAGGTTGTCGGGATTGCAGCGCACGCCTGTGAGGTCGTAATATTCAACCGGTGCATTGTTGTCATCACCATTTATTGATGATACTCCAGATCCCCCGGTGAGATCGGACAATGTCACAGCGAGAGAATAAGCCATCTGTGTCGGACTGTCTGCTGTTGCCTTGTATGTGACCTTTGTAATCTCCGAGCTGGTGTTGGCAACCCATTCATTTAGAGTCAAGTCATCAGAAATTGTCTGTGTGCCTCCTTCTGTCACGACCTTCGTATGTCCGTTTGCACGCGCTGGGTTATCACCTGATTTGGCATTCATTACGATTTTATCGATTTTCTTTCCTGCTGGAGCTGAGATTTCGATTACTTCAGTCTGATACCATCGGAGGTCACAGTAGAAATCTTGGGCAGTCGGACTATCGGGATAGGTCTTACCGATAAGTCCGAAGAAGAATCTCGGGTAGTCTTTATATATGTCTGGATTGCTCAAAGAGAAGGAGACGCCATCTTTAGAGATCGTTTCGCCGCTAATGATTAAGACATGATTTTTGCTTGACTTATAGCAACGGTCTTTGGTTTCCGGTGGATTTTTACTTTCATTCACATACGTTGCTTGTTGGAGTTCTGTAACATTCATAGGTTCGAAAGTCAGCCCTGACAGGCTTGTGGGATCTGTGAAATCAAAAATAACTTCCTGTGCGTTGACAGCTGAAGCTACTCCCGCGATGGCGAGGGAAATGAGTAAAAATTTTTTCTTCATGATAAATAGTATTAATGTGTTTAAAGAATTGGTTTTAGGTCTCCGGGAATTATTCCGGAGACCTGTGATTCCTATATAATCAGTTTTCAACAATTTTGAAATTGTCCATAAACATACGCGACTGCTTGCCGTTAGGTTCCTGATAGAGATTGTCGAGTGTGCCGGGACCGGCAACGAAGACCACGCGCGATGTTCCGTCCATGCCCTGAACATTGATCGAGAACTGCGCCGAAGGGGTCTGCCAGATTACAGTGGCTGTTGAGTCGAGAGCCGGAATCATCCATGCGTTGTCATCGAATGTGAATTTTACGGCATCGAGAGTGACATTCTTGCCGTTGTCATCGCGATATCCCATAGTATATCCCATTTCACCCTGAGAACTGCAGTCAACAATCTTGCCGGGACCAAGGACGGCAACATAGAACATATTGTGGTCTTCTTTCACATTCTTTGTAGTTCCATATCCAAGGGCAGACCAGGAAATGGTGGCATTTGCATTGTTTCCGAGTTCGGGAACTGCAGGAGAGCAGGCATCGCCGCCATATCCACCTTTGCCGAATTTTACAAACTTGTCGCGATAATAGAACCATGTAGAGATGGAGGTCCATCCATGAGCAATCTGTTCATCTGTCCAGCTTGACATGCCTAACTCTGAACCATGCGCATTCCAGCCGAGTATTCCTGCTTTAGGATTGGGTAGCCAGCTGAAATCATCGAAGAACGTAGCATATAGTTGTTCGATAGCCACAAGCTGGCGGATGTTTGAGAACTCACCTTTACCGCTGACAACCAGAGTCGCCATGATATCATTACCGGTATCATTAATCAGGTCAGTGCTTACCTTGATTTCCTGCGGGGATACGGCAGTAGCGGTGAAGCGAGAGGCATCCGTGCCTTCAACCGAGCATTCCCAGTCGAGGTTTGCATCAACAGTTATTGAAACCTCTCCTCCCGCACGCTTTAGAGTGACAAGTGCGGTAGAGAGTTTCAAGAATGGCTCACATCCCTTCTGACTGAAAGTGAGCAATTCCGGTTGTTCCACGCCGTTGAGCATAATCCTGAATTGGGCGACTCTCTGCAGTGGGGTGAGGTTCTCGTCAGCATAGATGCGTATCAAACCATCGTCTTCTCCACTCATAGGATGTATCTTAGACCAAGACATACCTTCTTCATCAACAGGAACAAGTTCCCATTGACCGACAGCTCGCACGGTATATTTTTTGCCGGCAGAATATGTTGTCATGTCGATTCCTTCCTGAGGAATAATGAGATTCTCGATCTCTTCTACCATGAATGATGCCGGTCCTTTGTAGGGTTCTTCATCCTTGCATCCTATAAAGCCTAAGGATATCACAGAGAAAGCTACGGCAACAGCCGTTTTATTCAAATATTTGATGTTCATCTTCATTGTAAACTTGGATTTGCTACCGGAAAATTGCCTGTTATTGCTTTGAGACTCCACCATACGGGGGTAAGCATGTCGTTCTCACCACCCATGCGTTGCAATGCCTCAGCGACGTGCTGTGGATTGGTACCTGTCGTGGTTATACAATAGGCGAAACGTTGCGGAAGCTGGTAGTTATTGAAATAAGTTCCTTCACCCATAGTGAGCACAGGCCATCCGGTGCGGCGTAGTTCATGGTATGCCTCCATACCCACCCAGAAGAGAGAAAGGAATTTCTGCTCACAAATGAGCTTTTCTTTGTTTGGATTATTATCCCACCCTGCGAGATTTCCGTTAAGGAATTTTGTGACGTTCTGTTCATCAATAGGTGCCTTTACTTTTGAATACTGTTCATATTCAGCCCATTTGTAGCATGATGCAGCAACTGCATTTTCATAATAATCGCGTGCTGCTGTTTCTCCTCCGGTTATCAGACCCTTAAGGGCAGCTTCTGCGAGAATGAACTGTACTTCGGAATAATCCATGAGGAATGCATGGGCATCATCGCGCACAAGTACGTTGTAATTGAGGAATGAAGCATCTTTGCCTGCAACTCCGCCATCTTCCGGCTGACATCCGGCTATGGTTCCTTTCCAGTCATCAACACCTGAACGTTTTATTGCCCATGTTGTGAGCCTTGGATCCTGTTCAACTTTTGATCCTTCATAATTAAGGGTCATTTTGAGGAACTGCTCGGCAATCAGATATGAACTGGATGAGAATTTACTTTGGTCAATGTCGATAGGACGGAAATGGTTGTAGTAGGGATCCACTCCTGTATTTCGTACGGTTGCGTTATCTCCATTTGATTCGAAAACAGGATACTTGGACGGATTGTCGAGCATCTCCTGCATTTTTTCGCCGGATTTCATTTCCGGTCGACCGCTGACGCGGCATAGGAGTCTGAGATAAATTGAATTGTTGAATTTTCTCCATTTTGCCATATCACCGGCATACATGAGATCCATTGTGCCTTTTTCGAACTTTGGCTTGGAAGCATAGAGCTCATTTGCTGTCTCAAGCTCCGCAAACATTTGTTCGTAAACCTCTTTCTGACTATCGAACTTCGGATGGTCGATGCCATTGTCTCCCTGATAAGCCTCGCTGTAAGGGATGTCTCCATATAAATCCGTGAGATTTGATAGAAGATAAACCTTAAGTGTCAGGGCTACTGCTTTACATGCATCGTCTTTAAATTTCTCTGCAAGCTTATACATGTGCACGGCATTGCCGGCTTTGGTGGCGTAGTTGCTCCACACAGAAGAGAACTGGTTGTCAGTAATCTTGTACCTGTGTCGTTCCTGTCCGCTCAGAGATGTGCATGCTGTAAATTGCACAAGTTCGTCACACCAATAGTAGGCGTAATAGGTATTGTTTTTCGCAGTGGAATAGAAAAGGCTCTCAAACATGCCGTAAGGTTGAAGTTCTCCTACGAGCATCTTGTTGGGGTCGGTGTTTGTTTCTTCGAAATCATGCGTACATCCGCCACATACGCCGCTGAGTATGATGAGAGAAGCTGCGAAATATATTTTTGATTTATTCTTCATGATAATGTTAGAATGAAAGTTTGACATTCACGCCATAGGTGCGGGTCATAGGAAGTGCTCCGGCTTCAACACCGCTATATACGTTGGTTCCAACCAGGGCTCCTGCCTCCGGGTCATAAAGCGGGAACTTTGTTATGCAGAATATGTTGGTGGCATAGAAACCGACAGATACACCCTGAAATACTTTAGACTTGCGACATAATCTCGCAGGAAGGTTATAATCGAGACGCAGTTCCTTGAGTTTCAAGAAATCGGTCTTAAAAATATTCTCTTCAGTGAAATCTCGTTTGTAGATCAGAGTATAGTAGGAGTTGATGCTTCCCGTAACAGTCTTGTTCGGCTGATAGGTGATGGTTCCGTCAGAGCCAACGACAGCATTGACACCCTCGACTACAAGGCCGTCGTAACGTCCTGGGAGAGAATTTTTCAATTTACCTTGATAGGCGAACATCGCGTGGGTAAGAGAATAGGCATGACCACCCATCTGGGCGGTGAAGTTGAGACCGAGCGTAAAATCTTTGTATCTGAAATTCATAGCCATTCCACCTCTCCATGTGGGATTTATCTTACCAAAATTTTTGTTGGTAGTCTGGTCAAGAATTGGCAATCCCGTGCTTGGGTCTACAATCTTCATGCCGGAACAGTCAACTTTGTTGCCATTCTCATCCGTATAGAAAGAACCTTGTGGAGCGCGTTCATAACCTCGCCCATAAAGCCAGCCCATTTCCTTGCCTATGTAAGAGTAAATGTTTACTCCATTTCCTACAATATTCTGAGCCTGCTGGTAAGGGATTTCAGGATCCCATCCGTCTTCAAGGCTGACGAGTTTGTTCCAGTTGCGTGCCCAGTTGATGTCAATGCTCCATGTGAAATCGCGTGTGCGGACAGGAACTCCATGCAAAGCAATTTCGATACCTTGATTCCGAATCTCTCCACAATTCATTTTCTTACTTGATGATCCGATTATGGGATCTGTGACAGCACTGATAATCTGGTTTGTTGTTCTTGAATTATAATAGGCGATATCGAAACCAAGACGGTTCATGAATAATTTAGTCTCTATACCAACTTCCCAGCTTTCTACATTCTCCGGTTTTATGAAATAATTCGCACGATTGCCAGGCAATTCATAGCTGCCGGGGTAAGTGGATGAACTTGTGTAGGAATCCACAAGCGTGTAGGGAGACGTGTCATTACCCACGTTTGCCCATGAGCCACGCACCTTGAGCATATTTACCCAAGGAGCCTTATCCTGCAGTTTCAATACCTGGTCAAGGAGTACGCTCGCTGATACTGAAGGGTAAAAGAAAGACCAGTTGTGGCGACCAAGTGCAGACGACCAGTCGTTGCGAGCGGTGATGTCGAGGAAGTATGTATTGTCCCAACTTGCATTGAGAAAACCATAGAAACTGTTCACCACCTTGCGGCTCCTCCAGTTGTATTCACGGGGATTTTCACCGGTTGGTAGATTGGTTGAATTGTATACACCCTCTTCCCCGAGTTTTGATAGAGTGATTGAATGTCTCCAAACGCTGCGGGTCATGTTGTTTCCCCCGAATGCTGCATTAAGTCCAAGACGTTGACCGAATAGCTCATTGTTGACATACTTAAGCATGAAGTCGAGGTTGGTTTCATTGTCACGGTTGTTCTGCTCCCGGTAAAAGCCGGATTTATATCCCGGTGTGCGGAAAGGTTTTTTCTGTTGACGGAAATCGGTCATGAAGTCAGTTCCGGCACGCAGATCAAGAGATAGTCCCTTTACAGGAAAAGATACTTGAACGAGGACATTTCCATAAAAGCGATCCTTGTTTATAGAGTTTGTTGCTTCGTAAAGCTGCTGATATGGATTTCCTGGCTCGGTATTGCCGAGACGATTTACCATTGATTTACCATCGTAACGATTGGATTCATAATTCTCCTTAGTGCATCTGCCTGCAAAATATTCGTTTTTATATGAATCCATGCTGATGTTGTTCGTACCCCATATAATATAATATGTAGGGGCGGAAGTGGAATAACCTGAGATAGGCGTGTTGTCAGACGTTTTGTGAAGGTAGTTACCTTTCGCCTGGATCTTTATCCATTTGCTGACTTTAGTGTTGAATGAGAAGGATACGGAAGTATTGGTGTATCCGGTGTTGGGCATGATCCAGTTGTTGCGTGTGTCTGTTACGGATACACGAGAACTCGTACCTTTTCCATTGTTTGAGGTAAGGGTCACAGAATTCTTGAAAGTTGTGCCCGTTCGGAATATTCCTGTATACCAATCATCTGCATATACATAGGGCAACAGAGTATATTCTCCAGTTTCCCAGTTGTATGACTCATACTGGTTTCTTAGTTTGGATGCATCGAACTTTTCACCGAAAGCATATCGAGAAGTGACTGTGGTAGGAGTGAAGCCTTCAGGTGCCTCCGTGTTTTTAAACTGCCAGAATCCGTATTGTCCGAATCCGTTGTCGTTGCCAGGTCCGTATTCTTTCTGGAAATCGGGGAAATAGCCGGCGCGCTCGAAAGTGACTGAAGAGTTGACTGTCACACCAATGCCTTTTGTCTTTTTACCGGATTTTGTAGTTATGACGATTGCACCGTTGGCAGCGCGTGATCCATAAAGAGCCGTGGCTGCAGGACCTTTCAGAACGGATACGCTTTCCACATCTTCAGGGTTGATTTCCGAAGCCGCGTTACCAAAGTCAACCGGGCTGTCGGCATTGGAATATGTTCCGCCGGATCCTGTGCCGGCATCGCCCGAGTTGATGGGCACACCATCAACGACGAAAAGGGCTTCGTTGCTGCCATAGTTGAGCGATTGATCGCCACGGAGCACTATGCGCATTGAGCCTGCAGGTCCGCTGCCGGCACCGGTGGCGCTAAGTCCGGCAACTTTGCCGTCAAGGGCATTGAGCCAGTTTCCAGAAACAGTGTTGTTAAGATCCTCTCCTTCGACTTTTGTGACTGCATAACCCAAAGATTTCTGTTCTCGGGTAATGCCCAACGCCGTAACTACGACTTCGTTAAGGTTTGTTGAGGAAGACTTAAGTGCGATTTTTAGATTTTTTCCTTTGGTGGCTGTCATTTCTGCGGAATTGTAACCGACATAGCGGGCTACAACAACAGGATGCGCTGAAGCAACACGTATGATAAATTTTCCATCGGCATCTGTGGAAGCTCCTAAATTAGTGCCCTTGACCATCACGGTGGCACCGATGAGAGGTTCACCCTTCTCATCGACCACCGTGCCGGTCAGGTTCCAGCCGTTTCCCGGTTTCTTTTCCTCTGCTGGTGCTTCAGGCTGCTTTTTTTGCTCCTTTTTCTGTTCGAGAGCAGAGGCGCGTGCAAGCAGGATTTTTTTGTTTTGCACTTTTACGGAAGTTCCCGGCAGAGCTTCGCGTAGGATGGAAGAAATCGGTTTGTTTACCGCCTTGATAGTGACACGACGTTCGAGTGGCAGATCCGCATCCGCGTATGCGAACGTGTAACTGCTTTTCTTCTCGATTACATTGAGAAGTTCCCTTACCGTAATGTTACGGGCATCAAGCGAGATTGCTTCTTTTTGCGCAAGAGCGTGAGAGGTTCCAGCCAAAAGAAGAATCAATACAGGGATAAGCCTGCATAGGGTTTTCAATTGATGAATCATTCTGTGAAATTAAGGTTAGTTATTTAAAGTATTTAATTAGTTGATATATAAAGTGTTGTCTTCTATTTGATAATTGATGTCGGTCAGATAAGACAATACAGGCATCAGATCTTCGAGATCATCATTATGGAGAGTGAGGGAAACACGTTTGTCGAGATCAACATTTCCGGCGATATCCAGTTCTACGCTGTATTTCCGGCTAAGGGTGATCAGCAGGTCTCCCAACGGCTCGTTCTCAAGTTTGAGGCGAGGTTCTATCCATCTGCAGTAGTTTATTGCAGCTGTTTCCTCAACATTGCAGTCTCCGTTCGAGCGGTTGAATACAAGTCTTTGGTCGGGATGTATTGTTACTGGTTCTTTTATGTCTTTGCCTTCCACTTTTACCTTTCCTGTGAGCAGCACCACTTCTTCTTTTGAAGAGAAAGAATAGTTGCGGACATCGAAAGATGTTCCCAGAACTTCAACTTCCATCTCTGTGAGCTTTACGACAAAAGGATGCTCTGCATCTTTTGTCACATCAAAAAATGCCTCACCTTCCACACTTACGCGACGTTTCCCATCCGCTAAAAACGATTCTGAATTATAAGTCAGTTTTGTGTCGGAGTTGAGTCGCACATTGGTGCCGTCGGGAAGTGTGAATTCACCGGTAGATCCTTTTGCCGTGATGAGAATTGTCTTGTTCTCTTCACTTGATCCGGCTGCAATATACGTTATAATTGCCGAGAGACACATTGCAATTACAACCGCAGCATATTTTATAATGCGACGAATGCGGAATCTTCCGATCTTAGTGGATGAACCGTTATTCAATGAAATATCATTGAGCAGTCTGGTCAATGCTGCGGGATTGAAAGTATCGCTGTCTTTCCCAAACTCTCTGTCCCATAGGGCAAGCATAGAGGATGACAGTTCCGGGTCGTCCTGATGATCCAGCATCCATTGGCGTATGGTAACGCGGATATCGTCCGGAACGGAAGGATGGTTGTATATGAAATCCAATATCTTTTCGTAGTCCTTGTTCATAGTGGAATTTCAGATTAATTCATTTTTACTGAAAAATTTTTTGGTCGGTCAATGGTTTGTATATAGATTTTTCCGAAATTGTCAGTTACTTTTACTGTCACCCGTGTGTCGGGTTTCGAAGCTCTGGCTTTGAAAAAATGTGTGGAATATTGAGTTGAGAATGTGGATGTAGCTGTCGGCACTGCATTATGACTGAGTCTCTGGCATTCGTAAGACAGGATATGGAGAGGATCCTTTGTGCGCACGCGGCTCACATATAATGGAACACCCTCTTCTTCAATTTCAATTTTCCATCCCGGCTGCCAAGAGAAAAGGTTAACAAGAACCTCATTATTGTTGCTTACCTGATAATATACATCGGCGTAATCCTTTACCAGTTTTTTATATTGGGTATTTCCCGATACGCATGATTCATCTATCCTGACCTTATTCAGATCATATACCCTAAACTGATAGTTCTCATCGAATCCAATACATTTGTAAGAATAATTTAGTTTCTTACCCTCAAGCCTAAGAACGCCGTAACCTCCGGGTGTGCCGTCGGTGCAGAGATGATTGCCGGCATAACCGCTTTTGCCTGTCCACCATAATGATCCGGAGAGCGATGCTACATTATGTTCAGTCACACCCGGAAGATATGGCGATTCAACATTAAAGTTGCGGTGATAATGACCGGTGAAGAGAGTTACATTCGTGAATGAAGAAATTATTTCTTCCAGCTTATCAGTGTTTAGCATGTTCCTTTTCGTGGTGATATTCTGTCCTGACAGAGTCGGTTCGGCATAAAAAGGGACGTGTGCGCAAATTACTAACGGAGAATTTTTATCGGAGATTGTTGAAAGGTCAGCCTTGAGCCATTCGAGTTGTTTTTCGGTCAGGGCACGATCATAAGACCTTTCACCCATCTCTGAGGCAGTGGCTCCCGGATTGTTGTATATCACATTATCAAGAATTATAAAATGCGCGTCTCCAATATTAAATGAATAGTAAGACGGAGCAATATTCATTCTGAAAATAGCAGAGGATTTCCAATCGTCAGCAATATAGGGATTGTTGTCGTGATTGCCGATGGTGTGAAAGATCGGAGAATTTATATCTTGCAGACATTTCACCGCGTCTATCAGATCAAAAGAATTTGATTTCCAAAATTGATCCCAGCTTGAATCTCCCAATGAGATTGAAACTACGTTTCTACCGGATTGCTTCTCGTGGGTGATAAAACTGTTTATATCCGGAAGCACTTTCGAATTGAACTGCTTGAGATCCTCAGTCCTATTCGCAAGATGCTGGTCGGCATGAATTATTATCGTGGATGAATAATTATCGGCAGGGTAGAGTTTGAAATTGTGGATCTCTGCTTGCTTCGGTGGAAGAGTGAGAGTTTGATAGAATTGTGGCAGGTTATTGTTTAATTCTGCGGTATAATTCTCGGGCAATGATACGAAAACGCAGTTGCAGGATTTATCGGATACTATTCGGTATTCGCCATTTTTATCAGTCAGTGTCACCTTTATTCCATCGGACACGACTACGTCGGCTATTGGTGTCCCTTCCGGTGTTGTAACTTTACCGATTATTGTCGCTCCGTCGGTTTGCTCTCCGGCTGACTCGCCCGGTTTTTCAGGAGTCTCTTCATTTGAAGGAATTTCCATTATATCAGGAGGAGTTGTGTGGCTGCAGGAGCTGCTGCCGAAAAGCAAACCCGACAGAACTACAAACAGTGTAATAGCGATATTTTTCATAAGCTACCTTATAACACTAACTTTAGAATCATTAAGCATTGAATCTTTCAAACTTATTTTTTACTTACTTTCTTTACCTTTTTATCTTTTTTATCCTTAGAAGGTTTGTATTCTGAAAGGAGTTTGATGAGTTGATCAGGATGGTCAGTAGTGATGTAATCCACACCGAGGTCGATAAAATATTTCATATCTTCTTCAGTGTTGGCTGTCCATACATTTACTTCGATTCCTTGCTTATGTGCTTGTTCAACCCATTCAGGATGATTTTTCAGTACCTTTACCGAATAGTCTATACCGGAAAGACCAAGTTTCTTAATCTTTTTAGGGGAGAGATCTCCGTCAAGATAAAATATTTTTACACCCGTAGGAAATATCTTTTTAAGTGTCATTGCCGCATTGAGAGAGAAGACAATTATATCTGTGCGGTCGAGCACGCCGTGTTTGCGTAAAAGTTCTGAAATTTTAGATGCGGCAACGTCTTCACGGGAATAATCGGTGAGTGATTTCATTTCGAGCACCAGACGGGTGGAGGGATGTTTGCGGACTTCCGCGAGATACTCATCGAGAGTTGGGATCTTTTCTCCATTGGGAAGCGAAATGGAACGTATCTGCTCGAATGGGGCGGTCTCCATAAAAAGTCCTTGGAAATTTTTGTCATGATTGACAACAAGGTGGTCGTCGGTGGTTAGCCATACATCTATTTCAGATCCGAAACATCCGATTGAATCGGCTTTGGCAAAAGAAGCGAGGGTGTTTTGCGCGGAATTTTCGGTGTTCCAGAAGCCACGATGTGCCACAACTTTTGTTTTGGCAGATGCTTCAAGCAATGTGAAAGAGCTTATGATTAAGCTCGAGGTTATGAAAAAACTAAAGAGTTTCACGATGTTATGTTGTTTTTAGATTTATCGGTATGTGTATAGAGGATGATTTCTTAGATCCCCCTCTGAATATATGATCCCTCAAAAATAAAATATGCTAATGAAATTGAAAAATTTTTCTAAAAAATGATTAAATCGTTTGCACATTATTTGGTAATATTAAAAATATGTGTTAGCTTTGCGACATCAAAATATTGTAAAGGCAATATGTTTGATGAAGTTTTTTCATAGGATTAGATTTTTTAAGGTTTAGTTACGGCTTGTCGGGAGACAAGCCGTAACAATTTTATTAAACTCTTTAAATTTATTAAATAAATTTTGAAAAGTTTGATTAAATTTGTCGGCAAATTAAACAACTTCAACACAGCTTCTAAAAAAATTGACATCATTTTAATTACTGTTAGTTGCCATGAACACCTTTATTTTAGGTTCAATTTTCAAGCCCGGCATCGCATGCTTTGCTATGGCTTCAGTTTTTTCATCTTCAGCTGTTTGGAGTGCAGAACGCAATCGTTGTTCCTCTGCTGAACTAAGATCCGGGAAGCGACCCAACATATTGTTTTGTGTAGCTGATGATGCCGGTCATTTCAGTGCCTATGGTCATCGATGGGTTAAGACACCAAATTTCGATAGAGTAGCCCAACAGGGCATTCTTTTCGATAATGCCTTTACCTGTAATTCCAAATCCGCGCCGTCACGTGCGTGTATGATTACCGGACGTAATTCCTGGCAATTGGAGGAGGCTGCAAATCATTGGTGTGAGTTCCCCCTGAAATTTGTTTCGTTTCCCGAGGTGCTTAAGAAAAACGGATACGTTACGGGTTACACAGGCAAAGGGTGGGGTCCGGGGATTGCCAAGACTGCAGACGGGAAGGAACGTAAGCTTACCGGCAAGACCTACAACAAGCATAAACTTACACCTCCAACCAATTCCATATCACCTATTGATTATTCAGCGAATTTCGGTGAATTCCTTGCGGAAAGAGATCCGTCAAAACCATTCTGTTTCTGGTATGGCGCAAGGGAGCCGCATCGTGGTTATGAATATGCCTCTTCGGCGCGTTACGGCAAGCAGCCGACTGACATAGATTCTGTGCCTGCATATTGGCCCGACAATGAGACAGTGCGTACCGACATGCTTGACTATGCCGTGGAAATCGAACATTTCGATAATCACCTCGGCAAGATACTTGCCCAACTGGACTCAATCGGAGAACTTGACAACACTATCGTTATCGTAACGTCTGACCATGGAATGCCGTTTCCACGTGTCAAAGGGCAAGACTATTATTTCTCAAATCACATTCCTATGGCTGTGATGTGGGGCAATGGGTTAAAGAATCCCGGCAGAAGGAATGATGATTTTATCAGTGTCATCGATTTTGCTCCAATGCTTCTCGAAGTTGCAGGAATCGACGGAGAGAAAAACGGCATGCAGCCAATAGAGGGCAAAAGCTTTATGGATATAATTACTGACCGACATGATGACTCCATCGATCGGAGTGTAGTCATGATGGGTAAAGAACGACATGACGTAGGGCGCCCGGATGATCAGGGTTATCCCATGAGGTCTATCCTTAAAGGAAACTATCTCTATATCCATAACTATGAACCTTCGCGTTGGCCAGCGGGAAATCCTGAAACCGGCTATATGAATATAGACGGCAGCCCGACAAAGACAGAGATAATCAAATCACGTCATAATCCTGATACAAAATTTTATTGGGATCTCTCGATGGGGAAAAGGGGAGAGGGAGAGCTTTATGACATAAGTAAAGATGCGTTATGCATGACCAACCTTTATGGACTGCCGGAATATCAAGAGATTGTGGATGCTCTTGAAAAAGAGATGACGGACCGATTGAAAAAGCAAGGAGATCCGAGGATGTTTGGCAAAGGTGATATTTTTGACAAATATCCGAATATGTGCAAGGCGCATATGTATTGGAATCGCACACGTGCGGGCGAAAAAGTTCCTGCCACATGGATCAACGAAACAGATTTCGATCCGATCGACTTCTGAACACCTTTAAACAACATGAATGCGGCTGGTTGAAAAACCAGCCGCATTCATGTAATAGCATAGAATATCATTGCAGAAAAATTAAGGGAACCTTTCATCCCTGAAAAGTTCCCTAAACAAGATTCTTTACCTTATTAAACAATCAGTTGTCATTACGTTTTGCGTTCCAAACCAATAATGTAAGGAGCGTTGATAAAAGGGCTGCCCCGATCCAAAACCAGCTTACATATGTAAAGTCATATGTCTCCACTCCGTTTATGATAGTCTTATTGCCCTGAATCAGAATGCCGTTCATTATATCCTGCAATCCGGCACCCAAGTAACTTGCAATGCCTACAACTCCCAATGCGGCGCCGGCAGCTGCCCTTGGGGCAATGTCAACCGCCATCAGTCCTCCTAAGAAACATATCAAGACTCCGATACCAAGACCAAATAATACCATGGCAATGAAATCAACAATGAAAACCTTTCCAGGCACGAGAAGAAATAGACACAGTGCTAACGTATTGACAAGTCCGAAAATTAATGCAGGGACATTTCTGCTTCCCTTGAAAAATTTATCGGACATCCAGCCGGAAAATACGGTGCCTATTATTCCGCATACGGAGCTGACAGATATTATAAAGCTGGCATCGAGAGTGGAATATCCTTTTTGAGCTTCAAGATAAAAAACTCCCCAGCTGTTAACGGCATACCTGCTGATATACATGAAGGCACTTGCCAGAGCTAATATCCATATTGCCGGATTCTTCAATACCGCCATTTGTGCTTCATTGAAATTCTGGTCTTGCTTTTTTGAATTATGTGAAACTTCTTCTTCTCCTTTATTGATTAAAAAACCTTGACTTTGTGGAGTATCCTTCATAAAAAGCAACAACATCATGAATCCAATAAGACCTATCAGTCCGGCTCCAATCATGCCATATCTCCATCCCATCCCGGTCACGAGCAACGCGATTGTGATGAAAGTTATGGCTTCTCCCAGATTATGTGACGCACTCCAGAAACCGTAATATGTACCCCTGTCTTTAGAGGAATACCAACGGTTTAAAGAGACCACTCCGGCGGGAGCACCCATTGATTGGAACCATCCGTTCAACCCCCAGAGAACAGCGAAAACGATAAACATATTAGAGAAACCCAGAATCAGATTAACCAGCGCAGTGAGCAATAAACCAGCCGACATAAATCTTCGAACATTACACCTGTCTGCCAGAAAGCCATTTGCAAGTTTTCCGACGGCATAAACGAAAAACAGACAAGATCCGATTATTCCGAGTTGGGTTTCATTAAATAAACCTTCGTCTACAATAGGTTTGCGTACAATATTCATACTTAGACGGCATACATAATACAATGCATATCCACAGGTTGCGGAAATGAATGTTGCCATCCGGATACGTCTGAATGTTTTTTCAGAGCGATCTCCAAAAGAAGCATCCGGTGCTGATATCCTGAAAAAATCAATTATACGTTTAAACATATTTAAATCAGTCATGAAGTCCTTTCGACCTTAAATATTCTATAAGATACGCTGGTCTGTCGGTTTGTATAATTGTTGCACCTATATTGTTTATCAGATATCCATATCCTGCATCGGGATTTTTTAAGGACATGTCATCGTCGTGGCCGCCAGCCATGGTGTCCCAAAGGGTGTTGTACCATATAAGAGTACGCCCATCAAGCGAATTTTTTAATTTTAAGGGTAGTGGATTGGAATCATGCTTATATAATAACTCGAATGCCACAGGCTTCATATCGGAAATGAACATTTCAATCTGTTCTTCCGCATTGGGCTTGTCAAGATTTACTATCGGCATGTATATCACGTCTTTGAGATAATCTCCGAACTTTGCCTTAACTTGCTCGGCTGTGCCATTGCCTTTCATTATAATTTGTTTGGTTGTTCCCGTTTTTTGCATAAGTTCGTACACCATATCAAAGTATCGGTCAGCCTTGTCAAGGTTTAACATTATTTTCCCTTTTGCATGTAGCAAAGCTTCTTCGAGAGTGGGTACATTATGAATCGTGCGGATGTTACAACCGTTTTTAAGTTTAAGGGTGCTGATGTAGTCCATTGTAGATTCAGATATGTTTCCCTTACCTGTAGTAGTGCGGTCAAGTTTTGGGTCATGCATCAAAATCAATACACTGTCCTTGGTCATATGAACATCAAGTTCTACAATATCTACCCCCATTGCTATGGCATTGTCAATGGCTTCCAGAGAATTTTCCGGAAAGTTACGCCAATCTCCGCGATGAGATGCAACGATTACTGATGACTTATCGCCAGAGAGGAGTTTATTACGTATGATTTCTGCCCTGTTTTGAGAATATAATTGACCTGCAGATATGAGGAAAGATAGAAAGAATATTAAAATTTTCATAAATCACTTCACTATTTAAAATATACGATAACCTTTTTTAGCAAGGTAATTTTTTAAATACACCGGATTGTCACTAAAAATGATGTTTGCTCCTTTTCCCAAGAGCCATCCATAATTTTGATCTGGATCATGCATGGCACCTTCGTCATCGTGATTGGCATTGAATGATCCCCACAGCGAGTTTAGCCAAAGACGATATTTTTTGGTTTTTATTTCATCCAATCTGTTCAGCACATCAAAATCAGTAGTGGGAAATGTGACGCTTATTGCAGGAGATGAATATCTTGTCATGAAATCATCAAGCTTGTTGTTATCTCCACTATTTCGACACACTAATACCGGCATTACTATTACATCTTCAAAGAGATTGCCATACAATCGTTTGAATTTATCATATGGGTCTGTAGTTCGAATTATGACCTGATGTCCACATTTATGTTTCTTAATGGTTTGAGCAACGAGGGGAGCAAACGGCTTCCATTTGTCAACCTGAATTAGGATATTGTCTTTGGCAAGCTCAAGCACTTCTTCAAAAGTCGGCATTTTAAGTCTGGTTACAACTCCGATAGGACTCAGTAGCCATAGGGAATCCAATTGTGCTTTGGTGTAGTCACTGACAAGTCCGTGTCCGGTTGTGGTGCGGTCCAATGTCTCGTCATGCATAATAACCAATACACTGTCTGAGGTCATCTGTAAGTCAACTTCAATACCATCAATTCCTTCGCGAATACAATTACTATACGCTGCCAATGAATTTTCAGCCGGTGCGTTTCTCCAATCTCCACGATGTGCGAAAACCATCACATGTCGGTTGGTTCCTCCGTCATTGAGTATATTGAGGAGCGTGTCAACTCGCGTTTGCGAATACGCTCCCAATATACACATTATGCCAAGGATATATGTAATTATGACTTTTAGCATTTGTTTGTACTGTTACTTATCAAAAATTGGTGCTGTCAGTCCATCCTGGGTTCTGAGTCAATATACCTTTCGAAAGCACTCTTTCGCTTGCCGGTATAGGCCAGAGATAATCGCGTTCTTCTATCCATTCAACCGGAATGGATTTCAAGGCATGGATATATCCCGACTCATTATTTGTAAGCGTTACGTCACTTCCAAGTTTTTTCGCAGTCCCTTTAAATGATCCGGCGGAAGAAGTGTATAGGAGCAGATCATTTACTCCATCATTATCCATATCATATTCTCCTGCGTTGGGAAAGTAGCATCCATAAAATGGTTTTGTGAGTTGCTGACCTTCTTTCCAACGGATAATATCCCATATTCTAAATCCTTCCATACAAAGTTCTATCGTCCGTTCTCGCCGAATTTCGAGAATAACACCTGTATTGGCGTTTTTGGTAACATTGGGATAGTATTCAATCATAAGGGGATCCGGATTTGAATTGGCGTACGTTAATTCCATATGAGGCATCTTTATGCGATCTCGGATTTTATTTATAGACTTGTCAAGATCTGCCTGAGTTAATGTGCCGAGTTCGGCTTTGGCTTCCGCAAAATTCAGATATACTTCTGCCGCACGGAAAAGAGGAAAGTCTGTATATGCTTTGTTGGCTCCGTCATATTCAGCTGAACCTATGAATTTTATCGGTTGATAACCGGTAAGAGAGTTGAGAGAATTTGGTGTAACCTTCGATTCTCCTACCTTAACATATCCGGGGCACAGAACTGTTTGATACATGCGAGGATCACGATCGGCAGTTTCTTGAGTAAAAATCAATGTCTGATAGTTCGGAACAGATGAAAAATAAGACCCGTCTTTCATAAGATAATGATTCATATATCTTTTTGTGAATCCCTGGCGCTCATTAACTATATTAAAGGGAACACCATGCATCACATTTGCGGTGGAACTGTATGTGCGGGATAGGACAATCTCTTCTGTTTTTGCCGACAAACTATTGAATAAGTCGCGATAGGGTGTAGCGCCGTCAGAATAAAGCTTATAGCCACTGTTGGTTATGAATTCTTCGGCTGCCGAGGCTGCAAGCTTCAGGTATTTATCTGCGTCTTCCAGACCATGATATTTCCTGAAAGTACCTTCAAAAAGCGCGACACGGGATTTTAAGGCAAGTGCACTCCATTTTGTTACATGGACAGCATCTTTACCTGTGGGAAGCATATCGATGGCTCTGTCAAGATCCTCCATGATGTGGGTCATTACAACTTCGCGTGAGTCTCGAGCTTTGTAGAGCAGTTCCTCATCCTTGCTTCCTATTATTTGATCATACCATGGTACATCTCCATATCTGCGCACCTTTACAAAATAAAAATACGCGCGATGCCAGTATGCCACACCTTCATATTTTTTCTTTGCCTCCGGGTCGGTACATTTGTCCGTATTTTGTAAAAAATAATTTATATCACGCAGTTTGGTCCATGTCCAGCCACTTTCATCAGCTGCCGAGCGTTGTCCCATCAATAGATCTCCAAGGGTCTGATCAATATTGTCGTCTGCATTAGTGCCAACGACAGTCTCTGCATTGTCGAGTTGTGAGTAAAACCCATTTGTCCAGAGTTCAAGCTGGGCTCCATTCTCAAAATAAGCTTCCGGACTCAAAGTGTCTTCTGGTGTCCTCGTAAGATCATAACTTGAAAGAACTGCTACAGACAAGAATCCTATTATATATTTAGATTTAAGTTTCATGAATTAAGTATTATTTGTTTTTTATGAATATGCTCTTAAAATTGAAGATCAACTCCGAAAGAATAAGACCGGGAATAACCGTAACCAACTCCCGAGCCGCTGTTGTAAGTGGAACTTGTATTGGTCAATTCAGGATCTACAGTCTTGCAATATTTTTTCATTGGAGACCAGTAGAAAAGATTTTCACCAGTTAAGTAAACTCGTATATTTTTGAATACTTTTGTTGATTTAAGAGGGATGGTATACCCTATGGTGAGATTCTTCAAACGCAAATAAGATGCGTTCTGGATATATCTGTCATTTGCTTCTCCTAAAGCACCACTGGAATACGATTCATATCCTCTGGGTCTTGGGAAATATGCGTCTGTATTATTTTCGTTCCAGACATTGTCCATAAATCCGGAATGTATAAATGACAAGGAGGGGAAAGAATAGGGACCCCAGAAATCATATGCATAGTTTGTAGGATACCAGTCTTGTTTGCCGACTCCTTGGAAGAATACCGAGAGGTCGAAACCGGCATAATTGCCATCAATCCTGAAAGAATAATTATAACGAGGTAGCTTATTTCCGATAATACATTTATCACCCGGAGAATCAACTGTGCCTGAACCCTCGTCAATGGAACCGTTATTATCAATATCAATGAATTCTACGTCGCCAGCCATGAGCCGGTTGTCTTTTTTGCAATTGTATACTCTTTGGTTAACGGCTTTGTCATTGATACGCGCTTGATATGCCGCCGCATCTTCATCAGTGGCGAAAAGTCCTGCCACACGATATCCCCAGATTTCACCGAGGGTCATGCCTTCATAGTAACTTGATATCAGGCGGTCAGGGTTGTTATATTTCGTGATTTTTGATTTATAATCTCCAATAGAGGCTGAGACTCCATAACTGAACGGTCTTCCTCCGAGATCAAAAGTATCATTCCATCTTACATATAGTTCCCATCCATTTGTGCGCAAATCCGCGCAATTCTCTTTTGGCGTTTTTGCTCCGTATACAGAAGGCAAAGTCAGGGATTCTGTGAGCATGTTCTTGGTATCGCGGATAAATATGTCTGCGGTAGCGGTCAGTCGGTTGTTGAAAAAGCCAAGATCAAGACCCCAGTTCCACGTAGTGACTGTTTCCCATGTCAGTGCTGATGAAATAGGATCAGATACTTTCGCATAGTTGGCTCTGTTGAGTCCATCAAAAGTGTATGAACTCATGATGTTGTCTGTGGATATTTCATCAAAATAAGCATAAGTCGCCACTTGTTGATTACCTAAACTACCTACGGAGAATCTTAATTTCGAGTTAGTCCAAATATTTGAAATCTTTTCCCAGAAACTTTCGTCGCTCATTCGCCATCCTAAGCTTGCCGAAGGGAAGAAACCCCATCTATCTTTCTCTGCAAAACGCGAGGTGCCGTCGAAACGTCCGCTTACTTCAACGAGATACTTCCCTTTGTAATCATAATTGACACGTGCAAAATAACCGAGTGTGCGGTACGCGGCAATATCCTGAGTCAGTGTTGACTCACCGGTAGCCACACTAAATGAACTCAAGTCTTTGCTCAGAAGGTCATTTTCTTTTGCACTCAATTCTGAAAGGCGGTGATCCTCATATTGTATGCCGGCTACCGCCTTGAAATTATGAGCCTCTTTCCATTCATGACCATATGTGGCGAAAACATTAACACTATGGCGATTAATATTCTGATGAAGTTCCTGGTAATAGTCATAGATTGAGCCTGATTTAAATGTCTGCATTTTCCCATTTTTATCTTCATAGGTAAAAGTATTGCTTCGACGGTTTACAATTCTATTCCGGAAACGATATGCATATGATGCCGTCAGAACAAGATCTTTTGTAATGTCGAAATCGAGTTGGTTGGTAATCACCAGATCTCGGTTGCCACGTTTGTTATGCGACTCATTAGCAGTCAGGAAGCCGGCATGCCCGGCTCCTAATGGAGAATTGGCTCCTGTCATTGTGTTTACATATTGGACGATGGCTCCCTCCGGAGTATAAGGCATAACTGCAGAATTTACATTGGATTGCAGACTGTGGACGGTCATTTGTTCGTCATAATAGCCGCCATATTTATAATCAGTTACGTTAAAATTGACGTTGGCGGAATATTTTACGAACGAATAGAGTTTTGCATTGAGTTTCGTTCTGAATGAATAGTTTTTATAGTTGTCTTTATAGATTTTAAAAATACCATCTTGTGACAGAAAACGTCCACTGACGAAATAATTAAGTTTTTCATTACCTCCGGTCACTGAAATATTGTGCTCAGTTTCGGGGCGCGTCTTGCGGTAAAAATAATCATACCAGTCGAAGTTGGCATAAAATCTCAATTTCCCCTTATCGTCGCGTATTGCCCATGGGCGATCGGGATTCTCGGTCTCATCATTTCGGCGATCCAGAAGCATTTGCATTTCATCGTCTGAATAGCCCCACATTTTTTTACCTTGATACACTTCATAAAACTGATTGACAATATTTACATGGTCATATCCTGTGTGAATAAAATCTGTGGATGTTGTGTTTTGTCTCCATCCCATGCGACCATTATAGCTGACATTAACTTTGCCATCAGAATTTTTACCGCTTTTTGTGGTTATCAGGATAACACCTGAAGATGCCTTTGCGCCGTATATTGCTGAAGCTGAAGCATCTTTAAGTATGGATATGGATTCAATATCATTAGGATTGATTTGATTAAGACTCACTTCCATACCATCGCATAAGACCAGGGGAGTGCCTCCATTTATGGAAGCCACACCACGTATGTCAATGGAATAATCAGAATCAAGACTTCCTGTGCTGAATGCAAGATTCACTGATGGATCTGCACCCTGTAGAGCACCCGCGGCAGATGCTACCGGACGATTGTTCACGTCGTCTGCCGTGATAGTTGAAACCGCTCCTGTTAGGTTGGCGCGTTTCTGGGTTCCATAACCCACCACAACCACTTCTGAAAGCAGTTGTGTATCATCACTTAGTTCCACTAACGAGAGCGCCTGATGATTGGATGCTTTAATTTCTTTAGGTAAGCAACCTACGTATGAGAATTGTATGGTAGCATTTTTAGGAACGTTATTTAATAAATAATTGCCATCCAGGTCGGTAGAGGCTCCGATGGTGGTTCCTTTTACAAGTACCGTCACTCCAATCATAGGTTCTCCCGAAGAATCGACAACCTTACCCTTAAGATTTGTCTTGGAATCTTTAGGGTTGGTTTCTTTATCCTTCTCCTTGATTATTATAGATTTTGAGGAAATAATCTGATAAGATAGATTTGTTCCCGCTAAAGCTTGATCCAATACTTTGGAGACCGGAACATTCTGTAAGTTCACAGAAACGCGTTTCTGCCGCGGGAGAATTTCATCACTATACGAGAAAACATAAGAGGATTGTTTCTCAATTTTTTCAAACACTTGTTTCAAAGTGTTGTTTTCTATCCGCACCGTTATCAGGTCCTTGTCTTGAGCTTTCATGGATAGACAGGGCATGATGCACAATAAGGTGAGAAATAGTAATTTAACTTTTAAGAAGTTCATTTTTAGGTTAGTTTAAATTAATGCGATTAGATTTATACTATATATTGATGTAATCGTAAATTATGAAGGAGAATCACGGAGAAAAAACATGTTTTATAACATAAATTAACTTTCTTGAATATTGCGAGGTCGATAAAGATTTTTATTGTAATTTTGTGCCCTCGCAAAGGTTTATGGATACCGATAGGAATAAAGAAATAGAGCAAAGTTTGGCTGCCTCCTTAAAAAAAGGATCAGTCGAGGCATTCGACACAATATACAAGATGTATGCTTCCAAATTGCTGGGATATGTATCGCAAGCAACCCGTAATAAGGAAGATGCTGAAGAAATTGTGCACGATATATTTCTTGATTTATGGAAGAGTAGAGAAAGATTGCAGTTAGATAAAGGTTTTAAGGTTCTCTTATTTTCGTTAGCTTATCGACGAAGAATAGATTATTTTAGGAAGCATCTTAAATCTCCTATATTCGAGGATTATGCAAATTTTCAGAACGATCTTGTAACAACGGATGACCGACCATTGGAATATAATGATTTCTTAAAGATATTTCGTAAAGCTCTCGAATGTCTTCCGGAAAAATACAAGAGAATAATAATCCTTTCCAGATTCGAAGAGCTGACTAATAAAGAAATTGCTAAAAAAATGAATATAAAAGAAAGAACGGTCGCCAATGAGTTGTCTTTGGCTCTTAAGTACCTGAAGAGTGAACTTGATAGGATCAAGTCTAAATTATATTCAGATTTATTTTGATAACCCAAATGAATTAACAGAGACTTATGGATAATATCGTTGAAAGATTCAAGAATGGGCACTTCAATAAGGAGGAATACGAGGTTATGCGGAAAGAGATAGACTCTATGTCGGATAAAATGTTGGATGAGCAACTTAATATGGCTGAAATGTCTCATGAATTCTCGGAAACTGAAATCGATGATTTGCGAGAACAGTTGGACAGAGAGATAAGACATGAAGCCGGAAAGGATCGCTGGTATCGTGTTCTTGGATGGGCAGCCGCAGTAATGTTGCCAATGCTTGCATGCGTCACAGCTTTATGGGTATCCACACGCGTAGAATTAGATAAATGTGAAGATATTCTGGCAAATGAGATTGATATATCCACTTCTGCCGGTGAATGGGTTGATGCTGCGCTACCTGATGGTTCGCGTGTGAATTTAGGTCCAAAGTCGACACTCACTTATACCCTTGGAGCTTTTAATGCGAGTTCACGAAAGATATCTTATTCGGGAGAAGGAATTTTCAATATTGCCAAAAAAACGGATTCACCTTTTATTCTAAGTACGTCAGGTTTTGAAATTAGGGTATTAGGCACAGAATTCTCGCTAATGTCACGACAAGACAAAACACATTCCGAGATTCATCTTATATCCGGGTCGATAGAGTTACAATCTTTATCAACCGGTAATAAACTTAAAATGTGTCCTGGAGAAACAGCTATGGTAGATAATTCTGATGGAGAAATAAAGATATTAGATGTAAAGTCTGCAAAGAAGATTTCGGCTGGAGGAAATATTATGTATTTTAATTCTTCTCCAATTGCAGAGGTTATTGAACAATTGTGTTTGTATTATGGATTTGAGTTTGTCCTTGACAAAACTGTGCCGAACATAACGTTCACCGGTTCTCTTGTAAAAGATAATTTGAAAGAAGTTGAATTTGTTCTTGAGACCACAATGGGACTTAAATTTCAAACAAAAGACGATAAACATATTTTGGTGGTCAGATGATTTTATCAATAGCTTAGAATATTATACAACGCGAATGCGGCCGATTTCGCAACCAGCCGCATTCAAGTGTTTTCCATAATACTTTTTCGAACTAACCTAACATCATGAAACGATTTTCTTTATACCTATAGAACATCGCTGTTCGAAAAAAGTTCAAAATGGTATGAAAAAAACTTATAATCGACCTCTTTGAGGTTCGCAGCGTCATGTAGAAGAGGGGGCAACGCGAAGGTTCAAAGTGAATAAATGTGAAAAGATATAATAAGGGAGGAGCAGGGGCGTTATATTGTTATTGCTATGTTAGCTGGAACTTACGGCTAATCGAGTCAAACCAGATAAACTTTTAAACTCTTAAATTTTAAGTTGAAGCTTGCGAAACTTAAATCAATAAATTTACAACTAATTGAGAATAAGAATGAAAAAATTACTTTTTGTGGCAACTGCGGCTGCGCTCATGACGCTTGCTTCTTGCAAAAATAATGATAGCGTTTCTACGCTTACGCTGCCTGTGACTGCTTATAACCTGATTACAAATACTCTTGATGGAGGAGAACCTGTCGTAGCCGGATCTGTTTACAGATTTAATTTCGATATGGTGGCAGGTACTACGACAATGGGTACTGAGTTGCCTATGGGCACCGGCAACATTTCGTTTGTGACCGGCACGATGCCATTCACTACAGGCATGTATCAATTTGAAAACAATTACTACCAGATCATTAACGTTGAAAAGCTTCAGGCTGGAACAACCTCAACTCAGGAGAATATAACCGATCTTGAATGTCAGCTGACCCCCATGGCATATATGCCTCCTCAGGTGCAAGGTGCCCCCGCTGTTTCCTATCCTTCTGATTACAGGTATTCGATTATGCATTACAATATTGGTGCTTATCGCGTGCGCACTTTCTGGTCTGACATGACATTCCGAGGTGAGACAACAGCTTCTTATGCCGACAAAGATGGTGTGCAGAAGAGTTTCCTCAATAAGGACATGATGTATCGTGTAATCCTTAATATTAAAGAAAAGACTGCAACTGTTGTGCTTTATAATGTGAAGCTTTCAGAGGAAGTTAATCAGACAGTAAATAATATGGTTCTCGAAAAACTTCCTGTTTCGTTTAATGCATCAGGTATTCATGTTAATGGATCGGATATTGTTGCCAAGGTTTACGAGAATGGCACCGCAACTCCCAATTCCGAGTATACTTTTGACAACTTCAGCTGCGATATTATGGGAGAACTGACATCCGCATCGATTCTTTACAAAATAGCCGGCAAGAATAATGGACAGTTCTCGGGTAATTGGATTACCAAGGTAGGTAAGGAGTAAAAAACATGATGATATTGATTAAAATGCGTTTCCTTTGAGGAAGCGCATTTTTTTATCAATACCACCATCTGGATATTTCGGTTTTCATTTGTGCCATTCCGGAATATTCCCGGAATATTTCACATTTTTTAAGGTTTTGCGCAAAAAATGGTTTGTCGGATAGAGAAAAATTAGTACCTTTGCAGATAAGTTTACCCCTCCAGAAGGGCAAAACTTGTGATATTAAAACCGGATTTTAGACTAACATATTAAACTATAAGCAGATATGAATCTATTGCTGGAGATAGGCAATGGCGCGTTGTCGGTGACGGCAGTTCTCACGGGTATCGGACTCGTGTTTGCGGCGCTCCTTATAGCCAAACTGATTTCTCCGAGATCTTTTTCAGTAAGAAAATCTGAACCATATGAGTGTGGTATTCCTACTCGTGGAGAATCAATGATTCAGTTTAAGGCAGGATATTATATTTTCGCAATCCTGTTTCTTATTTTCGATGTTGAGACAGTGTTCCTATGGCCATGGTCGGTAGTAATGCGCGGACTTGGTCCCCAGGGTCTTCTATGCATCGCTATTTTTATGTTTGTGCTGATAATGGGTCTGGCCTATGCCTGGAAGAAAGGAGCTTTGAAATGGGAGTAGACAAGATTAAAAGCATGACGCGTGAGGACTTCAAGGATAACGAGTATATCGATAAACTTGTAGACGAACTCAATGCAACCGGCGCCAACGTGGTTGTCGGCAAATTTGATGAACTTATTAACTGGGGTATTTCCAATTCGTTATGGCCTCTGTGTTTCGGCACAAGTTGCTGTGCGATTGAGTTCATGAGTCTTGGAGCAGCCCGTTATGACATGGCGCGTTTCGGATTCGAGGTTGCACGTAACTCTCCCCGCCAGGCGGATTATGTTATGGTGCAGGGAACAATCGTTCACCGCATGGCTCCTGTGATGCGTCGTCTATACGAGCAGCTTGCCGAGCCTAAGTATGTGATTGCTTGCGGCGGTTGCGCAGTTTCGGGCGGTCCATTCAAGAATTCATATTGTGTGGTTCCCGGTGTTGACCAGATTCTCCCGGTTGATGTATATATCCCGGGATGTCCTCCACGTCCGGAGGCAATGTTCTATGGTCTGATGCAGCTTCAGCGCAAGATCAAAGTGCAGAAATTCTTCGGTGGCACAAACCGCAAGGAGAAGATAGAGGAATTTTTCGCCGAGCATCCAGAGGAGAGGGGTGAGATCGGATAATACATTGAAAAGTATTTAGACGCATTGACTTTAACCATGAGCGATATAAAAGAAATTATCGGCAAGATTTGTCCGGACGCTACCTTTGAAGAAGGGGAGTGTCTTTTGGTGAATGTTCCCGAAAAGAAGTGGTATCCGTTGGCGAAAAGCCTCAAGGAGAATAAAGATCTCGATTTCGATGTTCTTTCAGCCGTAGTAGGTATGGACTGGAAAGAGACAATCGGAGTTGTATATTATCTTACCTCCACCTCCCATAACTGGGGGATGGTGGCTGTAAAAGTGGAAGCTGAAAACAGAGACGATGCCTATATCCATAGCGTGAGCGATCTTTGGAAAGTAGCTAATTTCCAGGAACGTGAAGTTTACGACATGTTCGGCATCAAGTTTATCAACCATCCCGACATGCGACGCTTCTTCCTTCGCAATGATTGGGTGGGTCATCCACTACGTAAAGATTATGACGCGAATCCCGAATTGAATCCCATCCGTCTCGAGGATGAGAAAAACGAGGACGATTCGCGTGTTTTTGTGGAGGATGCCGACGGTAAGATCAAAGAGGAGTCCCGCAAGGTGTTTAATGAGGATGAATATGTAGTGAATATCGGTCCGCAGCATCCCTCGACTCATGGTGTGATGCGTTTCCGCGCTTCTCTTGACGGAGAGATCGTGAAGAAAGTGGATGTGGTTTCCGGTTATATCCACAGGGGAATCGAAAAGCTGACCGAGGGAATGACATATCCCCAGATTCTTCATTTCACCGACCGAATGGATTATATGTCGGCTCATCAGAACCGTCATTGTCTCTGCGCGTGCATAGAGAAAGCCATGGGTCTTGAGATTCCCAAGAGGGCACAGGTGATCCGCACGATGATGGATGAGCTTATGAGAATAAGTTCTCACCTCCTTTCATTCGGCTGCACCGCTATGGACCTTGGAGCTACAACAGCCTTCTTCTATGGCTTCCGTGAGCGCGAGATGGTTCTTGATATTTTCGAGAAAACATGTGGCGCGCGCATGTCGATGAACTATAACGTTATCGGCGGTGTGATTGCTGATCTTCATCCTGATTTCGTAAAAGACGTTAAGCACCTCATCGAGATTATGCCTGAGCGTCTTAAAGAATATCATAAAGTGTTCTCAGGCAACCTTATAGCCAAGAATCGTCTTGTTGGCGTAGGTATGTTGAGCAAAGAGGATGCTATCAATTATGCAATAACCGGTCCGAGCGGACGCGGATCCAACTGGAGCTGCGACTGCCGCAAGAAACATCCTTACGCAGCATATGCGGATGTTGAGTTTGATGAGGTATTGCTCGACGGTTGTGATTCATATTCCCGCTACATGGTCCGCATGAAAGAGATTGAGCAGAGCTGCAGAATCCTCGAACAGCTTGTTGATCGTATTCCTGAGGGTGATATCCGTGCGCAGGTCCCGAAGATTATCAAGCTTCCGGCAGGTCGCTGGTATCAGCAGGTTGAGGCAAGTCGTGGAACCTTCGGAGTGTATATCGAATCTACAGGGGAAAAGAATCCTTATCGCGTTCACTTCCAGAGCCCATGTTTCAACCTCGTAGGTGTAATGGATCTCACATGTTCGGGATATATGATCGCCGACTTGATTACGATTGGCGCCGCCCTTGACTTTGTGATCCCGGATATCGATCGCTGATGATGGGTGATCCGAAAAATGAATCGAATTAGACAAATACAATAAGCGTATAATCCAAATAAGAGAATAATCAATATGTTTGATTTCGGAAAATGGACATCTGCATTCAACAGTCTGCTTCTCGGCACAGGCATGCCTGAGTGGGCTGCGGTCTTGATTGAATGTGTGATCATAGCGGTTTTGGTGCTTGCCACATATACCGTGTTAGCTCTTTTCTATATTCTTTACGAGCGTAAGCTTTGCGCCTGGTTTCAGTGCCGTCTCGGTCCGATGCGTGTCGGAAAGTGGGGTTTGCTCCAGGTGTTTGCCGATATGTTCAAGATTCTTATCAAAGAGCTTATCTGCCTTAAGGGCACTGACAGATTCCTCTTCAAGCTTGCTCCTTATATCGTGATCACATCTTCTGTCACGATGCTTGCCTGCTTGCCCTGGGGAAACGGACTCCAGATAATTGACTGGAACATCGGTATTTTCTTCATCCTCGCTGTTTCATCTGTCGGCGTGTTGGGTATTCTCCTCGCCGGTTGGGCATCCAATAATAAGTACACACTTATCGGTGCGATGCGAAGCGGCGCGCAGATGATCAGTTATGAGCTTTCTCTCGGAATCTCGCTGATGACAATCTGTGTGTTCGCAGGCACGATGAATATTTCAGAGCTCGTAGCAGAGCAGGAGAGTGCATGGTTCCTTTTCCGCGGACATATCCCGGCGATCATCGCGTTCATAATTTATGTGATTGCAGCAACCGCCGAGACCAACCGTGGTCCCTTCGACCTTCCTGAGGCAGAACATGAGCTTACCGCCGGTTATCATACGGAGTATTCAGGTATTCATTTCGGTTTCTTCTACCTTGCCGAATACCTTAACCTCTTTATTGTATCCGGAATTGCAACTCTGATGTTCCTTGGTGGCTGGATGCCTCTGCATATACCGGGCTGGGAAGCATTCAACAATATCATGAACTACATCCCGTCCATAGTATGGTTCCTTGCCAAGGCTTTCTTCATCTCTTTTGTGATTATCTGGTTTAAGTGGACATTCCCGCGCGTGCGTATCGACCAGATGCTTGCATTCGAGTGGAAATATCTTATGCCTTTCTCACTTGCCAATCTCATTCTGATGGCTGTGTTCGTGGCATTCGGATGGCATTTCTAATTTGAATTAAAAGAAAATAAAAATAGGCTCGCTTCTTCCGGGGAGCGAGCCATAGAAACAACAGAAAATTAATATGAGCGCAAATTACGGCACAGTGACCCAGGTGATCGGACCTGTGATAGACGTCTCGTTTGAGGGTGGTAAAGAGAATATCCCCCCGATCTACACCGCATTGAAGGTGGAGCGCGACAATGGCGAGGAACTTATCCTCGAGGTTGAGCAGCATATCGGCGAAGATACCGTCAGATGTGTGGCTATGGAGAGCACCGATGGTGTTCGTCGCGGTGTGAAGGTGTTGAACCTTGACCGTTCAATTGCCGTGCCCACGGGAAATCAGGTAAAGGGTCGTCTTCTCAACGTAATCGGTGAACCTATCGATATGCTTGGTGAATTGAATCGCGACAATCTGCGCGACATTCATCAGCCGGCTCCGGCATTCGAGGATCTTGCCATTTCTCAGGAGATTCTATTCACCGGTATCAAGGTGATCGACCTTCTCGAACCTTATTCAAAAGGTGGTAAGATCGGTTTGTTCGGTGGTGCCGGTGTGGGCAAGACTGTGCTTATCCAGGAGCTCATCAACAATATTGCCAAAGGACACGACGGTTTCTCTGTATTTACCGGAGTTGGAGAGCGTACCCGCGAGGGTAACGACCTTCTGCGTGAGATGATCGAGAGTGGTGTCATCAAATATGGCAAGAAATTCGAAGAGGGAATGGAGAAAGGGGAGTGGAATCTCTCCGATGTTGACGAAGAGTCGCTCAAGAATTCCCAGTGTACACTTGTGTTCGGTCAGATGAATGAGCCGCCGGGTGCACGTCTTCGTGTTGCGCTTTCAGGTCTTACGGTAGCCGAGCAGTTCCGCGACAATGATGGCGGCGGCAAAGAGGTGCTTCTCTTTATCGACAATATCTTCCGTTTCACTCAGGCTGGTTCTGAGGTGTCAGCTCTTCTTGGACGTATGCCATCAGCTGTGGGTTATCAGCCAACTCTTTCTTCAGAGATGGGTGCCCTTCAGGAGCGAATCACCTCTACCAAGCAGGGTAGTATCACATCCGTTCAGGCTATTTATGTGCCTGCCGACGACTTGACTGACCCGGCACCTGCCACCACCTTCAGCTTCTTGGACGCAACAACCGTGCTCAACCGTAAGATTGCAGAGCTTGGTATTTATCCGGCTGTAGACCCGCTTGATTCTACCTCCCGAATCCTTGATCCGAATATCATCGGCGAAGAGCACTATAACGTAGCGCAGGCTGTGAAGCAGCTACTTCAGAAATACAATGAATTGCAGGATATCATCGCGATTCTTGGTGTTGACGAACTCAGCGATGAAGATAAGCTTGTTGTGGCACGTGCGCGCAGGGCGCAGCGCTATCTATCGCAGCCGTTCTTCGTGGCAGAACAGTTTACCGGTCTTCCCGGTGTGATGGTTCCTCTTTCAGAAACTATCCGCGGATTCAAGATGATTCTTTCCGGCGAACTTGATAATCTTCCTGAACAAGCATTCCTGAACGTCGGCACGATCGATGAGGCAATTGCCAAGGGTAAGAAGATGTTGGAAGAGGTTAAGTAAACTTCCGAGACATCAAAAAAATCTTTAATTTTAAATTACAGTAATAGATGACACTTGAAATCATATCGGCTCACGAAGTGACATTCAAAGGGGAGGCAATATCCGTAACATTGCCCGGAATGTTGGGTTCATTCACGGTCTTGAAGAATCATGCCGCATTGATATCCGTGCTTGTTAAAGGCAATGTGAGATACACAACTCCCGACGGAGATGAAAAATCGCTGAGCATTGAAGGTGGAATCGCCGATGTCAATAATAATGTGATTTCAGTATGCGTCTATTAACACCAATAACAGAGAGTATGTCGAAAAGAATATCCATATTGGCAATGCTGCTGGCTTTCCTCGCCGCATTCCCTTTCTCTATGTCGGCATCCGGCAACGATGACCATAATGAGAATGAGAATCTTGACGTCAAGGAGATTATTTTCGAACATCTCGGCGACGGATATGGCTGGGAAGTTCCCTTTGCCCACGTTTATCGAATCCCTCTCCCTGTCATAGTAAAGGCTGAAGATGGCAAATGGTTCTGTTTCTCTTCCGGAGATCTGACTGAGATTGAAGTTACGGAAAATAAGGAGACCGGCAAAATCAAGAAGCATCTTGTGCCTGTGATGAAAACGATAGAGAAAGATGGTAAAACCTATCGTTTTATGCTCGCGCATGAGGGATCGCATAAAGATAAAGTTGTAGAGCTTTTTCCTCTGAATGCTGAAGAGACTCAGAAAGCCAAGGAGGAGATTGCCAACGACAATGGGAAAGCGGCAGAATACATCATAGAGGAGGATGGCACATATTATCGTGAATATCGTCCGCTTGATCTGTCGATAACCAAGAATGTGGCAGCTCTCTTCATATCCGCTCTTCTCGTTACTGCAGTGGTGATGGGACTCGTGAGTTACTATCGTCGCCGTGGACTGCGCGCTCCCAGAAAAGGTATGGGCTTCTTTGAGATGCTGGTTTCATTTGTATATTATGATACCATCAAGAGCACCCTGGGTGAGAACACAAGGAAGTTTGCGCCATATCTTCTCACTTGTTTCTTCTTCATTCTGACGATGAACCTTGTGGGACTAATCGTGATTTTCCCCGGTGGAGCAAACCTGACGGGTAATATTGCCGTTACGCTTGTTCTCGCATTCATGACGTTTGTAGTGACAAATATTTTCGGAACGAAGCATTATTGGAAAGAGATCTTCTGGCCAGATGTGCCTTTGTTCTTGAAATTCCCGCTGCCTATCATGCAGGTGATTGAGGTTTTCGGTATTTTTACAAAACCGGCTGCATTGTGTGTGCGTCTTTTTGCCAATATGATGGGCGGTCATATAATCGTCATCACACTCACTCTGCTGATATTCATTTTTGCTGCGTTTGGCACAGGTGTTGCCGGAGGCGCAACAGTAGTGTCAGTTCTTTTCTCAATCTTCATGCTTCTGCTTGATGTGCTTGTAAGCTTCATCCAGGCATATGTGTTTACGCTTCTTTCCGCTTTGTTCATTTCAATGGCAGTGGTCAAAGAACATGAGCACAAAGAGAAGGAGGATGAGACCTATCCTCAGCTTGAGCGCAGAGATAAGCAAGAGATAGCCGCTGAGAAATCAGCATTGACGAAGCTGGCAAATGAAATGGATGCCTGATTCCAAAATGCAAAAGAATAACAAAGAAATAATAAACATTAAATAACAATTTAAAAAATCTGAATTATGTTATCAACTATTTTAGCAGAACTTTCCCTGCAGCCTATCGCAGGACTCGGAGCAGCTCTTGGAGCAGCATTGGCAGCAATCGGCGCCGGTATCGGTATCGGTAAGATCGGTTCTTCCGCAATGGAAGCTATCGCCCGTCAGCCTGAGGCAGCAGGTGATATCCGAAGCAATATGATCGTGATCGCGGCTCTTATTGAGGGTGTTGCCCTTTTCGCTGTGATTGTATCCGCTTTGGCATTGTTCATCAAATAAATAGGCAATAATGGAATTATTCACGCCCGATTTTGGCTTGGTATTCTGGATGTTCGTAGCGTTCATCCTGCTTTTCCTTGTGTTGGCAAAATGGGGCTGGCCGGTTATCATCAAGATGATGGATTCTCGTGCAGCCACTATCGACCAGGGCGTGGAAGACGCAAAGCAAGCCAAAGAGCAGCTCGACAATGCCCGTGAAGAGGCAAAGAAATATGTCGTAGAAGCCCAGGCGCGCCAGGCAGAGATGTTGCGCGAGGCAGCGCGCATGAAAACCGAGATCATCGAGCAAGCCAAGAATGAGGCAGCCGATGCAGCCCGGAAGGAAATGGAAGCTGCGAAAGCCGCCATTGAGCAGGCACGCAAGGAGGCGGAACTGCAATTTAGAAATGAAGTTGGCAAATTCTCAATCGATATCGCTGAGAAGATGGTAAGAACCCAGATGAAGAGCGATAAGGCACAGACTGAGCTTGTCAACAAATTATTGGACGAAATAGAGAAAAACTGAAAGTAGATGGTTTCCGGACTTATACCCCACCGCTATGCCAAGGCATTATATAAATTTGCCCTGGAAAGCAACACCACCGGCGAGGTTTACGAGGAGATGAAGCGTGTTGTGGATTCTTTTCGCAGCAACCCCGAGCTGGAGAAAGTTTTGTCAAATCCATTTGTGGATGCCGCCGACAAGGAGAAAGTGCTGCTGAGCGCAGCGGGCGAGAAGCCCGGAAACGACTACCGCCGGTTTGTAAAGCTCATCCTCGACCATAAGAGGGAGGAATTTGCCTACCTTATGGCGCTCGCTTACCGCGATATCTACCGCAAGGAGAATAAAATCTCGCAGGTTAGAATCACTACCGCTGTCGAACTTCCCGAGGCGGAGATGAAGAAGCTGTGCGCGGTGGTTGAGAATTCATTCAAGGATACACAGTTTGAATACTCGTCGGAAGTGGATCCCGATTTGATCGGTGGATTCGTGATAGACGTGGATTCAACAAGAATGGATGCCTCTGTGAGTGGCGAACTTGAACAATTACGTCAAAATCTCTTAAGTAGCAATTAAAAAAGATGCTCAATCCCAGCGAAATATCAGATGTTTTAAAACAAGAGCTCGAAAACATCAATTCGAAAGTCAAATTTGAAGAAGTAGGAACGGTGCTCAGCGTCGGCGACGGCGTGGCACATGTCTATGGACTCGAGAATGTGAGAAGTAATGAGCTTGTGGAGTTCGAGAATGGTGCGAAAGGCGTTGCGCTCAACCTTGAAGAGAGCAATGTCGGTGTTGTGCTTCTCGACAAAGTGAATTCAATAACCGAGAACATGTCTGTAAGGCGCACGGGAGAGATTGCGTCTATCCATGTGGGAGAAGGGCTTCTCGGGCGTGTCATCAACATGCTTGGTGAACCAATCGACGGCAAAGGACCGATCGAGGGTAAGCTCATACCGCTTCCTATGGAGCGTAAGGCGCCGGGCGTTATTTTCCGTCAGCCGGTGGTTCAGCCGCTTCAGACTGGTATCAAGGCTGTTGACTCCATGATTCCAATCGGTCGCGGACAGCGTGAGCTTATCATCGGTGACCGTCAGGTAGGTAAGACAGCAATCGCGATAGATACAATCATCAATCAGAAGTCGAATTATGAGGCTGGTAAGCCTGTATATTGTATTTATGTGGCAATCGGTCAGAAAGCTTCAACTGTGGCTTCTATCGTGAACACGCTTACAAAATACGGAGCGATGCCTTACACCATAGTTGTGGCTGCAAATGCATCTGATTCCGCATCAATGCGTTATTATGCACCGTTTGCAGGCGTTGCAATCGGTGAATATTTCCGTGATTCGGGACGTGATGCCCTGATTGTTTATGATGACCTTTCAAAGCAAGCTGTGGCTTATCGTGAGATCTCCCTTATCCTCAAACGTCCTTCCGGTCGTGAGGCTTACCCCGGTGATATCTTCTATCTTCATTCTCGTCTTCTGGAACGTGCAGCAAAGATTATCGGTGACCAGAAAGTTGTGGAGAATATGAATGACCTTCCCGAGGTTATGAAGCCAATGGTGAAGGGTGGCGGTTCACTCACAGCTCTCCCGATTATCGAGACGCAGGCAGGTGACGTTTCCGCATATATCCCGACTAACGTAATTTCCATTACCGACGGTCAGATATTCCTTGAGACAGGTCTTTTCAATCAAGGTATCAGACCTGCCATCAACGTAGGTATTTCAGTATCACGTGTGGGTGGTAACGCACAGGTGAAAGCTATGAAGAAAGTTGCCGGAACACTTAAGATTGCACAGGCTCAGTATCGCGAGTTGGAATCGTTCACAAAATTCGGTGGCGATGTCGATCCCGTGACTGCAAAAGTTATCGATACCGGTCGTAAGAACCAGCGTCTTCTTATCCAGCCACAGTATCATCCCTGGCCTGTCGAGAATGAGATCGCTGTCATCTTCTGCGGTGTGAACGGTCTTCTTGAGAACGTGCCTATCGATAAGGTAGGTGAGTTTGAAGAGCAGCTGCTGCAGATGTTGCAGATGAAATACCAGAAGGAGGTGCTTGATGAGCTTCGTCAAGGAAAACTTACCGACGACGTGTCGGAGAAGCTTACACAGTGTGCCAAAGAAGTGGCAGACTCATTGAGCGCTGTAAAATAATCTTCTAAAACAATTATTTAATGGCAACCCTTAAGGAATTAAAAATACGCATCGGTTCTGTCGCATCGAGTGAGAAGATCACCGGCGCCATGAAGATGATATCTTCTGCGAAAGTGCATAAGGAGGAGCAGAGTCTGCGTCGTCTCAAGCCTTTCAAGGATCAGATAAAATCTATCATGGGGCATATCCTTTCTACCGGTGAGAATTTCAATTCTCCATTGATAGAGACGAGAGATGTGAAGCGTGCCGGTATAGTTGTCTACGGATCTGACGATGGTCTCTGCGGTGCATACAACATCAATATCTTCAAGGGTCTCTTGATAGAGATCGACCGTCTGAAACAAGCATACGGCAATGATCTCTACGTAGAGGTTTATCCTGTGGGCAAAAAGATGACAAAGGCTGTGCGTCATCTTGAGAATGAACAGCTTGGGGTAAAAGTTCCCGAAGGCGTTGATTCCAAGATGCAAGGGGAGATCGTGACTGAATTCACGAAAACACTTCGCGATGCATTCCTTAACGGAGATCTTGATCTGGTTGAGACCGTGTATATGGGCTTCCAGTCGATGAGCCGTCAGAAACTTGCTACAGAGCAACTCTTTCCCGTGACAGAAAAGATGTTGACAGAGGAGTCAGCCGGAGAAGATGATAATAAACTCTACATCTTCGAACCTGACGCCAACAGCATATTCAACGAAGTGTTGCCAATGTTCGTAATGTCTACGATGCAGGAAATCACCGTGCAGAACAGGGCTTCCGAGCAGGCAGCCCGCGTGATGGCGATGCAGAGTGCAAACGACAATGCGAAAAAGCTCTTTGACGAGCTTCAGCTTGAATATAACAAGCTTCGTCAGCAGAGCATCACCACCGAACTTCTTGATATCCTCGGAGGGCAGGTGGAAAGATAACCGATTCAGAAAAGATATTAAATTAATCTCATAAAAAAGAACCAACCTAAAAGCTACATGGGCAGTATAAAAGAATATTTCACGTCAGTGGGGCAGGGGGTAAAGAGTCTGCTTGTGGGAATGGGCGTTACCGGAAAAGAGTTAGTGACACCCAAGATCACGGAGCAATATCCGGAAAATAGGAAAACTTTGCAGATCGCTGATCGTTTCCGTGCGGAGCTTACCCTAAAATATGATGCCGAGGGGCGTCACCGCTGCATTGCCTGCGGAATCTGCCAGATGAATTGTCCGAACGGCACAATAAATCTGATCACTAAGATGGTGGAGCTTCCCGATGGCAAGAAGAAGCGTAAACTTGACAAATATATGTATGACCTGGGCAGCTGCACATTCTGCATGCTTTGTGTCACTTCGTGTCCGCAAGATGCATTGGAATTCTCCAATGACTTCGAGCAGGCTGTTTTCACCCGCGATGCGCTTGTGAAGCAGCTTAATTATCGTCCCGAACCGGCAGATCCGGCTCCCGCTCCCAAACCGGCTCCGGCAGCTGCCGCCTCTATAACCAAAGAATAACAAATTTCACAATAAATGGATTCAGTAGCAAATATAATTTTGTATTTCGTGGTGGCTGTCTGTATCGCTGTCTTTTCAGTGATGGCTGTCACGTCGCGCAGAATACTCCGGGCTGCCACCTATCTGCTGTTCGTTCTGATCAGCACAGCGGTGATCTATTTCCAGCTTGGCTACCAGTTCCTGGGAGCCGTGCAGATTGCAGTCTACGCCGGAGGCATCATGGTGCTGTTCGTGTTTGCGATTCTTCTTACACGCAAACCAGGCGACATGGCTGCTCCGCTGGAGTCGCATCGCCGCGCATTGGGAATTACGATTTCCGTGGCAGGATGTGTGCTTCTGCTGCTTGCTCTCTTCTACATGCCTCTGCTTCATGGCGCCTCTCTGATGGAGGTGATCAACGCAGGAAACCAGATAACGATGCATGACATCGGACGCGCTTTTACAGGCACAGACCGGTTCCAGTATCTGCTTCCTTTTGAGGCTATCAGTGTTTTATTACTTGCATGTATCATTGGAGGCGTAGTTGTTGCCCGTAAAAGATAAACAGATATGGATTTAAGCATGTTATGGTATCTTGTGCCGAGCGTTATAATGTTTGCCGCCGGTGTTTACGGGTTCGTAACCCGCAAGAATATGATCGCGCTGCTGATTTCATTGGAGCTTATGCTCAATTCAGCTGACCTCAATTTCGTGGTCTTCAACCGTTATCTCTTCCCCGGCTCAATGGAGGGAATGGTGTTTACACTGTTTGCAATCGCAATCGCTGCGGCAGAGACAGCAATCGCAATCGCGATTATCGTGAATATCTATCGTGCCGTGGGCAACACGGATATCAATAGTGTCAAAAAAATGAAATACTAAGATATGGACATTACACTTCCAATTCTGATTCTGGCTCTGCCGTTCACGATGTTCCTTATCTTGGGAATCGGCGGTGTCAAGATGTCGCGCAAACTTGCCGGCTCATTGGGTATTTGTGCGAACGGCGTATTACTCGCCATGGCTTATACAGTTGCGTTCACTTATTTCTTCAGTGGCAATCCTGAATTCATTGTAGATGGCATTCGCCAGCAGGTGCAGCTCTACGATGTGACATGGCTTGCTTTCACTGAGCGTCTTGTTGTGAATATCGGTTTCCTTCTGGATCCGATCAGCGCAATGATGCTCATTGTGATCACAACAATTTCGTTTATGGTTCACCTCTACAGCTGGGGCTATATGGAGCATGAGCCGGGATTCCAGCGTTATTACGCATTCCTTTCGCTCTTCACGTTCTCCATGCTTGGTCTTGTGGTGGCAACCAACATTTTCCAGATGTATATCTTCTGGGAGCTTGTGGGTGTTTCATCCTATCTGCTGATCGGATTCTTCTATAAACTTCCTTCAGCAGTGTCGGCATCCAAGAAAGCATTTATTGTTACTCGTTTCGCAGATCTCTTTATGTTGATCGGTATCCTGGTGCTTTCATATTATGTAGCAGAGACTCCGGCAGATGGACCGCTTGGAGGTGCTTCAGCTTTCAATTTCCTTATGTTGAACTCTCAGCCTACAAATGTGCTTGCTTCCACAATCGGTTCTACGTTCCTCGGTGGTTCAGTGCTCACATGGGCGATGATCCTCATCTTTGTGGGAGGTATGGGTAAATCTGCAATGATGCCTCTCCATATATGGCTTCCCGATGCAATGGAAGGTCCGACACCAGTCTCGGCTCTTATCCACGCTGCAACAATGGTCGTTGCCGGTGTTTATCTGGTTGCCCGTTTCTTCCCGCTCTATCTGATCGTTCCCGATTCATTGGTATTCATCACCGTAGTCGGAGCCATCACGGCATTCTATGCTGCAGTAGTGGCATGCTGCCAGATAGATATCAAGCGTATCCTCGCTTTCTCAACCATCTCGCAGATTGCTTTCATGATGGTATCATTAGGTGTGGCTCGTCCCGAGCTCCACGACGGTCTCGGATACATGGCATCAATGTTCCATCTGTTCACTCACGCCATGTTCAAGGCGCTTCTCTTCCTTGGAGCCGGTGCTCTGATACATGCTGTGCACTCCAATAACTATACCGAGATGGGCGGTATGCGTAAATATATGCCGATCACTCATTGGACATTCCTTATCGGATGTCTCGCCATCGCCGGTATTTTCCCATTCTCAGGTTTTTGGTCGAAAGACGAGATGCTGTCGGCAATGTATGCCAACAACTGGATCTGGGGCGCATGGATGACAATGGTTGCAGGTCTGACTGCATTCTATATGTTCCGCATGTATTTCCGAGTGTTCTGGTGGGAAGAGAATCCTCATTATAAAGAGCACCGTCCTCACGATGCACCCTGGCAGATGTCTTTGCCTCTTATCATACTCGCAACGATAAGCGTGTTTGCAGGTTTTATACCTTTCGGAGAATTTGTGACTTGGAACCGCGCTCCTTATCATATCCATATCGAGATGCAGGTTGCAATCACAAGTATCGTGGTGGCTCTTATCGCAATCGCATTTGCCGGCTGGTTGTATCTCAAGAAGAATGACAAGCCTGCCCGCATGAAAGCGGCATTCCCCGGTCTTTGGCAAGCTGCCAACCGCCGTTTCTATTGGGACGAGATTTATATGTTTGTCACCCATAAGATCATATTCAACGGCATTTGCCGTGCGATCGCATGGTTTGACCGTCATATCATCGACGGCACAATGAACGGACTTGCAGCTATGACTCAGTTCCTCTCAGTCAAGATCAAGGGTATGCAGAACGGAAGTGTGCAGACATATGTGCTGTGGTATTTCTTCGGCGCTCTTCTTCTGGCGGCAATCACATGGATCTGCCTGTTATAATTAACTTCATATCGCATTGCAAATATTAATAAAATCATGTTTGGAAATATCTTAATCTGGTTTGTAATAGTCCCGGTCATCATGATGGCTGGCCTGGCATGTTGCGGCAATAGCAATATGAAGGCAATCCGCGCCGTGATGGTGACAGGTTCTACAGTCTTGCTCGCCATGGCGATCTGGCTTGTAGTTGACTTCCTTGCGCTCCGCGCAGCCGGAGACACATCCGAAATGCTCTATACGGGCAGCTGGATGTGGTATGCTCCGCTTAACATACATCTCGCAGTCGGTGTTGACGGCATCTCAGTGTTGATGTTGCTTCTTTCTGCAATCATCGTTTTTGCCGGCACATTCGCTTCCTGGAAAATCGATCCGCTGCCGATGAACTTCTTCCTTTGGTTCTGCCTCCTGTCAACAGGTGTGTTCGGATTCTTCATCTCAATCGACATGTTCACGATGTTCATGTTCTACGAGGTGGCGCTTATCCCGATGTATCTGCTTATCGGAGTATGGGGCACGGGACGTAAGGAGTATTCGGCAATGAAGCTTACCCTCATGCTTATGGGTGGCTCGGCTTTCCTTATGCTCGGTCTTCTCGGAATCTTCTGGCACAGCGCTCCCGAAGGCGGACAGCTCACCTGGAACATTCTTGAGATCTCACATAACAATGCTATCGATCCAAGCTGGCAACGTCTTCTCTTCTGCTTCACATTTGTTGGATTCGGTGTGTTGGGTGCGATGTTCCCCTTCCACACCTGGAGTCCTGACGGTCACGCATGCGCACCGACAGCAGTGTCGATGCTTCATGCCGGCGTTCTTATGAAGCTTGGAGGTTACGGATGCTTCCGCATCGCTATCTTCCTTTGCCCACAGGCAGCGCAGGAACTTGCGTGGATCTTTATCATCCTTACGGGTATCAGTGTTGTTTACGGTGCCTTCTCCGCATGTGTTCAGACAGACCTTAAATACATCAACGCTTATTCATCAGTGTCACACTGTGGAATGGTGCTTTTTGCAATCCTTATGCTTAACACCACAGCGATGACCGGTGGTATCCTTCAGATGCTTTCTCACGGTCTTATGACTGCACTCTTCTTCGCCCTTATCGGTATGATTTACGGAAGAACCCATACCCGCGATATCCGTGAGATGGGAGGTTTGATGAAGATAATGCCTTATCTTGGTGTCTGCTATATGATAGCCGGTTTCGCATCGCTTGGTCTGCCCGGTATGTCAGGTTTCGTAGCCGAGATGACAATCTTCTTCGGAGCCTTCGAAAATAACGATCTTTTCCATCGCATTTTCGTGATAGCTGCCACAACGTCAATCGTGATTACAGCTGTATATATTCTCCGTGTAGTAGGTAAGCTTGTTCTTGGACCCGTTCAAGATGAGCATCATCTGAAACTTACGGATGCAAGCTGGTGGGAGCGTCTTTCCACAGTTACACTTATCGTGTGTCTCGCAGGAATCGGCTTCTTCCCCAACTGGATCAACGAGACAATCCAACATAGTTTTGCCCCGATCATTAACGCGCTTCAGAACGCTATCTGACAGGCAACGTGATCTCAAAACTTTTAGAAACAGAGTAAAGCACAACAATAACAATGGATTATTCACAATTTGGGGCAATGTTGCCCGAGCTAATAATTCTGGGTCTTTTCCTGGTGGTGTTTCTTTTCGACACTTTCTCCGGAGACGGCTCCAAGCGCTTCCTCACTCCGCTCACCACGGTGCTCTTCGGATTGGCAACGATAGCCATCTGGATTCTTCCCTCGTGCGATATGGAAGTGTTCAGCGGCATGTATGTCAATGATTCGGCATGCAAAGCAATGAAGGCTATTCTTAATGTCGGAGTGTTTATCGTATTCCTTCAGTCTGCAAAATGGGTTGAAAGCGATGAAGTGGCTGTCCGCAAAGGGGAGTTCTACGAACTTCTTCTCGTAACTCTCTTCGGAATGTATCTCATGATTTCCGCGCGCCATTTCCTCCTTTTCATAATAGGTCTCGAATCTGCATCGCTGCCACTTGCCGCACTTGTGGCATTCAATAAAAAACATTATGAGAGTCACGAGGCTGCTGCGAAATATATTCTGACCGCAGTCTTCTCCTCTGCAATTCTGCTCATGGGTCTTTCGTTTGTATATGCCTTCTCAGGCGGATCACTTTATTTCGATGATATCCGTCAGAATGTAATTGCAGGCGAATACAGCGGCCTTCTAATTGCTGCTATTGCATTCATGATTGCAGGTATCGGTTTCAAGCTTTCGCTTGTTCCGTTTCATCTTTGGACTGCTGATGTATATCAGGGCGCACCTACAGCAATCACAAGCTATCTTTCGGTTATTTCCAAAGGAGCTGCGGCGTTTGCATTCTTCGTGATTTTCGTTCATGCGTTTGGTCCTCTGTTCGATCACATGTGGGAATGGATGATGTATGCCGTGATTATAGCAACGATAACTGTCGGTAACCTTTTCGCCATCCGTCAGAAGAACATGAAACGCTTCATGGCGTTCTCCTCAATCTCTCAGGCGGGATACATAATGCTTGGCGTTATGGCAGGCGGCATCGGTTTGGCATCAATGATGTTCTATATCTTTGTATACATCGTCAGCAACCTCGGTGCTTTTGCAGTGATATCAAGCATAGAGAACAACAGTGGCAAGCTCCTGATGGATGATTACGACGGACTTCACAAGACCAATCCTTGGCTCTCATTCGCCATGACATTGGCAATGTTCTCTCTTGCAGGTATTCCTCCGTTTGCCGGTTTCTTCAGCAAGATACTTATCTTCACCGCCGTTACTTCTACCGGCTCGATGGCTCTCTACATGCTTGTGCTGATCGCATTGATCAATACAATCATCTCACTCTACTACTATCTGTTGGTTGTAAAGGCAATCTGGATCAAACAGGGTGATGCCAAGATCGACAGTTTCAAGAGTGCCTGCGGCGAGAAGATCGCCCTCTGGATCTGTGTTGCCGGTATCATATTTGCAGGTATCGTGCCTTGCATTTATGAATACTGCGTGAACGCGGTGATAGGTTGACAATGATATTTACGCTATCTGATTTCTAATATGACAAGCGGGAGCAAGCCTGAACTTGCTCCCGCTTGTTATATTGAAGCAAAGGATTGAAAAAATGTTGCAAGTTGTGAAATTATATTATTAAACATACTATTAAACGTTGCAATTGTTATAAGTATGAAGTAACTTTGTAACACAACGGTGCACTATCTGATTTATCACCCTGGCATTACCCTCCTCGGCTTCGATGATAACTATGGCATTGACCGAAACTAAAGAAAATTATAACCCGCATAATCAATTATGTCATGAGCTATCTTAAATTTGACAAGAACCTTATGATCAACTTGGAGCAGAGTCTTCCCAAAGAGATGCTGCGCACCAACAAGTCGGGGGCCTATCATTGTACCACCATCGTGGGTTGCAACACCCGCAAGCAGCATGGCTTGCTGGTGATTCCGATTCCGGAGATGGATGACAAGGCGCATGTGCTTCTGTCTTCGCTCGATGAATCGGTGATCCAACACGGAGCATCGTTTAATCTCGGACTCCATCAGTATGGCGACAATGTATTCAGCCCCAATGGTCACAAGTACATTCGTGAATTTAACTGCGACAATGTTCCCGTAATGACCTTCCGCGTGGGAGGAGTTGTATTGACCAAGGAGAAGGTGTTTATTTCGCATGAGAACAGGATTCTTATTAAATATACCTTGGTTGAAGCACACTCTCCAACAACATTGCGTTTCCGCCCATTCCTTGCGTTCCGCAATGCAAATGATCTTTGTGTAGAAAACACAGCTATCAATAAAGATATAAAGCCGATAGAGAATGGAATCTCAACATGTCTTTATGATGGATATCCTGAACTCTTCATGCAGTTCAACAAACCTGTTGAATGGGTAAACGACGGTCACTGGTATAAGGGTATCGAATATAATAAAGATAAAGTGAGGGGAATCCCATATAAAGAGGACTTATGGGTGCCGGGATATTTTGAATTACCTATAAAGAAAGGGGAGACAATAATCTTCTCTGCTTCAACTTACGAATGTAAGCCAAAGACATTCGAGAAAACTTACGAGGATGAGCTCAAAACGCGAACATGTCGCACAAGTTTTTTCAATTGTCTGAAAAATTCTGCCAAACAGTTCTATCTTAAAAACGAACATGGCACATACATAATGGCGGGGTATCCGTGGTACAATGTAAGAGCAAGAGATGAGGTCATGGCATTGCCGGGGTGTACGCTTGCCATCAATCATGAGGATGATTATTTCGAAATACTCGACACATTCCTTAAAGCATTGTTTAAATATATTGACAAAGGAGAGAAAGATCCCACTATCGGTGAGATCGATCTTCCGGATATTCCGCTGTGGACAATATGGGCAATCCAGCAGTTCCGCAGACATGCAGATTCCAACGAATGCCGTAAGCGTTATGGCGAGGCTGTTCGCCGACTTGTAGAGGATGTGAGGGGGGAAAGAATACGGAATCTCAAGCTTAACCATAACGGGCTCGTGTCATCAAACGGGCAGAATTCGCCGGTGACTTGGCTTTCCGCTTCAATTAATGGCAAGCCAATCATTCCCCGGACCGGATTTATTCTTGAGTTTAATGCATTGTGGTATAATGCTGTCAAATTCCTGATATCTCTTTATGAGGATGAAAAAGGAGAAGAGGCATATGTGGCAGAACTCAACGAGCTTGCAAACAAGATCAAGGGTTCGTTTATTGACACCTTCCTCAATGATTACGGCTATCTCTATGATTATGTCAACGGCAGTTATACAGATCTTGAGGTGCGTCCGAACCTGGCTATTGCAATAGGTCTTGAATATTCACCTCTTGACCGTCGTCAGCGCAAGAGCGTGCTAGACCTCTGTACCCGTGAGCTTCTCACCCCAAAGGGACTCCGCTCGCTCAGCCCTAAGAGTTTCGCCTACAATCCGACATATGTGGGAAATCCTACAGAGCGTGAATATGCCGTGCATTTAGGACCGGCGCGTCCCTGGCTCTTCGGATTTTATGCCGATGCCTATTTCAAAGTGTTTGGACTTTCCGGACTCTCTTTTATTGAGCGTATGCTCATTGGTTATGAAGACGAGATGACGGAGGGATGCATCGGTTCCCTTTCCGAGATGTATGACGGAAATCCGCCGTATACGGGTCGTGGTGCAGTCAGCACTGCCAAAAATGTTGGTGAGATACTGCGCACGATCAAGACTGTGAAACAAATGACAAAACTTCTAACCGCTCAAAGTGAATAACAGATGAAAGCATTAATGTTTGGATGGGAGTTTCCTCCCCACATCCTTGGAGGATTGGGAACAGCAAGCTATGGTCTGACAAAGGGTATGCATGCCAATGGCGATATGGAGATCTCCTTCGTTATTCCCAAACCCTGGGGCGATGAAGAGAAAGGTTTCGCAAACATCATTGGTGCTTGCAACACTCCGGTGGCATGGCGTGATGTGAACTGGGATTATGTTCAGAACCGCATCGGCAATGTGATGAATCCTCAGCTTTATTACGACCTTCGTGACCATATTTATGCCGATTTCAATTATATGCGTCTCAACGACCTCGGATGCATCGAGTTCTCCGGACGCTATCCCGACAATATTCTCGAAGAGATCAACAATTATTCCATCGTGGCTGGTGTAATTGCCAGGACAATTCCGTGCGATGTGATCCATTCCCATGACTGGCTTACATATCCGGCAGGAATCCATGCCAAGAATGTTACCGGTAAACCACTCGTGATTCATGTGCATGCCTCGGAATTTGACCGTTCGCGCGGCAAGCCGAATCCGACGGTGTTCGGAATTGAAAAAGACGGCATGAACAATGCGGATCATATTATCACCGTGTCGAACCTTACGCGTAAGACCGTCATTGAGAAGTATGGTATAGATCCGTCAAAGGTAACCACCGTGCACAATGCCGTGATTCCTTTGAGTGATGAATTGTTGAATCTCAAGCGTCGCGAAGGGAAGGATAAGGTTATTACATTCCTGGGACGTATCACGATGCAGAAGGGACCGGAATATTTCGTGGAGGCAGCTGCAAAGGTTCTCCAGAAAAACAAGCACGTGAGATTTGTCATGGCAGGTGGTGGCGACATGGAGGCTGCGATGATTCGCCTTGCCGCCAAACGCAATATCGCCGACCGTTTCCATTTCACAGGTTTCCTTCGAGGGAAAGAGGTATACCAGATGTTCCGCGATTCGGATGTTTACGTAATGCCATCAGTATCGGAACCCTTCGGAATCTCTCCCCTTGAGGCTATGGAGATGGGAGTCCCTTCCATTATTTCGAAGCAGAGTGGATGTGCTGAGATTCTCGATAACGTAATCAAGACTGATTACTGGGATATTGACGCGATGGCGGATGCTATGCATGCCCTCGTATCGTATCCGGCACTCCATAATGAACTTCGAGACAAAGGGATCGAGGAAATTCACCAGATCACATGGGAGAAGGCAGGTAAAAAGGTGATCGACATATACAAACAAGTTATCGCGAACCGCAGATAGTTTTTACCTGTCAAACATAATTACACATTACACATTACACATTAAAAATTATTCAAAATGAAGTCAGTTTGCTTCTATTTCAAGATACATCAGCCTTATCGTCTGAAACGCTATCGTTTTTTTGACATAGGTAACGATCATTATTATTATGATGATTTTGCAGATGACGAAATCATCACCCGAGTGGCACAAAATTCATACATACCGATGGCGGAGACTTTGCTGCAGATGATTAAAAACAGCAACGGTGAGTTTAAATGCTCCATCAGTATTTCCGGCATTGCTATCGAGCAGCTTCAGATGTATGTGCCGGAATGTATTGATAAACTTCGTCAGCTTGCTGATACAGGTTGTGTAGAGTTCCTTTCTGGCACTTATTCCCATTCTCTCGCTTCACTTGAAGATCCCGAAGAGTTTATGCGTGAAGTGAAGGCTCATGATGACCTTATCTATCGCCTTTTCGGACAGAAACCGAAAGTGTTTGCAAATACAGAGCTTATTTATGATGACGACATAGCTATGCTTGTGGCTTCCATGGGATTCAAGACCACTCTCACTGATGGTGCTAAACACATCCTGGGCTGGAAGTCACCCAACTACGTTTATCGCGCTGCTACCGCTCCCAACCTGAAGCTTCTTCTCACCAACGACAAGCTTGCAGAAGATGTCACCATGAACTTCAACAATCCTGAATGGGATGAATATCCGTTGACAGCCGATAAGTATGTGAACTGGATAGCATCTCTGCCAGAAGAGGAGCAGGTTGTGAATCTTCTGATGAGCATGGATACATTCGGAACTTTCCTTCCGGCAGGCACCGGTATCTTTGAGTTCATGAAGGCTCTTCCGATGTTCGGTAAGGAGAAAGGAATTCAGTTTACCACACCTTCCGAGGCTGTTGCAAAACTGAAACCGGTTGATGAACTTTCCATACCTTATCCGATTTCTGGTATAGATGAGGCGCGTGACGTGTCTGCATGGAAAGGTAACGAGCTTCAGAGAGAGGCATTGCGTAAGCTCTATGCAGTGGCAGAGCGTGTAAGCCTTTGCAATGACCGCCGCTTGAAACAGGATTGGGAATATCTGCAGAGTAGTGACCATTTCTACTACATGAGCACAAAGAACATGGCTGATGGTGCATCGCATGCCGCTTTCAGTCCGTATGACTCACCGTTTGCAGCATTCACCAATTATATGAATGTTCTTGCCGACTTCCTGGTTCGTGTAGAAGAACAGTATCCCGAATCAATCGATAACGAGGAACTTAACTCACTGCTTCTCACGATCCGTAATCAGGCAGACGAGATTAACTCCCTGAAGAAGGAAGTAACATCTCTGCGCACAGACATGGAGAATCGCGAAGAGTTAGTAGTTGTAGAAGAGAAACCTGCCAAGAAAGCTCCCGTCAAAAAGGCAGCGGCGAAGAAACCCGCAACTGAAAAGAAACCAGCCGCCAAGAAAGCAGCAAAAAAGACCGAACCAAAAGAATAACCGGTTTTGTCTCATAAAACGCCAAACTAATAAATGCACAAAACAGGACGCAAATTCATGCGCCCTGTTTTTTGTGTTATGGGCAATTCGATATGTTCCCTCTTTAAATTTCGATTTATCGGGCGCTGCGCGGCAAGGTGAAAGGTTATAGGGAATAGGGTAAAGGTGAATTGGCGCGCCTCAAACAATTAGAGTCAGCTTAATTATACGGACGCTAAGGTGCTAAGGTGCGAAGTTTGATTTGAATTTCCACAAGGTCGCTTCGCTCCTGCCAAGTCGCTGAGCTTGTCACGGAAATTAATCGATCTCTTCGAGACCGCAGTGACGCGGTTTGTGTTACCCCATACCGGTTAAGCACTATTTTATAAGTGCTTAACCGATATGGGGTTATAACTAATTGCCCTCTTCGAGGGTTGTCGCGAAATCGACTCTAACTTTTGTGCTTTACTGAAGGTGGTCTCGGATGGAGTCTCTAACTTTGTGCCTCTGTCAGCATCGCCAGATGCCTCCGTGCCTTCCAATTACACATTGAACATTAATTAAACGCTCTGTTCCTCTGAGTTTCTGTGTTTAAATTGTTGTATCGCAACATTTTAAGCTATTATATCAAAAGCTTTTATTCTTCGCTTCTTAGCGTTTTGATTTTATGATGGTAATCGGTGAAGCACGTTTGACAAATTTGTATCGAACGGTGCCTCCAGTCGTAGACTGCTTGTGGGTGTCGGGCTCCGGCTTGCTCGCAACTGCAGCACAAACAAAGGATATAATTCCTCTTCCTTGCCGCGAGGCTGCAGTTGCGAGCAACAGCAGCTACGACTTGACGCTCACGTTAGAGTCATGCCAATTCATCCTTCTTACCTGTTCCCTTTTACTTTTTACCTTATCGAACACAGTTCGATAAACAGAGATTTGGGGAATAGTGATAAATTGGATATGAATGTGGCAGGAATGATGGATAGAAATAGATAGAAATAAAATAAGAAAGGGATGGAAAATTCGAGAATTTGATTTATCTTTGGGAAATATTAATTTAAATATTAGTTTTGAGACTATAGACCTGTTTATATTCGAACTCTAACCCCATAGGAATATGAAAAAGATATTTGCATTGTTGCTGGTGGTTGTTTCTGCTTTTGGCGTTGAAGCACAAAGTATATTTAATAATCCTGATAATGAGGGATATTGGGGAGTAAGAGCTTCTTTGGATCTTACAGTGCCGAGTAAATCACGAGTTTCAACTCCCGATGGAAAAATTTCAAGATCCATGTGTGAATATGAGCCTTTTGTGGGATTAAGCATTGGTGGCATTTATAATTTCCCACTTGTTGCAAATCTATATCTGGAACCGGGGTTGAGTCTCTATTATAATAATATGCTTATTTCGGAAGATGCAATTGATAGTTATATTCCATATGCGTATTATCATGATGTAAAAATTACGGATCGAACAATAAGAAAAACAGGTATGAGAATACCCATTAGTATTGGCTATCATTTTGATTTTACGCCAGATGTAAGCATGTCTGTGTTTACCGGTCCTGTGTTTGATCTCGGTTTTACAATGTATTATCATATCACGGTTGATAATAATATCGTTCCAGATTCATACTCAAAATCTTTATATAAGGCAAAAACTTTTAACACTGGCGATAGCTTTAATCGGATGAATCTTGATTGGCGTGTCGGAGTAGGTGTTAATTATCGGAAATATGAGATTTCTCTTAGTTGGAATCAGGCTTTGACAAACTCTTTCGGTGTTGCCAAGAAAAACAAAAATGATTATAGGATAAGTTTATATGAGAATTATCTGCAACTCTCATTCGGATTGAATTTTTATTAGGAGGTAGGGTGTTCAGTTTCATGTTCCAAATTACTACCAATAAATCCGCGTTTATCGAACTGTGTTCGATAAGGTAAAAAGTAAAAGGGAACAGGTAAAAGGGATAAATTGGCATGGCTCAAAATTTTTGCATCGAACGGTGCCTCAGACCGTAGCTGCTGTTGCTCGCAACTGCAGCCTCGCGGCAAGGAAGAGGAATTTTATCCTTTGTTTGTGCTGCAGTTGCGAACAAGCCGGAGCCCGGCACCCACAACCAGCTACGTCTTGATACTCACATTAGAGTCATGCCAATTCACCTTTACCCTATTCCCTATAACCTTTTATCTCATCAGAGGCAGCCCGGTAAATCGGACTCTAAACTATTGATATGTGGCATCGCGGATTCCCCTCAGGTCTGTGGCATATCGGGAGAGATGCGGATATGGCGGATTGAACGCGGATTTATTTTTTCAAGCCGAGCCAAATCCAGAATTTGAGCCACAGCGGATTCGGCAGCCATCGGCTACCGACGGAGAGTCGCGGATCGAAGCAGATGGTTACGGATCCATCCGCAAATGCAGTTAACCGGGATCGGTCTCATACCGAGGCGACATGATCCGCAACAATCGGCTACAATCCGCGACTCCCGTCATATGCCGCAGGGCATATGAATCCGCGATAAGCTTTTTGAGTATGATTTCATGGATGTCAAGGAATCCGCGCGCCATCCGCCCTGTCCGCGTCCAACCTGAAACACCGCAAGGTGTGAGGGATCCGCGATGCTGTAAATCCTTAATATGATTGTTGAGGTGCGACAATTACTCCTTTTTACTTATTACCTTTTACTTCTTACTTAATTAAACTCAGCCCGATAAATCGGAATTTAAACTTCCGATTTGAAAATGGAATATGAAACTGAACACCCTAATTAGGAAGTAAAAATTGGTGTGAATGATGTGATTTAAATTTTTTTTCACCTTTATTGGGTTTTCATAAATTAGTTTAAACAACTTCATACTATGAAAAATTAAATGCATGATAATGCAAACGTTTTAAATTTGATATTTAATATAAATTAACAAAATTTAACAATCGGGGGGGGTAATTTGTGAATTTATGTTTAATTTTGCGGTGTGATTTTTAGGGGAACCTAAAAAGATTAAGAGTTATATGCCGTATTGAATCATCTGAATGATAGAAGGTTATTTGGCGGTTCTGTTTTGGCGGCAAGAATATCACATTTATAATTGATTCGATTTGTTATTCTGTTTAAGATTTATGATTATGAAAAAATTACTATCCGCAAGGTCACCATTTTGCAAATTCAGGAACCTATTGCACGTCATATACCCTTAGCCTTGGAAAGTGGGGTAATGGATTATGGCTATCCGGAATATTATCCTCTTGTCCGCGTGGCTGCTTTCAGCATTAATATTCATCTATCAGATATTGTTGTTCCGTAGGTTCAGTAAAGCCATTGGCACGATTTCATCTGTAGTTTTTTTCACATTGACTGTAAGCTTAGCCACTCGCATTCTCTGTTTTTCGTTTA
>CABUVO010000021.1 GCA_902495075.1 uncultured Porphyromonadaceae bacterium
AACAGACACCATCAAAAGAATTAGTCTTCTGACTTGTTTCATAAGGTAGGTATTAGTAAGTAAAAAATATGTTTTCCAGTGGAATCCCTGGAGGGAATAACTTCCCCCCAAGTTATTACTTTATGTTGATTCTATAGGTAGCTTCGTCGAATGCTTTCGGACGCTGCATGTTTTCTGTCCAGACATGTCCGAATTCATCTTTCACGGTAATGATAAGATCTGTGTCTTTGTCAGGTGCCGTCACCTTAAAGAAGTGATGACGATTCTGCACTGTTCCGATGGGCTGGCTGCTAATATCGCCGTTGAAACGCTTCGCAGTCTGAGCCATTATCTGCACCGGATCATATGCGTCAACCCTTTTCACTTCAAGAGCTTTGCCATCGGCAGTTGTTACGTTCACAGTCCAACGTGAATTCATTTGCCATACATTAATAAGCACCTCATTGCGCTCTACGCCATCATATCCTTTGATAATTTTTGCGAATGTGTTGCGCATGCTCGTGTTCTTAAGGTTGGGCACGTCATCCATTGAGAAGGATACATTATTAAGGTCATAAGAACGGAACTGGAAGTTTTCATCCTTGCCGGCGCATTTGTAAATCCATTTCATGTCTTTGCCGGTGATATCCCATACGCCGTAACCGCAAGGAGTGCCATCGGAGCTCTGAAGCAACCCGGAAGTGAGGTTACCGCTCCACCACCAGTCGGAACAGATGGCGGAAAGGTTATGCTCATAGATGTTGCGACCACCTGTGATGGCATCTTCCGGAACAACGTTATAGCTACGGTGTGTATGCCCCGTAACATAATGAACAGTCTGGTAACCATCGAATGCAGCGATCACCTTATCTGCATCGATCATTGTCTTGCTGAAACCGCTCGCTCCCTGATGCCAATCGAATACTGGCACGTGCATCATAACCATAATGGGAGTTGATTTGTCTACATACTGAAGATCTTTTGCCAACCATGACCACTGCGGATCATAAAGCTGTCCGGCAACCTGAGTGTCACGGTTTTTGTCGCCATCCGTTTTATTGCTTGCAGTCACATATTTGGAACAATCAACATTATCGAGCATTACGTAATGCACGCCTCCGATATTGAAGGAATAATATGGAGGAGCTACGCTTCTTGAGAATGCCCTCTTGGCTCCCGACTGTCCCATTCCATACATATCATTGTCGTGATTACCGATGGTATGATAGATCGGCAACCCTGAAAGAACTTCGTTAATTGTGGTGTGGTAATCCGATGGTCCAAACGGACGGTCATACCAATATAAGTCCCAAGTCATGTCGCCAAGTGTGATGCCATAAACTTTCTGACCACCCTGAAGCCCTTTAACATACGTGTTGATTTCAGATGCAACGTTACGGAACTGACCTAAGTCATTATTCGTTTGGCGATTTGCCACGTGCATATCACCAAGGAAAATTACTTTGTAACGGCTCTGATCAACTTTATTAAGAGTAAAGCTCTGATTCTCCGGAACATTTGCAGCTGAGATAAGAGGGCGGTAATGATCGGGGAATACTCCGTTTAGCTGACATTCATATCCTGAAGGCACGGATATAAACACATATCCGGTCTCTTTACCTGATTTCAACTGGTAAATACCTTTGTCGTCAGTAACTGTGGTTTCAACGCCGTCGCTGACAACAACGCCTGCTATCGGACCTTCTGTCGATTCTACAATACCATAGATGGTTGTGCCAGGTTGGATCTCGATTTTGGCAGCCACGACATTGATTGTCAGGTTGCCGATCTTAACGCGACGATCACCGCGTTTAACGTTCAGTTCGTAAGTTCCTGCAACAAAATCGCCTGGAAGTTTGAAGCAGAAATGATCGGCGGCTGCCTCTGTAACTGCGCAAGCCTTGATTGCACCACCCTGTATCAGGTAAATCTGATCTGAGGTCTGGAGTGTGTTCTCTCCATCGATACGGCAATCTTCCCCTTTTACAACATCAACACTCGAAGGGAGGGTAACTTTGATTTCAGTGGCGTTGGAACCTCCATTAGGATTTTCAGGTTCTTTCGGATCATCTCCGCAGCTAACAAAAGCCAATGATACGAAAGTCAACACCAAAGTTGCCTGCAAGAGGCAAAGGAGTTTCTTTGTCATGATTTGCTATTAATTATTATTCTAAGGTTAGTGTTTTGTTTACTTATATTTAAGGTTTCAAAATTACAACATCTTAATTCAGTGTATATTACATGCACAAATCTCTAATTTAGAGTTTACTTTGAAATATAAAATGCACTAACAGGTGTTAAATTTTGCGTAAATTTATATCAAAATTTCGTTTGGTGCAAATTTTTACACAAAAAATGTTTCGAAACGTAAATTTTAAGTTAAATTTATTAATTTAAGTTTCGAAGCTTCAACTTAAAGTTTATGAGTTTATAAGTTTAAAAGTTTATCTGATTCGACTTGGATTTATAGCACGGTTATTTAGACTTTATATACTAATTATTTAGCCGCGAGCAATAAACTTATCAACTGCATACTACGCAATTAAAACTATAAACTTCGAAAAACCTATATGCTACCCAACTTTAACAAATTATTGGTTAGAATCTTTTTTATCATTCAATTTCGATTCATAAGATTTAGATAAACCATTAATTATCCTCGACAATTCAAAGTAACTATTTCTGATAACATCTAAATCTTCATCAGAGATATAACCCAAATCTGCTGCAAGTTGTAATTGGCAGAAAGACTCTAATAAAGAACCATAGGCAAACTCAAGAAAATGTATTTTTTCTTTAAACGATTTACGACCATTTCCCTCAGCTATATTTGAAGGAACAGACACAATTGCTCTCATCAATTGAGAAGCCAGTGCATATCTCTCTTCATGAGGGAATTTTTCAATCAACTTGTAGGTCTTTACAACCAACTTCCTTGAAAATTGATAGGCTGTCAATTGTTCAAAAGAAAACAAATCCATAATACCTTTAATTTAAGTCTCACAAGTTTCAACTTAAAGTTTATGAGTTTATATGGTTCGACTCGGTTTTAACTCTGTACTAATATCGTGGCAAACCAATAAACTCATAAACTGCGCATGCCGCAAATATGATTGAGTTTTTATTTATTCGCATCAAACAAATAAACTTATAAACTGCGCTCTGCGCGATTAAACTTATAAACTTCAACTCTTGGCTTGCCAGAGTTGACTTATTAAAACAGGGGGAAAGTGGAAGTGGAGTCGATGTATTTGCGCTTGAAGTCGGCATCGGTCATGCAGAGCATCATGATACCCTGGATCAACGTTACAATCTCCCAGAGTCCACAGGTAATCACCGTCAGAAGTATGGTCAGAAATCCGGCACCTACTCTTCCGAGCACAAAATATTGAACACCGAGACCTCCAAGAATTATCGCCATAATGCCACAGAGTGTTTTCTTGGAAGAGATCTCCACATCTCCGGCTGCTGCCTTTCCGCTACGCTGATAGCGCTCCATAAGTTCCGGATAGGTGTAAAGAGGCTGCCATGCGCCGCCATCACGGCTTACGGGTGTGTCCTGGCTTACCGGGTAAGCCATCATCTGATCCGCACTCATCGGACCAATTGTCTGGTTGTTAAGGGTAATGTAATACATCTTATATAATGTTTAATGTGTAATTTTTAATGTGCAATTTTATGAGGTTTTAGGTTTTAGGCTTTAGAATCCGACCCTATTAATTCCTCATTCCTAATTCCTAATTCCTAATACCTAAAGCCTAACGCCTAATGCCTAACGCCTAATGCCTAAAGCCTAACGCCTAACGCCTAATGCCTAAAGCCTAACGCCTAACGCCTAACGCCTAATGCCTAACGCCTAACGCCTAATGCCTAACGCCTAACGCCTAATGCCTAAAGCGAATTTCTGATGCAAATATAGACACTTTTTATAAAAAATTTGTTAACTTTACACATAAAATTAGAAATTTAACATTCTCGTAACACCCTTATGTCTGAATACAACGACTCCTTTGATTCCAATGAAAGCCTCCGATCGGATGTGACTGCCAGCAACAATGATAACGCAAATCCCTCACCAACGGAGAAGAAGACCGTGCTCTCTGGGATGTTTCGCGACTGGTATCTCGAATATGCGAGCTATGTTATTCTGGAGCGCGCCGTCCCTCATATCGAGGATGGTCTGAAACCCGTGCAGCGACGCATACTCCACTCAATGTCAACACTCGATGACGGTCGCTTCAATAAGGTGGCGAACATCGTGGGCAACACCATGCAGTATCATCCACATGGCGATGCATCAATCGGTGATGCCTTGGTTCAGTTAGGACAGAAGGAATTGCTTGTAGACACACAGGGTAACTGGGGAAACATTCTGACCGGCGATTCCGCTGCTGCACCCCGTTATATCGAGGCGCGACTCTCTGAATTCGCCATCGAGACAGCTTTCAGCCCCAAAATTACGGAATGGACGCTATCTTACGACGGTCGCAAGAAAGAACCCGTAACCCTCCCTATGAAATTCCCATTACTTCTCGCGCAGGGTGTGGAGGGTATCGCAGTGGGTCTATCTTCAAAAATTCTTCCTCACAATTTCAATGAGATCATTGACGCCGCCGTGGAATATCTCCACGACCGACCGTTCCGCCTGCTGCCGGATTTCCAGACCGGAGGACTTCTTGACGTATCGAAATATAACGATGGCGGCCGAGGCGGATCGGTAAAAGTGCGCGCGAAGATTGAAAAGATTGACAATAAAACACTATGCATCACCGAACTCCCCTTCGGCAAAACAACAGCTACCCTTATTTCCTCGATTTTAGGAGCGATGGAGAAAGGGAAGATAAAGATTCGCAAGGTAGATGACAATACTTCCGCCACAGCCGAGATCATCGTACATCTCATTCCGGGCACATCTTCCGACAAAGCCATAGATGCCTTGTACGCCTTTACTGATTGCGAAGTTTCCATCTCTCCCAACTGTTGTGTGATCCGCGACCGCAAGCCGGAATTCCTTACTGTCTCCGACCTGCTCCGTTATTCTGTAGACCATACCCAGGAAATGCTGCGTCAGGAACTCGATATCAAACTCGGCGAGACCCGCGAACAGCAAATGTTCTCTTCCCTCGAAAAGATTTTCATAGAGGAAAGGATGTATAAAGATGAGAAGGTGGAGCAATCGCGCGACATGGAAGCTGCCATACGCAGGGTTGACGAACTGATGGAGCCGTTCAAGCCTTCATTCTTCCGCCCCGTCACAGACGATGACCTTATCAAACTCTGGGAAATCAAGATGGCTCGCATCCTTAAATTCAACTCTCAAAAAGCCGATGAGAAGATCGCGCGCCTTGACGAAGAGATTGCCCGGCTGGAATACGACCTCGAACATATCGTGGAGTTTACAGAAAAATGGTATCTGCATCTTAAGGAGAAGTATGGCGAGAATTTCCCGCGACGGACAGTGATTCGCAGTTTCGACTCTATTGAAGCTACGAAGGTTGCGGAAGCTAACAAGCGTTTCTACTACGATGCGGAGGGTGGTTTCATCGGCACAGGATTGAAAGACAAGGAATTCAAATTCACATGCTCTGATATTGACGACATCCTTGTTATATACCGCGATGGCACGTATAAGATCGTGCGCGTGCAGGAAAAATTATATGTCGGCAAAAAGGTGATACATTTAGGAGTATTCAAGAAAGGAGACAAACGCACCATATACAACGTTATCTACCGCAACGGGAAACGCGGCAATGCCTACATGAAGCGTTTCTACATCACCGGTCTGACGCGCGACAAAGAGTATAACATCACCAAGGGCGTTGACGGTTCACGCATCGAATGGCTGACATGCAACCCTAACGGTGAGGCTGAAACCGTAAGGGTTTCGCTTAAGGATGAAGCCAACGATACGGGACGCCGTCCGCGCAACCTCGAAATTTATGTAAATTTCTCCGAATTGGCGGTGAAGGGTAAAGAGTCGCTGGGCAACCTCGTCACCAAGTATCAGATAAAGAGCGTTTCGCTCGAACGCCGCGGATCAAGCACCCTTGGCGGCAGGGAGGTATGGTTTGACAGGGATGTTCTCAGACTCAACTACGATGGGCGCGGCGAAAGCCTCGGAATCTTCCAGGGAGATGACAAAGTGCTCATAATAACGAAGACGGGAGAATTTTTCACATCAACATATTCCGACACGAACCATTACGACGACAATATTCTCCGCATCGAGAAGTTCGACCCGCACAAAGTGTGGACCCTCGCGCTAAATGATGCGTCGTTAGGTTATCCCTACCTCAAGCGTTTTGAATTTGAAGTTTCGGCAAAACCGCAACGTTTCGTGGGAAGCGAACCGGAATCGAGCATAATACTACTCACCGATACGCCATATGCCCGACTCGAAGTGGTGTTCGGAGGAGCCGACGCAGTGAGACCTGCGCTGGAAATCGAGACAGAGGATTTCATCGGAGTCAAAAGTTTCAAGGCTAAAGGGAAGCGAATTTCCACCTATAATATCGCAGAGATATCCGAACTCGAACCTACCAGGTTCCCGGAAGAACCGGAGGTGCCGACAGAAGCTGAAACAGATCCTGAAACTCAGGAAGACAACGAAGAACCGGAAGATCGCCTGCAATCCGATCAACCGGAGATTCCGCAGCAGCCATCACTTTTTGATTTTTGATTAAAAAACATATGACAAGGTATCTAATAACGGCTCTCATCTCCACATTCTCGCTTTTGGCAGGAGCGGAGGAATTGCCTCGACCGGTGCTCCAGGAGTATCGGCTGGAGATCGGAGGAGGCACAGCCCTATCCACCTATCTATCGCCCCTGCGCTATGATGGCACGGTTATAGGAATGTCCGGACAATGGAGCAAGGCTTCGCAATGGGCGCCAGAATCTCTCGTAATGCAATTTAATGCCACCGGATACATGCGCGACTACAAGAACCCGGCACGCACAGCCTCAATGATAGGCTTCGACGGGATGTTCGCCTGGGGCATGCAATGGCGCAAACGCCTCCCCTATTCTCTTCAGGTCACCGCCGGAGGTTCTCTCGATATCTCGGGAGGATGTCTGTATCTTACACGCAATGGCAACAATCCGGTGACTGCTCTTGCCTCGGCATCGCTCGACATCAACGCTTCTTTGTCATGGAGATTCAAGATCGGCAAACTGCCGATGGTGCTCAGTGACGAGATAAGGCTTCCTTCGCTCGGATGTTTCTTCGCTCCGGAATATGGCGAGACATATTACGAGATATGGCTTGGAAACAAAAAAGGGCTGGCGCATTGCGGCTGGTGGGGAAACAGATTCTGCATCGACAACCTTCTCTCGCTCAAACTCGATTTCGGGCGCACTGCGATGGAGATAGGTTACCGCTATGACTATAACTCCTCATGGGCAAATTCCCTCAGCACCCGGCTCCACACCCACACCTTCGTTATCGGCATAATCCCTCACGGACTCGGCATCAAACGCCGCGCCGCCATCAACTCCCCCCTCTATTGATAGCACAATCAATTATAAACGGAGTAATTGAATAAAATACATGAGACTATGAATTTGATACAATTATAAAAACACAGAGGCACAGAGGAACAGAGTTTAAGTGCCACGGCTCAGAGGTCGTAAACTCCTGACAGAGGCACAGAGCACGTCGCGAAATACGCTGAGAGTAATGCATCTAACTCAGTGGCTCTGCCCAAATCGCTTGCGATTTCTCTGTGCCATATATTGATGCAGACATAGAAGATATAAAACTCTGTTCCTCTGTGCCTCTGTGTTTAAATATTTCGTATCAAGCTGAATGAAAAAATATATAAGTGTATGAAATATAAAACATGGGGTATATTGATCTTATCGCTCATCATAACAGCTTGTCATGAGGTGCCGGAGTATCAGGATGATCCGTATGGGAATTTTGATGCGCTGGCGAATGTGGTCAGCGAAAGATACTGTTTCTTTGCTGAGAAGGATATCGACTGGGATGAATTGTGCCGTCAGTATCGCGCGGAAGTAAAACCTGACACAAAGATGCTGGAGCTCTTCGATATCTGCTCCCGCCTCCTTGATGAACTGGAGGATGGACATGTCAATCTCTCCTCCCGTTTCAATACGAGCTATTACCGCAAATGGTGGAGCGACTATCCACAGGATTTCAATCTGCGCACTCTTCAACAGTATTACCTGGGCTTCGACTACATGCAGACCTCGGGAATATCATACAAGATGCTCACGGAAGACATCGGCTATATGTATTATCCTTCCTTTTCATCGGGCATCAGTCCGACAAGTCTCGACTACATCCTGGCGATTCTTCATGACTCAAAGGGTCTGATAATCGACATTCGCAACAATGGTGGCGGACTCCTTACTAATATAGAGACCCTTGTTGGAAGATTCATCACGGAGAAAACCCTCGGCGGATACATACGCCATAAAACAGGACCGGCGCACAACGCTTTCTCCGATCCTTATCCGATCGAATACGAAGCTGCCGATCCATCAAAAAAAGTGAAATATCTGAATAAACCGATATTGGTGCTTACCAACAGGTCGTGTTTCTCCGCTGCCAATGACTTTGTGGCTGTGATGAAAACACTACCCAATGTCCGTATCGTTGGGGCACGTACAGGAGGAGGGGGAGGTCTCCCCTTCTCCTCTGAACTCCCCAACGGCTGGTCAGTGAGGTTCTCAGCATGTCCGATAAATGACAAAGACGACCACACCACAGAATTCGGTATCGATCCCTCACCGGGGTGCGAGATTCATTGCTCGGATATGGAGCTTGCCGCCGGACACGACGCCATTCTTGATTTTGCAATCACTCTCCTGCAAACGAAAGAATAGTCGGAGACTTGATGTCAACGCCATATTTCTCTGCAAAACGCAGAATATTGCGTGCAAGCTCCGGTTTCAGCTCCTCAGGGCAATAACGGAAATAAGCCTCCGCCGCGCGCACATGGGTAGCATCGGGCATAGGATATTCGCGACGTTCCGGAAGTCCAAAAACATTATCCGGCAAATCTTTTCTCTCTTCAGCATCAAGTATGTCTTTCATATGTATAATAATTTAAGTTTCGCAAGCTTCAACTTAAAGTTTATGAGTTTATAAGTTTAAAAGTTTATATGACGCGACCAAAATTGAATACGACATTTATTCTGCAGCAAACTCTTCGCAGCAAACAAATAAACTTATAAACTGCGAGCAAAGCGATAAACTTATAAACTTCAACTTTTCTCTTGCGAAAGTTGACTAAGTATAATTATAACAATCAACGGGTAAAAAATATGTGGAAATTTAATCCAATTTTGAAATCTACTATCTGGGGCGGTGAAAGAATCGCTCCTTACAAAGGAATCAACACAGACCTTCATAATGTTGGAGAAAGCTGGGAACTCTCAGGCGTGGATGGTGACGAATCGATCGTTGCAGAGGGTTCTGACGCGGGACTGTCCCTACCTCAGATCATCGACAAATATGGAGCGTCATTGATGGGTCATAAGAATTATGAGAAATTCGGCAACCGTTTTCCGCTACTCATAAAATTCATAGATGCCCGCGAGGACCTCTCAGTGCAGGTGCATCCCGACGATGCAATGGCACAGAAATACGGGATGCCAAACGGCAAGACAGAGATGTGGTTCGTGCTTGATGCCGAAAAAGGAGCAAAACTTGCCAATGGTTTCCGCAACCCTGTCGATCCGGCAGACTACGAAAGGCTTGTTGAAACAGGAGAGATAGAGGATGTGCTCAATTTCGTAGAGATAAAACCAGGTGACACCTATTTTATTCCGGCGCGACGTGTACACGCCATAGGGAAAGGAGCCTTCGTGGCTGAGATTCAACAGACATCAGATGCAACCTATCGCCTTTATGATTATCATCGCAAAGACAAAAACGGCAATGAACGCGAACTCCACACAGTGCTCGCCAAAGAAGCCGTAAATTTCAACGACACGGATGGCAATCCGGTGGATTATATCGCCCTGGAGAATGTTCCGGTGAATCTGGTGCGTTGCCCCTTCTTCACCACGAATCTTCTGACTGCCGACCATGAACTGATGCGCGACTACCGTGAAAACGATTCGTTCGTGGTGCTTATCATCACGGCAGGAGAAGCCGAAATACGCAGCGAACAAGGATCCACATCAGTCAAACAAGGTGAAACCATCCTCATCCCAGCCAGCGCAAAAGGCGTATCCATTATTCCTTCGGGCACCGTGTCGATCCTCGAGACATACGTAGGATAAGTTTTTTCATCCTCTTTTTTGACTAAAGTATTGACAAAGCGATGTTTTTTTGCTAATTTTGCATATTTGAAGCGGATTATGTATGCAGCAGTGTGTGCATTTTCTGCAGCAGATTATCAGGAAAAAGCTTTTTAACTTGGTCGATAAGTACTTGTGCTTTAGACTGAAGATAACATTTTAGCTAAAAATGTATAGAAACAGAACATGCGGCGAACTTCGCCTCGCCGATGCCGGACAGAGCGTGACACTCGCCGGCTGGGTGCAACGCACCCGCAAAATGGGCGGCATGACATTCGTGGATGTCCGCGACCGCTACGGCATCACCCAGGTGGTTTTCAACAATGAGATTGACCGCGAACTCACTGAAGCGGCAAATGCACTCGGACGTGAATTCGTGGTGCAGGTAACAGGGAAAGTAGAGGAGCGCAGCTCTAAAAACGCCAACCTGCCTACCGGCGATATCGAGGTAATTGCTGACAGCATCAAGATCCTCAATCGCAGTGAGATCCCCCCTTTCACTATTGAAGACAATACCGATGGTGGTGATGACCTCCGCATGAAATACAGATATCTTGACCTCCGTCGGCCATGCGTGCGCCGCAATCTCGAACTCCGCCACAAGATGGCATTCGAGATACGCCGTTATCTTGACGCACAGGGATTCCTGGAGATCGAGACCCCTATACTTGTGAAATCCACGCCGGAAGGAGCCCGTGACTTTGTGGTGCCTTCTCGCATGAATCCTGGAGAATTCTACGCCCTTCCCCAGAGCCCGCAGCTTTTCAAGCAGCTCCTCATGGTGAGTGGCTACGACCGCTATTTCCAGATTGCCAAATGTTTCCGCGATGAAGACCTTCGCGCCGACCGTCAGCCGGAGTTTACTCAGATCGACTGTGAGATGAGTTTTGTAGAGCAGGAGGATGTTATCCAGACATTCGAAGGTCTTGTGAAACACATCTTCAAATATGTGAAAGGAATCGATTTCACGGAGCCGTTCCCTCGCATCACATGGGCTGACGCAATGCAACGCTATGGTTCCGACAAGCCGGATATCCGCTTCGGCATGGAGTTTGTGGAACTCAACGATGTTGCGAAAGGAAAAGGTTTCAGCGTGATCGATGACGCAGAACTCACAGTCGGCATCGTTGCCAAGGGATGCGCAAACTATTCACGCAAACAGCTCGACGAGCTTACGGAGTTTGTAAAGCGTCCGCAGGTTGGAGCCAAGGGTCTCATATATGTTAAATTCGAAGCTGACGGATCCATCAAGAGCTCTGTCGGCAAATTCTATAGCGAAGATGAACTTCGCGCATGGGGCAAAAAGGCGGGTGCCGAAGCAGGCGACCTGCTGCTCGTGATGACAGGTGAAGCGATGAAGACACGCAAACAGCTTTGCGAATTGCGTCTTGAACTCGGTAACCGCCTCGGACTCCGCGACAAGAACGTGTTCGCACCTCTTTGGGTTATTGACTTCCCGCTCTTCGAATGGGACGAGGAAACGCAGCGTTACTACGCGATGCATCATCCCTTTACCTCTCCGAATCCGGAGGATATCCCGATGTTGAAGACAGATACAGGCAAAGTGCGCGCTACGGCTTACGACATAGTGGTTAACGGGACAGAGCTTGGCGGCGGATCAATACGTATCCACGATGCAGCTCTTCAGGACGAGATGTTTGAACTCCTCGGCTTCACGCCAGAACGCGCACACGAACAGTTTGGATTCTTAATGAATGCATTCAAATATGGGGCACCACCTCACGGAGGTCTTGCCCTCGGCTTCGACCGATTCGTGTCGATTCTCGCAGGTCTCGACACCATCCGCGATGTCATCGCATTCCCGAAAAACAACTCAGGTCGCGATGTGATGAATGAGTCGCCATCACCAATCGATCAGGCTCAGCTCGATGAGCTTCAGCTTCAGCTGGCACCCCGCAAATAACATCACCCATTAAACATTCAACATTTCACATTAAACATTAATTATAACTCTTGTCAACTCCACTCGACATACTGGAGGCCATAAAGGCAAAGAAGATGGTGAAAGTTTCCGATATAGCCGCAGCTATTGAGGAGTTTGCTCCCAAGTCGCTGCAGGAAAGTTATGACAACACAGGTCTTCAGGTTGGTGATCCTCAAATGGGGGTCACCGCCGCGTTGCTGTGTCTTGACATCACGGAAGAGATTCTTGACGAAGCCATCCAGCGACAATGCAACCTTGTAATCACACATCATCCGCTGATTTTTCACGGTTTGAAAGAGATAACAGGCCGCACGGCAATCGAAAGGATTGTGGTGAAAGCCATTCGCAACAACATAGCGATCTATTCCGCCCATACAAATCTTGATTCGGCATGGGAGGGAGTAAGCCATGAGATGGCTCATATGCTCGACATCCGAGACCTTCAGGTGCTTGAACCCAAGGATGGCGAAGGCACCACTGGATTAGGCGTGATCGGAAACGTCAAACCCACGCCGAAGCTTGAATTTCTCCGTAAAGTCAAGGAGACTTTTGGAGTCAAGGCTCTGAGATTTTCAGAGCAGTCGCCGCAATTGGTGGTGAAAAGAGTTGCCCTCTGCGGAGGCGCGGGAGCATCACTGATTGGAGACGCTGTCAAGGCAGGTGCTGACGCAATCATCACCGGAGATGTGAAATATCACGATTTCACAGCTTATGGACTTGACATCATCATTGCCGACATCGGTCATTATGAAAGCGAATTATGCGCATGCAAGATATTCTCACGCATCATCCGTGACAAATATCCCGATTGTCTCCTTTATTTCTCGGAAATGGAAACAAATCCTATCGGAGTGATGTAGATGGTTAATAATTAGGAATTAGGAATTAAAAAACATACCATATATGGCAACAGAGAAAAAAAGCGACAAAGAACGCAGTGTGGAAGAGCGTCTCAAAGCTCTATATCAACTGCAAACATACCTTTCGGAAATCGACCGCATCAAAACTCTGCGCGGCGAGCTTCCCAATGAAGTGAAAGACCGGGAGGATGAAATCGTACGTTATCAGACACGAATCGCCAAACACGAAGAGGAAATAGCAAGTCTCAACAGTCTCATCAAGACAAAGCAGGGGGAGATCGTTATGCGTCGCGAAAAAATCGCAAAATATGACGAGCAGATCAACAACGTGCGCAATAACCGAGAATTTGCTTATCTTGAGAAGGAGAAGGAATTTGAAAGCCTTGAGATAGAGCTTGCTGAAAAGAATATACGCGACGCTCATACCAAAATCGAAGCTAAGACTGCTGAGATTGAACACGATAAAGAGGAACTCGCCGACAACGAGCATATCCTTGAACAGAAAAAAAAGGAACTCGATGAAATCATATCCGAGACCCGTCAGGAAGAAGAAGCTATCCGCGAGAAAGCAAAAGCACTCGAACCTCTTATTGACGACTATACACTCGCAGCATTCAAGCGAATCCGCAAAAATGCCCGCAATGGTCTTGGCATCGTAAGCGTGCAACGCAATGCATGTGGTGGATGTTTCAACCGTATCCCCCCACAGCGTCAGCTCGAAATCCGCATGCATAAGAAAGTTATTGTATGCGAGTATTGCGGACGCATTATGATCGATGCTGCACTTGCCGGGGTTGAAGATATTCAGAAACCTGAGGTTGCCGAGAAAAAGAAAGGACGCAAGACTGCCGATAAATCCGACAAATAATGTATTATGTAAGGAAACGCCTGGAGGTGAGTGCAGCTCATCAGCTTGACCTGAGCTACGAGAGCAAGTGCTCACAACTCCATGGTCATAACTGGATAATCATTGTGGAATGCCGTGCGCGTGAGCTTAACGCTGACGGCATGGTGGCAGATTTTACTCTGATAAAAAACAAGATAATGAACATGCTCGATCACCGGGTGATCAATGATGTTCTCCCCTTCAATCCTACTGCGGAGAACATCGCCCGCTGGGTGGTTGACACTATTCCTTCATGCTATCGTTGCGAGGTGCAGGAAAGCGAAGGGAATATGGCTGCATATGAGGAAGATTAACGAGATATTCTATTCCCTCCAGGGAGAAGGACATCATGAGGGTTATCCTTCAGTGTTCGTCCGTTTTTCAGGATGCAATCTTAACTGCTCTTTTTGCGACACAGCCCATGACGAGGGTATATATATGGATGATGACGCGATAATTCGCGCCATCAATCTTTATTCTGCCGACTGGGTTGTGCTGTCCGGTGGCGAACCCGCAATGTGGATAGACGAAGATTTCATTCATCTTCTTAAACGCGCCACAGGAAAGAAGATAGCCATTGAGACCAATGGGACGTTCCCTGTGCCTGAAGGCATCGACTGGGTAACTGTAAGTCCGAAATCGGGATTTGAAGGTGCCGGAGATGCACCTGTGAGAGTAAAACATGCCAACGAAATCAAAGTTGTTGACATAGGTCAAGATCTCGATCCCTATTTCGACCTTCCCTGCCGAGGTGATGATACTATAATGTATCTTCAGCCTTGCTATGTGCCGGATGAAGAGCAGTTCCGCCAAAACCGGCTAAGCACGGTTCGCCGCATTCTGGCAGATCCGAAATGGACACTGTCAGTGCAGCTTCACCGCTATTTGGATATACCGTAGGCGTAAGCCAAAGCCTCTGCACGTTCAACACATGTGCCACATTTGCCGCAAGGCTTCTCGCCTCCTTTATAACAGGAATAAGTATGGTCGTAATCCACGCCAAGATTCTTGCCTATAACGGCAATTTCACCCTTGGTAATGTTAGTATAGGGCGCAATGATGGAGACTCCATCATATGTGCCCTCTTTCATTGCCTCTGACATGGCTTTCACAAAGCCCTCACGACAATCCGGATATATCGCATGGTCTCCACCATGATTTGCTATCATCACATGCTTCAATCCTCTTGATTCAGCAAGACCACATGCAACCGAAAGCATGATGCCGTTACGGAAAGGCACAACCGTCGATTTCATATTCTCATCGGCATAATGACCTTCTGGAATCGCATCAGCCCCTGAAAGCAACGAGCTTTCGAAATACTCACCCATAAATTTCAATGGAATCACCAGATGCTCCACACCCAAAAGATTGCATTGCCAGCGCGCACACTCTATTTCGCGTGCATTATGATTCGAACCATAATCGAATGTTACCGCAAGCGCAATGCGCTCCTTCATGTCGTGAAGCAGCGTGACCGAATCCATTCCCCCTGATAATACTATAATAGAATCTTTCACCCTTTTATAAATGTGTAATGTGAAATGTGTAATGTGTAATGAGGCTTTAGGCTTTAGGTTTTAGGTTTTAGAATTCGATACTATTAATTCCTAATTCCTAACTCCTAATTCCTAACTCCTAACTCCTAATTTTTAAACCCTAAAGCCTCGATCTTGCGGGAGTGCACAAGATCCTGATGATCAGCATCACCCATGTTGGCAAAGGGATAGATGGAAATGCCACCACGAGGCATGAATACCCCGCGGACCTCAATATATTTCGGGTCCATCAGTGCCGCAAGATCCTTCATTATAATATTCACGCAATCCTCATGAAAATCTCCATGGTTACGGAAACTGAATAGATAAAGCTTAAGGCTCTTACTTTCAACCATCCGTTCTCGAGGAATATATGTGATGTAGATATGTCCGAAGTCTGGCTGCCCCGTTTTAGGACAAAGAGTAGTGAACTCCGGACAGTCGAACGTTACCACATACTCATTCTCCGGATGTTTATTCTCGAACGTCTCCAACAGAGACGGATCATAATCAGTAGGATACTTCACCCCCTGGTTTCCCAGCAGGCTCACCCCTTCAAGTTCTTTTTCTGTTCTCATACTGCAAAATTACAAAAAATTCGAGAGATTGCCCACAATTGCCGACACATCAAAAAAACGGCCGCTCTCGCGAGTGACCGTTTTCTTTAACAGGCATGCCTGTTAGAACTTAAACTTAATGAACAAAAATCTATCTTCTTTCTTTTCATTATTTAAAACATAAGAAAGGGGGAAATAGTTTTGAACATAATATATTTTAACGTTTATTAACTATGCGGATTTCTTCAAGTGCCGTTTTTTCTACTGCTTCAAACTCTTTTACGAGTCTTTTGCAATATGGAATGCTCAGGAGATAGATCAATCCTCCAACAGGGAAGAAAATTTCCAGAGTGAGGCGTAACCAACGGCGTGAAGTAGGATGATAAATCCATAGAGGCTTGATAACCGGGAATTGTTCGAGCTTGGAATTTACTTTCAGGTCTCGCGAGTCATGGAGATAGTTTACCGTTTCATCTACAAGTGCCCCGATTCTTTCTATATCTTTCAATGCGTATCCACGCTTCCAGTATTCGAAATATGACATCATGCCGCCATTGCGACGCAACCATATTCTCGCCTCTCCATAGAGTCTTACAAGCATGGATTCCTCCCTACGTTTGGAAACTTCATTTATGATCACCTCTTTCATCGGAACATGCCGTTTTTCACTCAGTCCAAGCCAGCGGTTGATAAGATTGATGTAAAGGTCTTTGTTGAACACTGACGAATCGTTCATCGCCTTGTAAGTCACAAAGATGCCCAGAGGCAACAACACGGAGGTGGAGAGCCACATTCCTACCCAGACTTCAATACGTCCGTCGCGTGCCATCTTGTATCCCGTATTGTCGATGATGTAATAGAAAAGGAAAAGCAACACCGAAATCACAAGTGGCGTTCCGAGTCCGCCCTTACGGATGATAGCACCCAACGGAGCGCCGATAAAGAAGAAAATGATACATGCCACGGATAGCGTAAACTTCTTAATAAGTTCTATCTCATGACGGCGAATGGAACGCTTCTCATCCGACATTGTCAATGCACGAAACTCAAGTTCCGCTGCCCGGTTACTTGTAAGTTGGCGTGCCTGTTTGTAAAGATCACCTTTCTGCGCAGGAGACAGAGCCGCAAGAAGTGAATCGAGCTGCATCGGTTTTACCGGCACTAACGCTTTTGCCGCGGCAATGGAATCAGCCGACTCCATGTCTGAGAAATAGTTGGAACGCACAACACCCGAGAAAGATGTCCGTTTGAGATCGTTGGCATAACCGGTGCCGATGGAATCTACCCGTACCGAGATTGAATCTATGGTCTGGCGAAGTTCCTCCATATTTTTTCCCACATATTGCTTACGCATGCCTCCTTCATCGAGACGATTGAAGTTGGCATCGAAAGGTATGAGAACTTCCTTGTCAACGAACGACTCCCTGCGGAAAGGCACATTACGGTCAAGGGAACGTTGTTCGCGCAGGTTCTCGAACTGCTCACCGGTGAAAAGATGAAGATAAAGATATTTACTATCTTTAGTGAATGCAAGACGTGCCGAATCGGCAAGAAGAATGGTGGAGTTATCGCCTCCTCTGCTAATATCGTAAATCATAGCGTCATACAGCACGCCCGTCTCACGGTTCTTGCTCTTTACATAGAGGTTATACCCGGGGATCTGGTCGTAGAACGAACCCTCGGGAATCTCCACTTCCGGGCTTTTCTGTTTCATAGAGAATAGAAGCGTCCACATTTTAACCTGTGCCTTGGGAAGGATGTCGTTCTGGAAGAAAAAAGCTCCCACGGCAATTGCCATCACGAGTATTATAAGGGGCTTCATTACGTGAAGCAAGGATATGCCGGAAGCTTTGATTGCTGTAAGTTCGGAACGTTCTCCAAGATTGCCGAAAGTCATCAAGCTCGCAAGAAGAATGGCAAGAGGCAACGCCATTGGCACCAGAGTGACAGCAGCGTAAAAGAACAATTCGCCAAGCACAGAAAAAGAGAGACCTTTACCAACCAGGTCGTCGATATATTTCCAGAGAAACTGCATGAGCACAATAAAGAGCACAATGAAGAAAGTCATTGCGAACAGAGGCAGAAAACTCTTTAATATAAAAAGATATAGACGTTTTACAATACGCATTGTTACAATACAAAAGGTGTGCCGCGCACAGTGCATAACCTCCGCGTGGCTCATTTCGGGCGTAAAGTTACTAAAATTATCTCAAAAAATATCCTGTTATTCCTCCTCCTTTGCCAAAATCTTTGTAACTTTGGGGTAGTTTTTAAATCAATATATCATGACATTATTCGAAAGGCTTACAAAGAAGGCGCAGGAAAACCGTCAGCGCCTTGTGCTTCCCGAATCTCTTGAGCCCCGCACACTTCAGGCTGCAGAGAGAGTAATCGCCCAGGGAATCGCCGACGTAATCCTGATTGGGAAACGCGACGAGATTCTTGCCAAAGCTTTTGAGCTTGGACTACCCCATATTGAAAACGCCACATTCGTCGATGCTGACGATGTTGAAGTAACCGAACCTTATGCAGAGCTTTTCGCACAGCTTCGCAAAAGCAAGGGAATGACAATCGATGAAGCCCGCAACGTGGTTCGCAACCACCTTTATCTTGGTTGCCTCATGATCAAAAGAGGGGATGCGGATGCAATGGTGGCAGGAGCTTTAAGTCCGACATCACACGTGCTCCGCGCTGCTTTCCAGGTATTGAAGACAAAACCGGGAATCTCGGTTGTGAGCGGTGCATTCATCATGCTTCTCCCGGAGAACGTGCCTTATGGAGAAGACCATATGCTCGTGTTTGCAGATTGTGCCGTTGTGCCGGATCCTACAGCCAAGGAACTTGCAGAGATCGCAATCGCAACAGCAAAAACAACAAAATATATCGCAGGACTTGATCCGGTTGTGGCAATGTGCAGTTTCTCCACAAAGGGAAGTGCAAGCCATGAGCGGGTTGACAAGGTGATTGAAGCAACAGAACTTGCGAAAAAGATGGATCCCGAATTAAAGATAGACGGAGAACTTCAGAGCGATGCAAGCATTGTGCCTGCGATCGGCAGCATGAAAGCACCAGGCAGCCCCGTTGCCGGCCACGCCAACACTCTCGTGTTCCCATCGCTTGAAGTCGGCAATATTGCATATAAACTCGTTCAGCGTCTTGCCGGTGCAGGTGCGGTCGGTCCTATCCTCCAGGGTCTTGCAGCTCCGGTCAACGATCTCTCACGCGGTGCAACTGTAGACGATATTGTAAACACTATAATTGTTACTTGTAACCAAGCCATCGGCGACAAAGGACTTTAAAATATGAAGATATTGGTATTGAACTGCGGCAGCAGCAGTGTTAAATATAAACTTATCGACAGCGAAAACAAGGCTGTGCTTGCCGAAGGTGGCGTAGAGAAAATCGGTTTGCCCGATTCTTTCCTTAAATTCAAGCTTTCCGACGGTTCAAAAGAGACTGTAACCGTTGAGATGCCCGACCACAAGGAGGCAATCAAACAGGTGATGAAGGTTCTTACGGATCCTGAAAAGGGGGTGATAAAGAGCTTTGACGAAATCGGTGCTGTTGGTCACCGCGTGGTGCATGGAATGGAATATTTCAACAAATCCGTGCTCATCACTCCGGAAGTTATCGAAAAAGTAAAAGAATGCTACCCTGTGGCACCCCTGCATAATCCAGCCAACGTAACCGGTATCGAAGCGGTGACAGAGCTGATGCCCGAAACGCCTCAGGTTGCAGTGTTCGACACGGCTTTCCATCAGACGATGCCCGCTAAAGCATACATGTATGCCCTTCCATATGAGGATTATGAGAAATACGGCATCCGTCGCTATGGTTTCCATGGCACAAGTCATCGCTACGTGTCGCGTCGCGCATGTGAATTTTTAGGTCTCCCATATGAGAAGCAACGCATCATAACATGCCACATCGGCAATGGTGCCAGCATTACGGCTATTGCTGACGGAAAGAGCGTTGACACATCCATGGGACTCACACCCACAGAGGGTCTGATGATGGGAACACGTGTCGGCGACATCGATCCGGGTGCGCTTGTATACCTCATGCAGAGCCGCGGAGTTGATGCCGAGGGACTCCAGAAGATAATCAACAAAGAGAGCGGTGTTCTCGGCGTTTCGGGAATATCCAATGACATGCGTGACATCGAGGCAGGCATAGCGGAAGGCAATGGACGCGCCAAACTCGCAATGGATATGTATGAATACCGTATTCTCAAGTATATCGGCGCATACACGGCTGTGCTTGGCGGTGTTGACATCATTGTCTTCACCGGCGGTGTTGGAGAAAACCAGATTGGCACCCGCGAAGAAATCTGCAAGAAGCTCGAATACATGGGCGTTACGTTCAATGCAGAAGCAAACAAGGTTCGCGGCGAAGAGATTGAGATCTCCGGCAAGGATTCAAAGGTTCATGTAGTCGTTATCCCCACAGATGAGGAGATGATGATTGCTGAAGACACCGATGCTATAGTCAAAGGATGAGAATAGGACAAGGATACGATGTTCACCGCCTTGTAGAAGGCAGAGAACTCTGGCTATGTGGCGTGCAACTCGAGCATTCGCTCGGGTTGCTCGGTCATAGCGACGCCGACGTGGCAATCCACGCTCTCTGCGATGCCATACTCGGAGCGCTGGCTCTCCGCGACATCGGCTATCATTTTCCGGATACGGATCCAAAATATAAAGGAGCCGACAGCAAGAAGCTGCTCGCAGAAGTATGCCGTATGATGCGTGAACGGAATTACACAATCGGGAATGTTGACATAACCATCTGCGCGGAGCGACCCAAGATCAATCCGCATATTGAGAAAATGCGTGAAACCCTCGCCGGCATACTTGAATGCCCCGTCACAGATGTGTCTGTAAAAGCCACCACAACCGAAAAACTTGGCTTCACCGGACGCGAAGAAGGTATCTCCGCTTATGCTGTGGCATTGCTCAAAAGCTGCTAAACACCCATAATGACCTATCATCTCATCGCGCTACTGGTAGCCACGCTCGGAATTGTAAAAGGTTACCGAAAAGGCTTTTTCAGGCAGGTTCCAGAGCTCATCGGATTCTGTTTCGGTGTGGTGTGTGCCAGAATATTCTGCGAACCGGTTGAAGAAGGAATCAGACAGTTGCTTCCCTCAATCGGGACAAGAGCTGAGTGTAATTATGTCTACGGAATTTTATCTCGGGGAATAATCTATATTTTTGCTTACGAGATATTCAGCTTCTGCACAGGATTCCTCCGGCTTCTGTTCCGGAGACTTGACAGCGGTGTGCTCGATAGCATAGCAGGCTCATTCTTCGCTCTCGTGAGGTATTTGCTCATGTTGTCGATAATCTACAACTTCATACTTTGCTGGAGCACCGATACGGAACTTCTGCAATACGCCAAGTCGGACGACGGCAACATCGCGGAAGAGGTGATGCTTGTGGCTCCAGCCATTCTTGGCGGAGAATCTGTGGAAGATCTCGCCCACACTCTCCAGCTGGAAGCCGCCAAATGCATTTCCTGATTTTTTAACACAAAGTTTTTGGATAAAAAAACTATTTTACGTAATTTTGCACAACGATAACGCGGCATTTGCCGTTGATCATCCATATCCTGCGGTAGTAGCTCAGTTGGTAGAGCATCAGCTTCCCAAGCTGAGGGTCACGAGTTCGAGCCTCGCCTACCGCTCCAACAATGAAAGAAACCGGCTGTTGCTGAATAAAGGCATCATACTCGGTTTCTTTTTTGTTTTACATAAGAAGCTGTAAAAAATAACTACATATGTTTGAGAAGGAAATTTACGTGAAGCGGAGGGAGAAGCTCCGCAATGCTGTCGGATCAGGACTCATTCTTCTTTTCGGCAACGATGAGTGTGGTGTGAATTATGAAGACAACACGTATCCGTTCCGCCAGGATTCAACTTTTTTATATTTCTTCGGTCAGCCCTATGCCGGACTCAATGCCATAATCGACATTGACAACGACCGTGAGATAATCTTCGGCGATGAGCTCACCATCGATCATATCGTATGGATGGGCAACCAACCGACAATACACGAGAAAGCAGCACTTGCCGGAGTTTCCGATACTCGCCCTTCAGCAGATCTCAAGCCGTATCTCGACAAAGCAAAAGCCTCCGGGCAGACCATACATTATCTGCCACCCTATCGCGACACCCATCGCCTGCGGCTGTTTGAACTTCTTGGCATCATGCCCGGAACTGACAAACCATCCATAGAGCTTATAAAGGCAGTGGTGGATCTCCGCAACCACAAACAGCCGGAAGAGATCGAGGAAATCGAAAAGGCATGCCGGGTGACTGCCGACATGCACATAGAAGCTACCCGTGCCGTGCGCGTCGGCATGCGTGAATACGAAGTTTCCGCGGCTCTTGAGGCGGTTGCCCAAGCCAACGGATGCTCGCTGTCGTTCCCCACAATAGCTACAGTGCATGGCGAAACACTTCATAACCACTATCACGGCAATATAATCAAACAGGACGATATGCTCCTTGTTGATGCCGGAGCAGAGACTGCCGAAGGATATGCCGGAGATATGTCCTCCACCATCTGCGCGGGCAGGAAATTCACCGAACGTCAGAAACTCATCTATGACATTCAGGTGGCTTCCCATCTTGCCGCCGTGAGCGACCTGCGTCCCGGCAAACCGTTTGTTGAAGTTTACGAACACGCGGCAGAAGTTATATGCGATGGATTGCGAGGACTCGGAATCATGAAGGGGGATCCTAAAGAGGCGGTGAAAGCCGGAGCTCATGCAATGTTCTTCCCTTGCGGACTCGGACACATGATGGGACTGGATGTCCATGATATGGAAAATCTTGGCGAAGCATGGGTAGGATACGGGGGTAAACCGAAAAGCACACAGTTCGGACGCAAGTCATTACGTCTGGCGCGCCCTCTCGAAGAAGGTTTCGTGCTTACGATAGAACCGGGTGTATATTTCATACCGGAACTCATCGATTACTGGGGTGCAGAAAAGAGATTTGACGACTTCATCAATTACGAAGAACTTCAGAAATGGCGCGACTTCGGAGGAATCCGCAACGAAGAGGATTACCTCATTACCGCAAATGGAGCACGTCGCCTCGGCAAAAAGATTCCGCTTACCACGGAAGAAGTAGAAGCAATGAGATAACTATGCCATGACCAAAAATCAGAAGGCGATACTTGCTGCCTCGGCTGCCGTGTTGAGTTGGTCAACTGTAGCTGCGGCATTCAAAACCGCACTTACATATTACTCGCATTACGAAATGCTGACTGTGGCGGCTCTCACCGCCACAGTCATCTTCGCTATTGCCATCACCCTGCAGAAGAAATGGAACCAGTTTACCACCATGAAGTATCGGGATTGGGGAGCATTGGCTCTACTCGGACTTTTCAGTCCGACTCTCTATTATCTGATCCTCTTCTCGGCTTATGAACAACTCCCGGCACAAGTGGCACAACCGATAAACTATTGCTGGCCTATTTTCCTGGTTATTTTGTTAGCGCTGGTGATGCATAAACCAGTCCGTCCCCGTCTATATATCGGCATGGCTCTGTCATTTGCCGGCGTTGCGGTAATATCACTTGGTGGTGGCGCCATCGAAGGGGAACTTTCCATCTTCGGACTTCTTCTTGCTTTCACGAGCGCGGTGCTCTGGGCTGTTTACTGGATAGCGAATGAACATCTCAAAGGTGATCTTGACGAAAGCGTAAAGCTCTTTGGCTCATTCCTTTTCGGCTCTCTTTACCTATTGATCGGACTTGTGTGGGTTCCAGCGTCTTTTGCATCTGCTGAAGGAGCATTGGCAAGCGTCTATGTAGGCGCATTCGAAATGGGAGTACCATTTCTTTTCTTCAGTATCGCACTGAAAAATGCCTCGAATGTCGCCACTGTGAACCAGATGTGTTATATCGCTCCCTTCCTCTCGCTTTTCTTCATTTCTGTTATTGTAGGTGAAGAGATTCTCTCCTCCTCATACATCGGATTGTCGCTTATAATTTTTGGAGTAATATTCAATCAGTACCTGGCATATCCCGGTCAACGTAAAATCACAGCATAAATGAAGATACGCATCCCTCCAAAGAAAGATATCTGGACCGCCATCGGCTTTCTTGTGCTTGTGGTGATCCTGGCTTTTTCTTGCATATGGGTATGGGAACAATATCTCACGACACCACCTTATGTCGATCCGGAGCGTTATCCAGTGCGTGGCATTGATGTGTCATCACACAACGGTAATATCGATTTCAGCAAGGTGCGTGCCGACGGTTATGAATTTGTATTTATCAAAGCTTCGGAAGGTTCCGACTTCAGAGATAAAAACTTTCAGACAAACTATACCAAAGCCAGGAAGGGAGGGATAAAAACCGGAGCTTATCATTTTTTCCGTTTCGACAAAGACGGCGTGGATCAGGCAATCAATTTTCTCAAAGCAGTAGGCAATCGTAAGCTCGACCTTGGTCTTGCGGTAGACGTGGAGCAGCAAGGCAATCCCGAAGGAATCGACAAAGAACTTATTACGGAAAGACTCACGGCAATGGCGGAATACCTGTATTTGAAAGGGTATCGTGTCACGTTCTACACAAACAAAACCGGATATGAGGAATTCCTGATGGAATCATTTCCTGGATATCCTTTATGGATATGCTCATTCTCCGAACATCCTATAGATGCCGACTGGACATACTGGCAATACGACCATCACGGGAAAGTGAATGGAATCAAGGGTGACGTTGATCTAAACGCCTATAACGGTACGCGCGAAGAATTCGAAAACACAGGGCAATAATACACCTTGAAAGCCGTTTTTTAAAAGAATAAATATTGACATTTTGAAACGGTTTTATAAACATATTAGAATATCACGTGCCATAATCACAATTATGGCAATTGCACTAAGTTTTACCCAAGGTTATACTCTTAACACTGAGCACTATGCGCAAAATTCCGTACTTTCGCAAGGACGTTGGGTAAAAATCAAGGTCAATGCGACAGGCATGCAACTTATCTCCAACTCCGACCTAAAGGCGATGGGGTTCTCAAACGCAGATAAAGTAAACGTTTACGGCACGGGAGGCAGAATGGTGCGGGAAGCACTCTCAGCCGATATGCCGGATGATCTTCCTCTGCTTCCCAGCATACGCACTCCAAAAGGTATCGTTTTCTTTGGAGTTGACAACATGACATGGACACCGACATCCAATGGTCTATACAGTCACGTCTTGAATCCTTATTGTGGAGAAAGTCTTTATTTTGTATCTGACCGGGAGATAGAGAAACCGGAAACTTCAAAAGCACCGGCATCTCCTATAAAAGGGACTCACGTGAACACATCGTTCACTGCCCGACAGGCATACGAACGCGATATTCAGGCTCCTTCGCAAGAGGGAAGAATGCTCCTCGGCGAAGACTTCCGCACAAATAAATCACAGAAATTCAATTTTTCTCTTCCGGGAATGTCATCAGATGAAGTGACGGCAAGAGTTACCTTTGGAGCCAAGACAACCAACGGATCATCTTCCCTGATAATCACCGCAAACGGCACACGCCTCCCTTCAACATCTTCCGACAGGATAGATGGATGCAACGACAGTGAATTCATAAAAACAACATCCACAACCAAATCTTTTAACATTGATTCCGAAAATCTGTCGTTATTGATAGATTATTCATATTCAGGAGCACTTTTCACCGCTCGCCTTGACCATATAGAAGTGTTTTATAACCGCAACCTCAACCTGTCTTCCGGTGAATTGCATTTTTATGATACTTTCAACGGAGAGACCGTGGAGATCAGCGGATGCACGACTGAGACTCGAATCTGGGATGTAACAGACCCATGCAAGGCTATGGAAGTTGATTTCTCTCTTGAAGGGAGCAACGCATATTTCACTCCGCAATCCGGATATCATGAATATGTTGCTTTCAACCCGGCAGCCATCAGCCGCGCAATCACACGGAGCGTCATCGTTAAGAATCAAGACATTCATTCCATGCCAACACCCGATATGGTGATTGTGGCATATGCAGAATATGCCTCAGCAGCCAACCGCATCGCGAAGCTGCATGAGGAAACCGATGGTTTCAACGTATTGGTTCTGACCCCGGAATCCATCTATAATGAATTTTCAGGAGGACATCCAGATGTCGGTGCATTCCGCAAGATGTTAAAAATGTGGCATGACCGCGGTGGCGAACGCCGCATCCGCTATTGTCTTCTTTTAGGACGCGGATCATATGACACAAAGATGGTATCGACAGGAATCCGAGGTGCAGGTTACCGTCCTTTACCTTTGTGGCAATCGCCTACAGGCATTTCGGAATCTTCTGCATTCTCCACTGACGATATTATCGGAATGCTTGACGATACCGATGAAGATACTTTCAATATTAGAAGCGCGCAGATGCAGGTTGCAGTCGGACGTCTACCGGTAACGAGCGTCAAGGAAGCGGAAGATATGGCGGCAAAACTTGAGAAATATATAAAGAACCCGACATATGGAGCGTGGCGCAACAGAGTGATGCTTATAGCTGATGACCAAGACAATGCATTGCACCTCAAACAGACCGAAGATGTCTACAAAAGATTATCCGCCAACGCGCCCCATTATCAGTATGAGAAAGTCTATCTCGATGCATACCCGCTTGTATCTTCAAGTGTTGGCATGACCTACCCCGCCGCAAAGGAACGCATGATGAGACTCTTCAACGAGGGCGTGATATATACAAATTATATCGGACACGCTTCGCCGACATCATGGACGCATGAGAAACTTCTCACGTGGAACGACATAATATCCTTCACGAATCCGAATCTTACGTTCTACTATGGAGCCACCTGCTCTTTTGGCACATGGGACGCAGATAATATAAGTGGAGCGGAAAAACTCGTTCTAAATCCAACAGCAGGATTCATAGGAGCAATATGTCCAAGTCGAACTGTATATATGTCGCAAAACGGCACTCTCAGCAATTATATGGCAGACTGGATGCTTACATCTGATCCTGACAACGAAGTTTTCCGTGTCGGGGATGTTTTTGTAAAAGCAAAGAATTCATATATCGACGACAACAAACTGCGTTATTGCCTTATATCCGATCCGGCACTGCGCATTCCGAAACCGTCAAGACAGGTGGTGATAGAAAGTATAAACGATGTCAACATCACAACCTCTCTCGAAACGCCCGAACTTAAGGCTCTCTCGAAAGTAAGGCTCAAGGGATATGTCGCCACTCCTGATGGTGCTACTATTGGAGATTTCAACGGCACTGTAATGATTGATCTTTATGACGCAGAGAAAGCAGTGGTGACATTAGGCAATGGTAAAGATGGAGCCGTTGAGACGTATAATGACCGTCAGACCAAGCTTGCCTCAGTATCTGCAAAAGTTGCAAACGGACAATGGGAGGCAACGCTCCTTATGCCGGCAGAGATTGAAGGCAATTACAGCCCTGCCCGCATATGCGGCTACGCATGGAGCGATGAAGGTAAAGAGGCACAAGGTTCTACCGAATCTTTATATGTCTACGGTTATGAGGAAGTGGAGACACCTGACACAAAAGGTCCGGAAATAAAGACAATGTATCTTAACTATCCGGATTTCACGGAAGGGATGATGGTCAATGCCAATCCTGTGGTTCATGCTTCATTCAGCGACGAGTCGGGTATCAATGTTTCCGAAGCGGGTATCGGCCATAAGATGTCGATTACTCTCGACGGAGACAAAATCTTCGATGACGTCTATATGTATTATACTCCGGATCCGGAGAATCCTCTCGGAGGATATATCGCATATCCAGTCACCGATCTCGTATCTGGTGAACATACAATAAAACTTACCGTATACGACAATGCAAACAATGCGTCATCAAAATCTTTGACATTCAGTGTCGGTGCCATCAAGGATCCTGTGATCCGCAACCTTGCCACCGACGTGAACCCCGCCTCTACAAGCGTGGTCTTCTCTGTGGCTGTGGATCAGCCCAACACAAAGATGAAATGCCGCCTGGAAGTCTTTGAATTATCAGGTAGAAGGGTATGGAGTTCCGACGATTCGATACTCAGTGATATGCAAGGCGGCATACAGACACGATGGGATCTTAAAGACGAAGCAGGACGACGCGTGGCAAGAGGCATATATCTCTATCGCGCAACGGTTGAGACTCCTGATGGAATGTACAGCTCTCAAACCAAAAAGCTTGCTGTGACCGCACAGTAAAAATGCTGTTTAAAATTATGATTATGAACGAAGATAATAATCTTATATTGCCGGAGCCTACACTTAGAAGGCTTCCGTGGTATCTCGCATATGTGGAGATTCTTAAAGCCAGTGGCGTTGAGAATGTGAGTTCTACTCAGATTTCACGCGCATTGAGCATCGATGCCTCCCAGATTGCTAAAGATTTGTCTTTCCTCAATATAAATGGCAAAACAAGAATCGGATATGAAGTCAATGCCCTTGTGGAAGCATTGTCTGACTTTCTTGGCTTCACTCGCTCCCACAAGGCATACGTTATCGGCACCGGGAGTCTTGGGAAAGCACTGATCCGTGACTCGGGACTCTCGAATTATGGTCTTGAGATTGTGGCTGGTTTTGATGTAAATCCTGAAATTATCTCACGCACGGACCTTGGTGTACCAATATATCATATCGACAAAATCTATGAGGTGATGGAAGAAAATCCCGCTTCAATCGGCATATTGACAGTGCCTGCGCAATCGGCGCAAGAGTGTGCCGACATAGCGATAGGTGCCGGTATCAAAGCAATCTGGAATTTCTCTCCTTACAGGGTTAAGGTCGCTGAAGGAGTAGTGATGGCAAACACATCGATATACGCTCACCTCGCACTTATATTCAACCGTCTTGAAGAAAGACATTCAAGAAATTGACCTCTGCACATCGTTAGAAATGAAAATATTCAATATTATCGGAAGATACAGTGACGTTCCTGAACAAGAAATCAACTGGTATATGCTTCAGGACTCGACTGTGATTCGTTCTGACAACCCTTTTTTTGTTCCGGATTTTGACACCGAGTTCCGATTATATCCCTCTTTAGCGATACGAATCGACAGACTCGGAAAATCCATCGCGCCAAAATTCGCCCACAGATATTATGCGCAAGTAACTCTTGCTGCTACTGTAAGAGCGGAAAATATACTTTCTGAACTGCGGGCAAAAGGATTGCCATGGGACAAGGCAATATCATTCGACCGCTGCTGCATGCTCGGTGATTTCAGACCGATAGAAAACATAGACACGGCAAAGGGGATATTCTTCCATATCGGAGATTGTACACGCGAAATATCTCGCGACGGATTTAAATCAGACGTTGACAAAATAATTTCACTTGTAAGTGAAAACAACATACTCAAGATGGGAGACATCATACTTCTCACAGGAGATGAAACCGGAATCAGACTTAAACCCGGGCAGAATCTCTATGCTGAAATTGACTCCGACAAACTACTTGAAATCAGAATCAAATGAAAACAAAGCGAATAATTGCATTATCACTTTTATGCCTCGGAATGCTGACCTCTTTAACGGCAAAAGGGGAATATACATTCCGGAATGAGTCAAAACTCGCAACGGGGAAATGGATAAAAGTTGAGATTGAATCTACTGGCCTATACCAGATACCATATTCAACGCTTCGCGAAATGGGATTTGAGAACCCTGCTGAAGTTGGTGTTTACGGAAAGGGAGGCGGACTTCTTTCCGTGAATTTCACATCTGCCAAGGAAGGAATACCCTACACTGACGACATAGATAAGATTGCCGTGATCCATGAAAACGAATCTCTGTATTTCTACGGCAAAGGTGTTGAAGACATACAATTTGAAGCAAAAAGTGCACCTCTTTTCAAACGGGGCACACCTAACCTATATTCCAATACGGCCTATTATTTTCTGTCAGATATAGACACGCCTCTGCTTGCAGCCGAATCTCAGTATGACGGGAATGGTTCTCTACTAAATACCGGCTGGGGATATATATATCATGAAGCCGATCTGGAACAAAACTCAACAGGCACCGGACAGCTTTTCTGGGGAGAGAGTTTCCTTGACGGGAAATCCACCCTAAGCTGGACAGTTCCATCACCTTGGCTCGTATCAGGTACTGGCAGACTCATGTGCAGACTCTACACATCCCCTGGGTCATCAGTATCCGGCAACATAGAAATCAGCAATGCCGACCAACCTGTTTCAATAAACAGGGCAAAAGGCAACAACGATGTATTCTATAACTGCCCTTTAACATTACCTCTCACCTACAACCTCCAGGAGTCAGACAATATGACCCTGAGCATTACAGCCACAGGAAGTGATCCTGACTTCCTGAATCTTGATTACTGGCTTCTCTCCTATCAGAAAAAACTTCCAGATGAATCAGATCTAAAGGGGAAGGCGGCAGAACAATACTCATTCTCATTAACAGCTAACCAGAGCTACAGTTGTCAGCTCGGCAGCGGACTTCGGTTCCTTGATGTCACTGACCCAGGAGCCATCAAACGCGGCAAACGCAATGAAAGTAATCCCATGATTACCGGATTCACGGCGTCTTCCCCAAGCACATCAGCAATCATATATGATCCCAATGTAAAACAGCTTGAAATCAAAAGTTGGGAAAAAGTAGAGAATATAAATCTGCATGCATTGAAGGAAGAAGGTGCCGAGCTGCTTATAATCACGGTGCCGCGCTTCCGTTCTTTTGCCGAACGTATCGCCGGTCTACACCGCGATTACGAAAACATCAAGGTGGCAGTTGCCACTCCTGAAGAAATCTATAATGAATTCTCATCAGGTACACCGGATCCTATGGCATACCGCGCTATTGCAAGAATGCTGTATGATTCAAAAGGAAGCAGACTCAAGAACATTCTTCTCTTAGGACCAAGCGACAGAAACCTTCGACGCGAAATAGAGGGAGAAACAAAATTTGATCGTATTATCGGTCTACAACAAGCAACCGTAACTCCCGGACGCGCGGCAAGTCCGGGATATGACTTCTATGGAATCATAATAGATGAGATTGACGAAGAGAGATTATACACAAATATAATGAATGTTGGTGTTGGATTGCTGTCATGCGAAACAGACAATGAATGCGAACGCGCCATCCGCAAGATAGAGGAGTATCTTTCAGACGACACCCAGGCTTGGAGGGTAAACGAAACTCTGACAGTAGGCGGATTACACGACAATCACACTCACGACAAGCAGGCTGAAGATTACGGAAACCTTATACGTAATTACACTGGAATTAGCGGCATAGCGCATACGACAATAGCTGTGGATGCTTACGGGAATAAAGACGCTCAGCGCATGTTTACCCAAACACTTGAAAACGGGAAAATATTCTCTGTCTGGTTTGGACATGGAGGTCGCGCTATGCTGGGACAGGACAAGAACTTTTTCACCACTTCCGAAGCTGTCAGTCTCAAAAACAGTCATCTCGGGTTCATGTATATGGGCGGATGTGACTTTTCTCTGCCCGACATCCGTGCCCGCGGTCTTGGAGAAACTATTGTGCTCGATTCCGAAAGAGGGATGGCAGGAGCTATTGTCAGCACACGCACGGCATGGTCAAACCAAAATTATGATCTTGGCAAGAGAATACTTGACGGATGGCTAAAGCCGGCAAATACCGATGTCTCTCCTACAATAGGAGAGGTATATGCAAAAGCCAAATCAAACGCATCTTCCGCAAACTCTCTTACATTTGTCCTTGCCGGAGACCCTGCTTTGAAAATACCGTCACCGCTGAGAATGGTCAAGATGTCAGACTTTTCCGCTTCGCCAGGTGAAAAGATTATAATAGACGGTGCCATTACGGACAAGAATGGCAATCCCGACAATTCATTCAACGGCAAGGTTGTGCTTAAACTTATGGAGCCTGCAATAACGCTAAGATCAAAAGACTACGTTACCCACACGGGCACAACTCCGGTAAAAGTGACGACAAACGGAGAAACGACAACTGTATATTATACCCTTGATGTTACATACGACACCAACCTGATCACAGCCGCGGAAGCGGACGTTGAATCCGGTAAGTTCTCTGTTTCCATGGTTATCCCCAAAGAGAGCACTGCCTTTACGGATCAAAATCTGAAACTCCACGCCGGCGTATTCGACAAGTCAAGATGGCTCGGAGGATCGGGCGCTGCAACCATATCCATTACAAGTGCTCCATCTGAAAACACACAGATTGACATCGTAGCACCTGTCGTAAATGCGACATACGACAACAACCGTCAGATTGTTATTGTGGAAGCATCAGATGAAACATCACTCCCGCTTTCTCCATCCGCATATGCCGTAACCCTTGATGGCAGACCTTCCTCTATGATGACTGAAACATATGATGAGGATGGCAATTCCGGCAAAACATTTTCCGGCTATACGGATATTTATGATCTTGCTGACGGAAAGCATACCTACTCGGTGACTGCAAGAGACATCGCAGGCAACAACGTCACTACTGAAATTGAATTTGTCAAAGAACCCCGCAAAGCGCCTCTTTCCCTTATTCTCTCTTCTAAAGCTGTGGTTGATGATATCGAAATATGTGTCGAAGGCGATGATAATCCCGGCTCGCTGGAGTATGAAATCCGCAATACAAATGGCGAAACTGTAATGAGCCGTATCGGTGCATTCACATCCATTACTTGGGATTGCCGCGATTCAAAAGGGAACAAAGTTTCACCTGGTCTATACCGCATAAGGGTTCGCTCTACAGAGGGATCCGTTTCTACAAAATATTCGGAATGGGCTAATTTTGCAATATTGCAATAAAAGCGTTAAAATCGAGTTTAACAATTAGGATGAAAATGAAATATAAAATAGTGTCAATTCTGACAGCGCTTCTTCTTGGAGGCGCAGCTGTCAGTGCGCAAAATGACATAAAAGACAACGAGTTCAACCCTGTGAACACCGGTGTCACCACCCTCTCCATTGCACCTGATGCCAGAGGCAGCTCATTGGGTAATCTTGGAGCCGCCACTGATCCGGATATGAACTCTCAGTTCTGGAACCCTTCAAAATACGCTTTTGGTTATTCCACCGGAGGATTGTCACTGTCATATACTCCCTGGCTCAGAAAGATTGTCAATGACATCTTTCTTGCCAATCTTGCCGGATACTGGAAACCGGGAAGCGGTGATAACCAGGCTTTCAGCGCCTCTCTGCGATATTTTTCTCTCGGTGAGGTAACCACCAGCGGATATGAAAGCGAAGGGAACGTGCAGACCATCAACCCCTATGAGTTTGCAATCGATCTCGGATATTCACGCAAGCTTTCGGAAAAATTCTCAATGGGAGTGGTGTTACGATATATACTTTCTGACCTGTCATATAATGACACCCAAACCGGAGAATCCAACACCGCTGCATCGGCATTCTCCGTTGATCTTTCGGGATATTTTACAACTTATCCAATGATCGGACGCAGTGAATGTCAGTTCTCGTGGGGTTTTGACATATCCAATATCGGTACGAAGGTAAGTTACGATCATGGCGCATCCAATGCATTCCTGCCTACCAATCTCCGCCTTGGAGCTAACTTCATGTTTCCGCTTGCTGATTACAACACCCTTGCATTCGGACTCGATCTGAATAAACTGCTTGTTCCGACCAAACCTCGTCAGAAAGATTATGACACTTCGACTCCTGAAGGGCAACAGGAATATGAGGACGCTCTTGACAAATGGGAGACAATGTCTCCAATCACGGGTATCTTCAAAAGTTTTACGGATGCACCCGGCGGCATCAAGGAAGAGCTTCAGGAAATTGGAGTGAGTTTTGGCGCTGAATACGCCTACAACCAACAATTTTTTGTGCGTGCAGGATATAATTACGAGCATGCCAATAAGGGAGGCAGAAGCTATTTCGCTTTCGGAGCCGGGTTCTCTCTTAATGTGGTGCAGCTCGATGCATCATATATGCTCGCAACGGCGCAGAGTTCTCCCCTTGACCAGACCTTGCGTTTCACGCTGACTTTCGACATGGATGGTCTCCGCGACCTCCTCGGCAAACGAAGAAAATAATTTGAGGCGTTAGGTTTTAGGCATTAGGCATTATAAACTTTGCCAAAGAAACCTAAGACCTAAAGCCTAAAACCTAAAACCCCAATAAAATGCTAAACATAATATATTGGAATGCTAATCCGATCCTTTTCTCTCTCGGTCCAATCTCAGTGAGATGGTATGGACTGATGTTCGCAATCGGATTCACCATCGGTTATTGGCTCGTGGCTAAAATGTTCCGCCACGAAGGAGCTCCTGAAAAATGGCTTGGGACATTGTTGATTTATGTCGTAATCGCAACAATTGTCGGCTCGCGCCTTGGACACGTTTTCTTTTATGAATGGGGATATTATTCACAACACCCCGCCGAGATATTCAAAATATGGGAAGGAGGACTTGCAAGCCATGGAGGCACGATTGCCAATATAGTAGCCCTTTTCCTCTTTTCTTGGTTTGTTTCCAAGAAACCTGCTTCATGGGTTTTCGACAAGATCGTGATAGCAATTGCCCTTGTCGGCGGACTCATCCGTCTTGGAAATCTTATGAACAGTGAAATATACGGTGGTCCCACCGACCTGCCATGGGGATTCGTATTCCTTCGTAACGGAGAATCCGTGCCGGCGCACCCCACGCAGATCTATGAAGCCCTCTGCTATTTCCTTCTGTTTGGTTTATTGATGTGGATGTATTGGAAAAAGAATGCGGAAGAGCGCCCCTGGCTGATCACGGGTGTATTCTTTATCGGTATATTCCTCCCCCGCTTCCTCATCGAATATGTGAAGAATGTGCAGGTTCAGTCGGAATATGAAATGATTGCAACCTACGGCATGAACCTTGGACAAATGCTCAGCATACCTTTTATTCTTTTAGGCGTATTCCTTGTGATATGGGCGATGACACATCCCCGCCAACACTTCAAATTCCCCAACAAGTTCGCCGACGAAAAAAAATAATAGCAACGATCAAAACATAGCCGCCACGCGCTTCAGCGCGGCAATAAAGATATCAGCCTCCTCTTGTGTGTTGTATGCCGCAAAGGAGGCTCTTACTGTACCCGGAATGCCAAATCTCTCCATAAGGGGCTGAGCACAGTGATGACCTGTGCGGACTGCCACCCCGAGTTTATCAAGCAAGAGGCCAATATCATAGTTATGGACATCTCCGACATTAAATGAAATCACGGCTGCTTTTTCGGGTGCCTCCCCATATATCTTGATACCAGGAATTTCAAGCAAACGATGGGTAGTATATCTAAGCAATTCCTCTTCGTGCGTACGAATGCTGTCAAGTCCTGTTTCATTAAGAAAATCAAGAGCCTTGGAGAAAGCCGCAATATCTATGAAGTCAGGCGTTCCTGCCTCAAATTTAAAGGGAAGGTCAGCAAATGTGGTACCTTTGAAACTTACATGCTTTATCATCTCCCCGCCTCCTTGATATGGCGGCATGGATTCAAGAAGTGACCGTCGACCATAGAGAACACCTACACCTGTTGGTCCATACATCTTATGGGATGAGAATGCATAAAAATCGCAATCAAGGTCATTAACGTCTATCTTAAAATGGGGTGACGCCTGCGCTCCGTCAACCATTGCGGGAACGCCATGCTCATGAGCAATCCGAATCATCTCTTTTACGGGATTCACTGTGCCGAGAACATTACTGATATGGGTAAATGTGGCAAGAACTGTGCGGTCGTTGAAATATGCCTTGTATTGCTCAAGATCAAGTTCACCTTTATCGTTCACATCTACCACACGGAGCTTTATATCCTTGTGACGCTGAAGAAGCTGCCAAGGAACGATGTTGGCATGATGCTCCATTACGGTGAGGATAATTTCGTCGCCGTCTCGAAAACGATCTCCGAAAGATGAAGCTACAAGGTTTATACCCTCCGTTGTGCCACGTGTAAAGATGACTTCTTCGATGCTTTCGGCATTTATATAATCCTTGACTTTGCGGCGCGTTTGTTCCTGAAGGTCGGTAGCTTCCTGCGACAACGTATGCACACCCCGATGCACATTAGCTTTTGTATGCTCATAAAGCGAAGTTATGTTGTCAACAACCAATGCCGGTGTCTGAGAAGTCGCCGTGTTATCGAGATATATAAGCCTTTTCCCTCCAACTGTTCTCTGAAGAATAGGAAACTGCTCTCTGATTCTTTCTATATCAAAACTCATATCAATTATACTTACGTCACAGGGCTATCAATCATTACTGCTTATTTACCGCAACGGGAACACGACGCACATGCCGAACTCTCGCCGGCAAACCTACGTTCCGTCATTAGGCGCAACCGATCGCGCAATGCCTCAACGCGGATACGGTCAATGATGTCAGCCATGAATGCCTGTTTAAGCAGAAGGCGAGCCGTAGCCTCATCAAGACCGCGAGTACGCATATAAAACATCTGCATCTCATTGAGCTGACCAATGGCTGTGCCATGCGAACACTTCACATCATCATTGTATATCTCAAGCTCCGGTCTACTTGTCATCTGGGCTTCATTACTCCCCACAAGGTTGCGGTTAGACTGATATGCCTCGGTTTTCACGGCGCCGGGAGCAACATAAATTCTTCCCGTGAAAGCACCCTTGGCTTCATCATCAAGTGTGAATTTAAACAGTTCGTTGGATACGCAACGCGGTGATGAATGGTCAATACGCGAATAGGTCGAGACTTTTCTATGCGCATCCTCTATGCCCATGCCATAGAGATGGAGCTCGGCATCCTCTCCGTTGAAAGACGTATAGTATTCGTTACGGGTTGTGCCATTGAACAAAGTCAGACCATCTATAGAGACATGACTCCCCGCGTCTTGACAAAGATACAATGCAGATGCACGCGAAGTTTTCTCCGTTGATTCCTCAAGGTTGTAATAATCAAACGAAGCGTTATTGCCCACATGTATTTCCACTGTCTCAAGAGAAAGGAATTTAAGATCCGGATTCTGCGTATGGTCGCACACAAGAAGTGTTGCTTCGGCATCTTCTTCAACAATTATCAGCAGACGACGCACAGCCATCAGCGGCATGCCGTTCTCAAGTATGTTTACAAGTTGAATAGGCTTCTCAACTTTCACTCCTTTCTTCACACGCAGATAGAAGCCATCTTGCGCAAGGAGAGTATTAAGAGCAACAATAGGATTCTTAAGATCAGCTAATTTACCATAATATTCTGCAATCTGCCCGGGATGATCAGCAGCAAACTTTCTCAGACTCCCAACTTCCACCCCTTCAGGAATAGATTCAAAAGCACCTGCTGTAGCAGCAAAAGTATCATTGACAAGCATGAAAAGTGAAGTGGAAAGCATAGGCACATCGCAGCGAAACGTTGCCTGAGGATTAACGTCGATATCAAGTTTTGCAATGTTCAGTCCATAATCTGGAGCAAACATCTCCTCCAAATCGCAGTTCTCATAGTTGTCGGCACCCTCTTTAGGCAACTTCATATCTTTGAGCATCTGTAATGCAGCTGATCGCACCGCATTAAGCGGAGCGGCTCCGTTGGCATCTATAAGATCATGATGCTTGTCAAATAGATCAAGATATTGTTTTAGCGCGCTCATAGTCATTGATTGTCAACTTCCTCCTTAATCCAGTCGTAACCACGCTTCTCAATTTCGAGAGCGAGTTCCGGACCGCCTGATTTCACAATTCTTCCCTTATAAAGGACATGGATAAATTCCGGTTTTAGATAATCGAGAAGCCGCTGATAGTGGGTAATAACAATAGTTGCGTTATTTTCGCTTTTGAGTTTGTTCACACCTTCAGCGACAACACGAAGCGCATCGACATCAAGTCCGGAGTCTGTTTCGTCAAGAATAGACAGCTTTGGTTCAAGAACTGCCATCTGGAAGATTTCATTGCGTTTCTTCTCACCTCCGGAAAAACCTTCGTTCACAGAACGTGAAGCAAGTTTATTATCAAGCTCAACAACAGCGCGCTTCTCACGCATCATTTTCAGGAAATCTGTAGCACTCATCGGAGGCTCATGGAAATACTCACGTTTGGCATTGACTGCCGCGCGCATGAAATTCACCATAGACACCCCCGGAATCTCAACCGGATACTGAAATCCGAGAAACAATCCTTCATGGCTGCGTATCTCCGGAGGCATCGCAAGAAGGTCTTTGCCATTGAACTCTGCAGAACCTTCTGTGACCTCATATGCCGGATTCCCGGCAAGCACCATTGACAGAGTGGATTTACCACTACCATTGGGTCCCATGATAGCATGCACCTCACCGGGACGTATCTCGAGATTCACACCTTTGAGAATCTCTTTACCATTTATCTGAGCGTGTAAGTCTTTGACTTTTAACATATCTTGAAAGTTGCTTAAAGCTTATCCATTAATTTCTATCGAATATACATCGAGTGATTTTCGAAGAAATGACTGAAACCTGTCATCTCCTCGGATTTCAAATTGTAAAATTACAAATTATCCCTCACATATAAAACAATTACCTCCCCATTTTGCTCACACTCCCTTTCTATCTCGAATTAAAAGAAAATACGAGTAATGATGGAATCTTGTCAGAATTTTTTCGTAACTTAGAAGACTCAAACATTGAAATGATTTATCGATGAATTATTTGGAAGAAGAGGATCTGGGCTATGGCGTTGCCGCCGAACCTGAGACCGTGATGCAGATAAACCGAGAACTTGACCTCGCGCGCCGTATCGTCGAGGAAACCGGCGCCAATCTTTTCCTAACCGGAAAAGCCGGCACTGGAAAAACTACTTTCCTTCGCCGTCTGCGCGAATCATCACGCAAACGTATGGTCGTTCTCGCCCCTACCGGCGTGGCGGCAATCAATGCAGGGGGCATGACCATGCATTCTTTCTTTCAACTTCCTTTCTCCCCTTTCATTCCGGGTCGCGGATTCCTTGGCGAAGAGAAACGGTTCTACCGCATGAGCAAAGAAAAACGCCGTCTGATAGCCAGCCTCGACCTGATAGTCATCGATGAGATTTCAATGGTGCGTCCAGATACACTTGATGGTGTTGACAGATTGCTGCGACGCTTGAGAGGTATCGACCGTCCGTTTGGCGGTATCCAACTGCTGCTGATCGGCGACCTTCGCCAGCTTGCGCCGGTGGTACGTCAGGATGAATGGGAAATGCTTCGCGATTTTTATTCGTCGCCATATTTCTTTGAGAGCCATAGCCTTCGTGAAGCCGGTTTCCTGACTGTTGAACTAAAAACCATCTACCGTCAGCAGGATCCGGAGTTTATTTCTTTGCTAAATGCCGTGCGCGATGGGAACGCAGACAGAGAGGTATTAAACCGGTTGAACATGATGTGTCGTCCGGCTGAACCGGAAGAACAAGATCTCACAATTCGCCTTACCACCCACAACCGCATCGCTGATGAAACCAATGCCCGCCATCTTGCCATGCTCACAGGCGATGCTGCAGTGTTTGAGGCAAAGATAAAAGGGAAGTTTCCGGAATCATCATACCCTGCCGACAAATACCTCACTCTAAAGGTAGGTGCCAGAGTAATGTTTATCAAGAATGATTCGGGATTCGAACGCCGCTATTATAACGGACTTATAGGCACGGTGACAGGCATCGGAGAAAATTCCGTTTATGTGCTTCCGGATGATGATGACTACGATGCAATTGAAGTAGGATATGCAGAATGGGAAAACACAAGTTACAGGGTTGATGACGACACCAAAGAGATTGCCCAGCAGATCGATGGAGTCTTCGCCCAGATACCGCTGCGTCTCGCGTGGGCGATAACAATACACAAAAGTCAGGGACTCACTTTCGATCGTGCGGTAATAGACGCTGAGCAGTCTTTTGCCCCCGGACAGCTCTACGTAGCGTTAAGTCGTTGCCGCTCGCTCGAAGGAATGCGTCTGGAAACGCGCCTGTCGCAACATGCAGTGATCGTGGATAATGATGTTAATTCTTTTATTGACAATTCACGTAAGTCGGCACCGGATGAAACGCAGCTCAACCAATTGCGTGATGAGTATTTTCGCAGTCTCCTCGCCGAGCTATTTGATTTCAACGCGTTGGGAATAAAGCTACGCGACTTTACGCGTGTTGTCACCGAATATGTGGCACCCATCTATCCCCAATTGTTTGATTCCTACCGTAGCGTCACCCAACAATTTTCTGAAAAGATAGAGAATGTTGGCAATAAATTTATTTCAATCTATGCCTCCGGCCGCATAGATTCGGATGCCACTGCTGCCAACAATGCTTTTTTAGAGAAAATAAGCAATGGATGTCTCTATTTCCTCGATCAACTTGCTCCAATCTGCAAAGTGCTCAACGAGACACCTATGGAACTTGACAATGCTGCATATCAGCAACGTCTTTTCACGGCTGCCGATCTCCTATGGTTTGAAATGAACATGAAGAAGACCATACTCAAAGGTCTTACGCAAGAGAATTTCAGCCCCGCAACCTACATGAAATACAAAGCCCACGCTGTGCTTGAGGATATGGATGCAACGGTTTCTTCAACTAAAACACCGAGAAGGAGAGCCACAAAAGAGAAAGACTCCACATCCGGCGACTCCGCAGCAAAGAAACCCAAAGAGAAAAAAGAGAAGAAGCCCAAAGGCTACTCACAGCGCGTAACGCTGCAAATGTTTCGCGATGGCAAAACCATCGAAGAGATCGCGGCTGCCCGCGATCTCACACCAGGCACTATCGCAAGCCATCTCGCCGAGATGGTGCGTCTTGGCGAAATCAAGTTGGAAGATGTATTACCCGAAAGTATGCTGGATATGATAGAGGAAGCAGTCTCTCAGCTACGCAGCGAAGGAAGTTCCATCACCTACACCAACCTTCGCACACACCTCGCCGATTCGCTCCCACTCCACTACATCTCCCTCTACTCTCATTCCCAACATATTTAGTTTGTTATTTGAATCTAAAAGAGCCACGAAAGTCATCCGTCCCCAATTGTCTTTCTTCTATTTAAAGTTATAATGACATAAAACAACCCCATTCAGAATAATAGAAGTTTAACTGAATGGGGTTGCGAGTGTATTCTACATCGCGAAATACATAAAAAGAGGCTATTATTTCATTATCTTACTCACTTTTCTTACACCTTTCGCATCTGTTTCAACTTTCATGAAAAGTCCCTGCTGAGGCATCTCATTAAGTTTACGACCGGAAATGTCAAAATATTCAGTTTCAACAATCACTGCATCTTCAGTTAGATCACTTACCAACGATGATTCAGACTGTTTAATCTTCAATACATAATTCATGGCAGGTCCGGTGATGGTAATATTACCTTCCCGCGGATTATCTGATGCTCCTACGCTTACTGTCAGGCCATTATCCACCTCATTGTCTTTTGCCGGAGATGTGGAGAAATCAATCCATTCCGCATCCTTGGTTATCTTTACGTTAGGATCGTTAAATGAATAATATGTGTTGAAAGTCAAAGTCTGTGAACCTCCTTCGAGAGGAAGAGAAACCTCCTTAATTCCATCTTTTTCAAATATCCACGCGAAATCACCATCTACCATCCATAGGAAATCACAAGCAGCAAGTTTTTTCGTGCTTCCTCTACCTTCATCATATATCTTGGAGTCATAATAATAGCCCTCTTCTTCCGAGCCATTCTCATCCCACGATAGTAAGACACCGCAATTATGAGCCCATGGACACTCTCCGTCTCCTTCCCACACTGTTCCGGACCCCAATATTGGTTGCAATTTAGTAAAGGATCCCTCTGCGTCAAAACCTTCAAGAACAGCGACAAACGCACAATCTATAGTTATCGGCACTACTGAGCTTGCTCCAGGACGCACAAGATCAAACAATAACGATTTATCTGAACCAGGAGATACAATTCGCTTCCCTGACGCGATAATTTCATCCGTTGGTTTTCCATCTTCGCCTATTTTATACAGCGTCATGGTCAGTTCTGTTTCCTTCAATGCGGTGTATTCTATCCAACCCCATATCTTAGTGATTGCATAAGGGGCATCTGGAGTATGGAAAACATTATAGAATCCTTTCATCTTAAGATCTTTCTTCTCCGGCAGGACAGGAGTCCATCTCGTAACAGAATAGGGATCTTTTGCAGTTGGTGCATATTTCAGAGAACCGAAAGTTGTTGTTCTTTTTCCATTAACATCTCTATAAAGCATTTCAGAATATGGTGTCATACCGAAATCTAAAGTAGCTTCCATTGTCGTAATGGCACTCGGTCCCCCGAATCTATAGATAACATTCGGTGCATAGACAATTTCAGCACCGGAAACTTCAGCAGTCAGAACAGGAGCACTCCACCATCCATTATTGAATGGATATGACACAACAAGTTCCTCGTCAGAAGATTTCACCAATTTTTCTCCTTGTCCCGGACCCTCTGGAGAATCATAAGTCCAGACAAAAGTATATTCACCCTTTTGCGCCGATGTATTTTTCCATGTTTGTGGTTTATACGCCGCCCCACGCCTTGTTATACGATTATAGTAACTAAGATTATACGTATAACCCATTGAAAAAAGATTGGATGGCTCACTATATTTAATCTCATCCGAACTTTCAATGGCTCTCGTAGCATGTTTACGGTCTTCGATCCTGAATGGTTTGCCGCTTAGTTTTCCATCATTATGTTCTACGTGAGAATCTGATGCGCCCGACGCAATAAAATCGTTTACATCAGAGTTTACAGACTGTGCTGACACTCCTGTGAATAGGGCAGACATTGTTAAGAGGAATAGGAAATTTCTTTTCATAATTCTTGATTTTTATGGATAATTAACCTATAATGATAGCCTCAATAAGGAATCGTTGTAAAATTACCATAATAAAATTCGCAAAACATTAACTTATGTTAAGAAATGAATCAAAATTGGCATGTCTGAAAATTTTGTATCAAACGGAACCTCAGATCGTAGCTGCTGTTGCTCGCAACTGCAGCTACGTCTTGATACTCACATTAGAGGCGCGCCAATTCACTTTTACCTTTTACCTATAACTTTTCACCCTATCGGGATTCATTAAAAGCTATTTATGTCGATTATTCTCTCTCAGAATTTCACTTTTCACTCTACTGAGATGAACCTCTGTGACTCCAAGATATGAAGCTAAATGCTTAGACGATACCTTGAGTATGATTTCTGGCCAGCCCTCTATGAGTTGACGCAACCTCTCTTTAGCATCACCCGATATAAGACAGTTTTTCAATTCCGCATGATAAAGTTGGTTTTGGTTTGCCTCCATCACCCAGATTGCAAATTCATGATATTTCTCAATCATCATTCTGAACACATTCCCTGGCACTCTGACCACTTGTGAAGGAACACATGCTTCAAACCGATAGTAAGAGGGTTCATTACCATAAAAACAATGAAACGAGATAAGAAGTGTTCCCGGGAGTCCGAAGCCTGCCGTACGTTCGGAAGTTTTGTCCATGAAAGTGCCACGTATAAGACCATCTTTTACAAAATATACATCCGGATCATACTCCCCGGCATCTATCATTGCTTCTTTACGTTTTAAATTCCTGATTGTTGAATATGAAAACAACTCATTCCATATACTGTCTGAAATCCTAATCTTGGCTTCTTCGGAAATCAAATCTATCAGACTTGCAATATTTTTCATAGCAAATAACTTTATATCAAAAGTCAATGTCGAAGAAATGTTTCGGTTTAAACCGTTTTGGAGATAGAGAAAGAAGTATTCTATAAATGCTGTCAACACTTCCCTCTTTATGGTAAGGATTTATACCTGCCGTTTGACAGTATTCTCTAACTTCCGGTGAAAGGATATACCGGAGCGCGGCGCATATATCCTCTTTCTGAGGTGTGCATTCAAACACGGTGTTGCCTCTGGCTCTCCCTTTCTGGCGGTCACCTATATTTAGTGTCGGGATCCCCAAAGAGGGAGCCTCTATAAGTCCACTTGATGAATTTCCCACAACGGCTGCAGCATGTGCAAGAGCAGAATAATACCTTGCTCTCCCAAGCGATTTTACAGCTAAAGCCCTGCCGTGACTGGCTGCACACCACTTCTCAGTCATTTCTGCCACAGCTCTTCCCTCAGCATCTGAATTAGGCATAGTGAAAATCACACATACCTCATTCTCTTTCTTCCCCTCAATTACAATTTCGTCAAGAGCCTCAAGCAACGCATCGGTCTGTCCTACTGCCTCTCCTGGCTGCATCGTGACCGGATGAAATGTCACTATTATGAATCCATCTGCAAGTTTCACCCCGAGACTTTGCTCCAACGCGTCTTTGCTCATCGGCTTGAAACGGGAAATAGCATCTACTGCCGCACTTCCGACATTAAATACCCGTTCGGGCTCCTCCCCCATCTGAATCACACGTTGGCGATACTCCTCCGTTGCCGTGAAATGATATGTGGAAAGCTTGGTAATGGCATGTCGGATGAAATCGTCATATGCTCCTTCCGTGATTTCTCCACCATGAAGATGAGCAACCGGAATGCCGAATATTGCGGCGGCAGAAGCGGCGGCAAGCATCTCGTAGCGATCTCCGAGAATAAGTATCATATTCGGATTCAAAGAGGCGAAAGCATCTGCGAAACCATCCATCGCCACACTCATCGCCTTGACAGTTCCTCTTGAGGAATCATCGTCAAGCGGCAGTGGGATTCTTACATCGACGTCAAAACCATCTTTTTCTATCTCCTCAACCGTCATTCCATAACGTGGTGAGAGATGCATGTTGGTGGCTATGATTTGCAAACATACTCCATTGGTATCCTTCAATCGCTTCATCAGCTCACTAAGGATACCATACTCAGCTCTTGTACCTGTTACTACGCAAATGGTCATAATAATATCTGCTCGTCGGGGAGAAAGTCGCGAATCGCCCGGGTGCCAACGATCTCAAGCCAACGCATAGGTGAGATACCGGTGCCGGGGCGTTTGGTGGTCATATTATCATCGGTAAGAATCTCCCCTTTCTTTATATGTCGTGACGCCACTATACTTTTTCTGGCAACTCCTTTGTTGCCAACTTCTGAAGCCGTAGGATGTTTCACCTCACTGCCGAGTGCTTTTTCGATATTTCTTATAGCTGAGACCATCGCCTTGAGTTCATGAGGCTCCAATGATGCCTTATGGTCAGGACCGGGAAGATTCCGCGACAATGTGAAATGTTTCTCTATTACGGAAGCTCCCAAAGCAGCCGCCGCAATCGGCACCTCAATACCGAGTGTGTGGTCAGAAAGTCCTATATTTTCCCCCAACTCCTTCAGCGATAGCATCGCCCGAAGATTCACATCCTCCATCGGAGTGGGATATTGTGTGTTGCAATGCAGCAAAGTCATTTTATGCAGATCGTTGCCGCATTCATGCAATACCCTTACCGCATCTTTCACTTCCTCCATATCGCACATCCCCGTAGATATTATCACTTCCTCATTATAGGATGCTATCTTACGAAGATAAGGGAAATTGGTAATTTCTCCTGAAGGGATTTTCCATACATCGATACCAAGCTCATGCAGGAAGTCAATGCTTTCCAGATCAAAAGCCGTAGAAAGGAATTTGATACCTCGTTTCCTACAGTGTTCAATCAGTTTCACATGATCCTCCCGACTGAGTTCGAGACGCTTAAGCATAGCCAGCTGCGAATCGTCTGCATCCCCTATGTTCCGTTTCTGATATTCAGCCTTCCGGGCATCCTTGGTCACAAGATTCTCTGCCTTGAAAGTCTGAAACTTCACATAATCAGCACCGGCATCAGCCGCAGCATCCACCAACTTCATCGCCGTTTCCAGCGACCCGTTGTGATTCACCCCCGCTTCTGCAATAATCCGCAACATATTATTTTACCTTTCTCGCCGGATAGCCGATATATGAGCCGGCGGAGAGCGCATCTTTCGCCACTAAAGAACCGGCACCTACAAACACATCATCACCAACATTTGTGCATTGAACCAGCGTCGCACCACTTCCTATAAAACAACGCCTTCCTACGCAGCAAGCGCCATTTATTTTTGCTCCCGTGGATACATGGGTATAATCTCCCACTTCGGAGTCATGCTCCACAATTGCTCCGGTATTGATTATCACGCTGTCGCCGACAACCGCCGATGAATTGACCACTGCCTGATGCAAGACAACCGATCCCTCACCAATCTTTGCATACGGTGAAACGAATGCTGTGGATGCCACTACTCTTGCCAACGTTCCTCCCGCTTCCTTCACTCTTTCATGAAGTCTCTCTCTGGGCACAGGATTCTCGATGGCACCCAAAGTAATCACAAACTCACAATCATTCACAAAAGAGGGAATGTCTTCATCAGTTCCGATCACAGGATATCCAGACACCATCGTGCCTATTCTTTCCGGCATGTCAAGCACTCCACGGATTTTCATTCCGGCGCTGACTGCCGCATCAATCACCGACCGACAATGTCCCCCTCCCCCTATAAGTATCAATTCCTTATCCATCAGAAACTAAACATTTAACATTAAACATTAAACATTAAACGGGACAACGGACGACGGTAAGTTTACGATCGTGTCGGCAAGACGTATGGTATTCTCCTGTCCGTCTCTCTCACACTTTTCAAACATCGGCAATCGCCACATGAGCTCCCATATCGGGCGAGTCATCACGCCATGATCGTTACTGTATTCCAAGAATCGGTCACGTTCCTCTCTTGAAGGGAATGCTACGGCATTCAGCCAATAATTCGAAACGCTATTTGCCGGCTCAGCCATAAAACGTATTCCTCCCGGTTCTCCTTCGAAGAATTTTTTATATACCTCGGCTGTCTCCCTCTTCGATTTGAGGAAGCCGTCGATTTCCTCAAGCTGAGCACACCCCAGGGCGGCATTGATATTAGGCATACGGTAATTATATCCGATATGGTCATGCACAAACTCCCATCGCGAGGGCACCTTTGCCTGAGTTGTAAGATGCTTTGCAAAGTCGGCAAGCTTCTCGTCATTGAAAAGCAACATACCTCCTCCTCCCGTGGTGATGGTTTTATTACCATTGAAACTGATGGCGCCAACCCTGCCGAACGTACCGGTATGCTTACCTTTGTAAAAGGATCCTATACTCTCGGCGGCATCCTCCACAAGTTCGATTCCATATTCATCGCAGATTGCAGCAATCTCATCTATGCGGCATGGATGACCGAAAGTATGCATCGGCACCACACTCTTTATTCTTCTGCCGGTTTTACGGTTGCGCAACACTCCCTCCGCATCTCTCACACTGTTGTCTTCCAGCCAACGGCGAAGTGCATCCGGTGAGAGACCCATGGTGTCGGCATCCACATCAATAAAAACGGGATGCGCACCGATATACGATATGGCATTGCAAGTGGCGATAAACGATAATGCCTGTGTCAATACCTCGTCATCACGTTCCGTTCCGGCGAGCATCAGAGCCATATGCAGCGCGTTCGTACCGCTCACACAAACCACTGCCCTCCGGGCACCGGTAAATGCCGCCATATCCCTTTCAAAACGGTCAACGAATGCACCTACACTCGATACAAACGTAGTGTCAATGCATTCGTTGAGATATTTCTTTTCATTTCCGGCAAATGTCGGGGCATGCAGGGGCACAAACTCCCCTTCCTTAGCGCCAAAGCGCTCCCTGATCATCCCAAGAATCAAATCATAATCCATATTCCATCAAAAATTCATATTCACCAGAAATGAGTAAAGAATCAGCCCCAGAAAAAAAGTGATGCCCACCCACATTTTAGCATTGCGGGCGGCATTATGCGCTTCTTTTCTATAGCGCTCCCTCTCTTCAGGTGTATAGAGATTCTTCCCATTCTTAGATTCGCTATGGCATGCCTGATCCCATGCCTTTCGCGATAACACAGAATAATATATCGCCACAAAGCCGGTAGGAGGAAAACAAAGGAGCGTCAAAAGAATCGAGACTGTTAGGAGCGACACCGGTGGTTGATCCGGGTTCTCCGGCTCATCCGTCGGCATCGGATAAGGGTAGCCTCCGAATCCCGCTGCGGGTGTCTCTTCTACTATCTCCGGTTCCCTGGGGACCACGGCAGCCGGATGCATTTCGTCAAAGATGCGTTGACGATAATAGCGACATATATCCGCTACCGAACCTGCGTGCTCCCAGTCTTCCATACCCTTCGTCCAGACATATGTCGAAGGTCCGACACCCGCCTCATGAAGGGCATCGAGAGTGAACGGTCCGCGCCGTTCTCCGTCAATCATCGCAAAATATACAGCCATCGTCAGTTAGCCATATTCATCAGTTGCCTTGTCAGATCGCCGGTAACACCTGTGACAGTAAGCATAAAACCAATCCCACCAAGCACAAGTGCGATTATCGTCATTGTGCGGGCGGAGGAATTGCTCATATTCCCATTCTCTTCGAAACCTTCGTTATAGAATCTGTTGGCGGCATTCGCCTTTGTGATTCCGATGATGCCGAATATCATGCCAATGCATGAGAACAATGCACCGAAAATCGTACCAACGATAGCCCATGGCAACCAGTTGGTATGTTGTATCGGCTGGGGATTGCGCCCATATACTGAATAAGGATCCGGATGCTGACTATAGGGAGGCTGCTGCCCTCCATAAGGAGGGCGCTGACCATAAGGATACTGCCCCGCATAAGGATTCACGGGCTCTTCCGGACGCGCATAGCCCCCGAAAGCTGAATCATTCATAAAGATATCGGCGAGCTCGGGAAGAGACTCTGCCCTAACCCAATCGGGCAATCCCTGACGCCAAACAAAAGAATCTGGCTGCAGACCTACCGTCATAAGCTGGTTTTTTGGAAAAGGACCAGCTTGCACTCCATTTATGATTACAAAATAATCCACTATATTATAATGTTTAATGTGAAATGTTCAATGTGTAATGTGTAATGTGAAATTAGGGATGTTTAATGTGTAATGCCGGATTTTTGTCTCAAATCATTAAACATTACACATTAAACATTCAACATTATTTTAGAGTCCTCGTCCGTGGCAGTTCTTGTATTTCTTGCCTGATCCACAAGGACACGGATCGTTACGACCGATCTTCGGACCAACCTTGATAGGCTGCTGTGTCGGAGCGGGACGGTTCACACTCGCTGCTGCCTGACGCTGTGCGCTCTCTCCGGGATATGAATCGCGGGTGGTGCTGTAATTGGCATACGGATTATAGGCGCGAGCCTGTGCCTGGGCTGCCTTCTGCTGCATTGCCTGAGCTTCAGCGGCTTTTGCCTCGGCAGCCTTAGCCTCGTCATAATCCGCCACTGCGGCTTTACCTCGCATCAAAGTTGCCACAGCCTTTGAGTTCATATCATAAAGCATCTTCTTCCAGAGCTCGAAAGCCTCTATCTTATAGATCACAAGAGGATCTTTCTGCTCATATGAAGCATTCTGCACCGACTTGCGGAGTTCATCCATCTCACGAAGCTGCTCCTGCCATGCCTTGTCGATAGAAGAAAGCAGCACTGTCTTCTCCCATGCCTTTGTCAGAGGCTTGCACTCGTTGGCATAACACTCCTCGATATCTGCCTTGATATTGAACATTCTCCGACCATCGCTTACTGGAACACCGATAAGCCCCTTGGCTCCTCTCTCCTCCACAAATTCTTTGATATAGGGAATCAGAGCCTGTGCCATTTTCTCTTTCTTGCGTGAGAAAGTTTGCATTGCCTCATCTGCCAGCTTGTCAGCAAGGTCTCGTGAGTCTATTTTATTGAATTCCGTTTCCGTAACCGGAGATTCTATAGCAAACGACTTGTTCACGTCCTCTGTAAACTCCTCAAAGCTGCTGTATTTTCGATTTGCAAGCTCAGTTGCAAGCTCATATATCATATTGGCGATATCGGTGCCGATACGCTCACCCTTGAGAGCATTCTGGCGACGACCATACACACCCTTTCTCTGGGCGTTCATGATGTCATCATATTCCACCAGACGCTTACGGATACCAAAATTGTTCTCCTCTACACGCTTCTGGGCATTCTCGATAGACTTGGTGACCATGCTGTTCTCAATCATCTCACCCTCCTTGAAGCCGAGACGGTCGAGCATCTTGACAACGCGGTCGTTGGCAAAGAGTCGCATCACGGTGTCTTCGAAAGATACAAAGAATACAGAGCTACCGGGGTCTCCCTGACGTCCGGCACGTCCGCGAAGCTGACGGTCTACACGACGAGATTCATGACGCTCTGTACCGATGATGGCAAGACCACCTGCTGCTTTCACTTCATCGGAAAGCTTGATGTCAGTACCACGACCCGCCATGTTGGTAGCGATGGTGACAGTTCCTTTCTGACCAGCCTGAGCCACGATATCCGCCTCTTTCTGATGCAGCTTCGCATTCAGCACCTGATGCGGAATTTTACGAAGTTTAAGCATCTTTGAAAGCAACTCGGAGATCTCAACCGAAGTGGTACCGACCAACACAGGTCTGCCTGCATTCACCATGTCTTCCACTTCCTGGATAACAGCGGCATATTTCTCTTTCTTGGTGCGATAAACGCGGTCGTTCATGTCGTTACGGATTACCGGACGGTTCGTCGGAATCTCGATGACATCGAGTTTATAGATATCATAGAACTCGCCTGCCTCAGTCATGGCGGTACCGGTCATACCGGCGAGTTTGCGATACATACGGAAATAGTTCTGCAGTGTAATAGTCGCATAAGTCTGAGTCGCAGCTTCCACTTTCACACCCTCCTTAGCCTCGATAGCCTGATGCAGACCGTCGGAATAGCGGCGACCCTCCATGATACGACCCGTCTGTTCGTCTACGATCTTGATCTTGTTGTCGTCGATCACATATTCCACATCCTTGTCGAAGAGTGTGTATGCTTTCAGTAGCTGATTCACGGTGTGAACGCGCTCTGCCTTCACAGCATAGTTCTGAAGGAGCTGGTCTTTCTTTTCCTGCTTCTCCTCGGCTGAGAGATCCTCATTCTCCACAGCTGAAAGCTGGGCTGCGATGTCAGGGAGGATAAAGAATTCAGGGTCCTGGGTTGTGCCGGTGAGAACCTCGATACCCTTATCGGTAAGCTCGATAGAATGATTTTTCTCATCGATCACAAAATAAAGCGGTTCCACAGCCTTAGGCATCTCGCGGTTGTTATCCTGCATATATTTCGCCTCAACCTTAAGCATCAACTGTTTGATACCATCCTCGCTGAGGTAGCGGATAAGTGGACCATGTTTCGGCAGAGCCTTGTAAACGCGGAAGAGTGCGAGACCGCCCTCTTCAAGGTCGCCTTTTGATATCTTGTCCTTGGCTTCGAGAAGCAGCGACTGAGCGAGCTTGCGCTGAGCGTTCACCACTTTCTCCACGTTAGGTTTGAATTCATTAAACATCTGGTCGTCACCCTTAGGCACGGGACCGGAAATGATAAGAGGTGTTCTTGCATCATCGATAAGCACAGAGTCGACCTCATCGACAATCGCATAATAATGCTCGTCGCGCTGCACAAGATCCTCTGTCTGCACTGCCATATTGTCACGCAGATAGTCGAAACCGAACTCGTTGTTGGTTCCGAATGTAATGTCGCAGCGGTAAGCATTGCGGCGTTCTTCAGAGTTGGGTTGTGTCTTGTCGATGCAATCCACAGTAAGACCATGGAACTGATAAAGCGGACCCATCCATTCGGAGTCACGTTTTGCAAGATAATCGTTCACGGTCACCACGTGCACACCCTCGCCTGTAAGGGCGTTGAGGAATACCGGAAGCGTAGCCACAAGGGTCTTACCTTCACCGGTAGCCATCTCGGCGATATTGTTGGTGACTTTGCCATTGTTCATCAAACCATGGAGCACCATACCTCCGATAAGCTGCACGTCATAGTGCATCATATCCCATTTCACAAGATTACCACCTGCAACCCACTCATTCTTATATATCGCCTTGTCACCTTCGATTGTAACAAAGTCTTTTCCTGCTGCAGCAAGCTCACGGTCGGCATCAGTAGCCGTAACCTCAATAGTCTCGTTTTCCTTGAAACGACGAGCTGTCTCCTTAACTATGGCAAACACTTCCGGTAGAGCTGCGTCAAGCTCTTTGGCGTAATTGTCAAACATCTCCTCGCGAAGATCATCAATCTTCTTCCAGAGAGGTTCGCGTTTGTCATAATCAAGCGTTTCGATTTCAGCACGCACAGCTGCCATCTGATCCTTATATTCCTTAGCACCACCACGGATGCGGTCACGGATTGTATCGATACGTCCGCGAAGCTCATCATTCGAAATGTCTGTAATCTGTGCACTTATAGGATTGATCTCTTTCTCCAGGCGCTGCCAAAGCGGACGCACCGCACGCTCAGACTGGTCGCCAAAAATTTTATGTAATAATTTTGATATCATTGTATTTTATTTTTTCAATTTAAATTATTTAAGTTTCGCAAGCTTCAACTTAAAGTTTAAGAGTTTATAAGTTTAAAAGTTTATCTGGCTCCACTCGGTTTGAACTATTTACTAATATCGCGCCAAACCAATAAACTCATAAACTGCGCATAGCGCAAATAACTTATAAACTTCAACTTTACGCTTGCGAAAGTTGAATTAAATTACCTTTTCCCTCTCACCTATAACCTTTTACCTATTACCTTTTACCTCTTACCTTTACCCTTCTACTCAAGAAGTATCGGTTTCGAAGAAGCTCCATTCGGAGAGCGAATACGAAGTATGCTGCTCACGGTCGGAGCAAGCGCTGTGGCATCAACAGGTGTTGATATCTTCTGCGGAGCCACCCCTCCTCCCATTATGAATGCGGGAGAAAGAACCGGAGTCTCACGAACCGGATACGACGTGGTCGGGTACTCTATATCATCAACCACAGTCCAACCGGGATTGAAAGTCACGAATATATCGCCTCCTCTCTTTGGATCTACAGAGAGTCGGAGACTCTCCTCTTCCGGTGTAGAGGGGGAAAGTATGTCATAAAGAGTAAAAGCGTCCGACACGCCGCTCATCTTAGCCAGAAAACCTCTGGCATCCGCCACCACATCGCTAACATCGAGTTTCTTCTCCTCAAGAATACGATGATCAAGATAAAGATGACTATCTCGGAAAGCCACCACATAATCAGCGTTTCCATGAAGAGCCGACAGATATGAATTCAGCAGTGATTCTGCTCTCTTCATCGAGAACTCACCCGAGGGAATGCGATATTTCTTGTCATCAACAACAGCATCGTCAAAATAGCCGGTAGATGAAAGCCATATCACTGCATTGTCCGCGCCCACATATTTGTCAATAGCCTCGAAGAGGCGTACCAACTGACCGTCAAGACGAAGATAGGAGTCTGTGAGTTCAGCGCGGAAATCACCATCTGTTATATATTTATAAGGAGCCAGGGTGTAGCCGACATTCAGCATGTCGACCGCATTTCCGTTGCTGCCTATTTTCATCTTCTTAAGACACTCGATAGCCACGTCCGTCACCTCAGCATTCCCCATAGGAGATGCGCTGAAACGACGATATGCCTCCCGATCGGATCTTGGGAACATATGGCGGAAAGGATAAATCTTTTTCTGCTGTGGTAGTCCCGGAAACTTTTCGATTGGTATCGAGGGTTTCCATTGCATCGTGTCAAGACGCGATGCCACGGAATATGAATAGTTGCGCGCACTGACGGGCGCAGGAAGATTCTTATAGTAAGTGGTTGTCGCCCAATTTCCTGTGTTATCATTGATCCAGCAGGCACCTGTGCCGGCATGTCCCGTCATTATTATAGCGAGCTGCGGATCTGAGGCGAAAGAATATATGGATGAAAGACCAAGACCGTCAACTGCAAGTTCATCACTGAGGGTCGAGAGTCTAAGATTCTCCGGAGAATAGGAATCATTGGTGAAATTCCCCATTGTCTTGGGGTCGGAAAGCGCAGGCTGCACTTTCTTGGTTGCCGGGTCATAGACCATGGCTGACGCCACGCCGGTGTTGGCGGGATAAGCCCCGGTATAGAGCATGGCAGTGGCGCTTGCGGCATCGAGTCCTTTCACCTTGAAATTGACATCGCGCATGTAGGCTCCATCCTTCATCAGACGCTTAAAACCGCGCTCTGAGAAGAAGTTCTGCAAATATTCTATGTAATCAGTGCGCAGCTGGTCAACGACTATGCCCACCACGAGTCTTGGACGTGCCACCTCGTCGTGAGCTGCCTGCACCGCCACGTTCATGGTGGCGAGACCGCACAGCACCGTAGTTACTAATTTTTTCATTCTCTTTTCTTTTTCGCGCCGATATCAGTGCATAAGCAATTGCCAGCGCAATAGTAGCCCCCATCATGGGGAAGAAAGCCGGATTGGCGCTCTGCGCCTGGAAGGGCCAGACGATAAGCAGTGATCCCACGGCAATCATGTTATACCATGCCATGGCAACCGCGCCATAGCGAAGTTTACGACTCAACACGCACACTGCAAATATCAGCTGCAACGGATTGAGCCATATGAGGAGAAGATTGGGAGAAGTGGCTTCATGTTCCGATACAAAGACCAGAAAAAAGACCACACATCCCGCAATACCGCAAATTCCGAACCAAATTGTATAGGCAGCTTTGAAAATCGTTTTGCGCCATGCCTGAATGCCACATATTGCAAGTGATATCAGCAATAGATACCCTCCTACAGCCCAAGGAGTCAGATACCAGGAAGTGGCTGGCAACACAGGTTCTCCGCGTTTGGCGGATAAGATTCGTGTATCCTTTACCAGCGGCTTGCCGTCTTCGAAATGCGCTCCCGATGCCTTAAGCATCATCTCCACCGGCACAAACATCTCGTCGCGTCCGCGGATCGGGCGATCGAGTCCACCACCAAGCGCAAGGTCGATTCCAAACTGATACCAGGGATAATTCCTGTGATAGGAACGCATCTCCTCTCGGAAGGTGCCATAGCGCACGTCATCGGGATATATCACGCGTTGCGATGCCGCAGAATCAAGGCGCCACACTATCCTGGTGGCACAATTGTCTTTGACGTAATTATAACGGTACTTGCAATTCTCAGGCTTACTCTCATGCTGAAGAAGCCGGAGCATTCTGCGCGCCTCCTCCTGAGTGAGATTAAGATCCTGCTCTGTTACTTCCCTTCCAGCCTCGACGTATTCAGGCATGAACCAAGCAAAAGGATATCCCGCAAGACGGTAATCTGTCTCTCCTTTCACAAACCGATACACAAAATTAGGTTCATTGAAATCGAAGACACCATAGTTCCACACCGAATCCATTCGTTCTCCGTTCATAATGCCGCGCACGCGCACAGCCTCATGTCCGCAAAGCTCATAGATTTCAGAACCGGGAGAGCATGTAATCAGACTCACAATAATAGAGTCTTTTCGGATCTCCTCCCCGGAGAGAGAAAACCCGAAAAGAATCAGCATGATTATTGTAAAGAATTGTTTCAAATTAGAAATCTAAATTTAGAAGCCGTTTAGAAACTGCAATTCTTCGGATAACGTGGGAACGGAATAACGTCGCGAATGTTCTGCATGCCCGTAACGAACAGCACAAGGCGCTCGAAACCGAGACCGAAGCCGGAATGAGGCACAGAACCGAACTTGCGGGTGTCCATATACCATGGAATATCCGCCATCCCAAGTTCTTCCATACGCTTGCGGAGCACATCATAGTTCTCTTCACGCTGCGAACCGCCGATGATCTCGCCAATCTGCGGGAAAAGTACGTCCATACCTCTCACCGTCTTGCCATCGTCATTTAGCTTCATGTAGAATGCCTTGATCTCTTTCGGATAGTCGGTAAGCATCACTGGACGTTTGAAATGTTTCTCCACCAGATAACGCTCATGCTCTGAAGCGAGATCGACACCCCAATATACGGGGAACTCGAATTTCTCACCACTTTCCTCAAGGATCTTCACACCCTCAGTGTACGGGAGACGCACGAAGTCATTCTCCACAACGAATTTCAGGCGGTCGATAAGTTCCTTGTCGAAATGATCATTGAGGAACTGTATGTCATCCTTGCAGTGCTTAAGAGCGTAGTTGATGCAGTATTTGATGAATTCCTCGGCGAGATCCATGTTGTCGTTGACATCATAGAAAGCCATCTCCGGTTCTATCATCCAGAATTCGGAAAGGTGACGCGGAGTGTTAGAATTCTCTGCGCGAAATGTAGGTCCGAATGTATAGATGCATCCGAGGGCAGTAGCACCAAGCTCACCTTCGAGCTGACCGGAAACCGTAAGGCTTGTAGGAGCACCGAAGAAATCCTGGCTGTAGTCCACGCTGCCATCCTCTGTGCGGGGAAGATTCTCCAGCGGAAGAGTGGTCACCTGGAACATAGCACCTGCACCCTCGCAGTCGGATTCAGTGATCAGCGGAGTGTGGAAATAATAGAATCCCTTGTCATTGAAAAATTTGTGGATGGCGAAAGCCAAGGCATGACGGATTCTGAGCACTGCGCCAAACGTATTTGTGCGGGGACGCAGATGTGCGATCTCGCGCAGAAACTCCAGTGAATGCCCCTTCTTCTGCAAAGGATATTCAGCAGGATCGGCGGTGCCATAGATCTCAAGCTCTTCAGCCTGAACTTCCACTGTCTGACCTTTACCCTGACTCTCCACAAGCAGACCCTGCACGTGAATGCTTGAGCCGGTGGTGACAGGTTTCAGATCCTCGTCGGAAAATTTGGAAAGATCGAAAACGATCTGAAGGTTATTGATTGTAGAACCGTCGTTAAGAGCCACAAACTGAACATTCTTGTTGCCGCGACGGGTGCGGACCCATCCCTTAACATCAACTTCCGTGCCGGCATATTTGCCCGGGTCGGAGAGTAGCTCCTTGACAGTTTTTCTTCTTATATCTTTCATTTTATTCAAAAGCTCCCATTCTTAAATAGTTCACCTCTTCCTGTGTAAGATATCTCCAGCGTCCGCGGGGAAGATTCTTTTTGGTGAGACCTGCGAAATAAACACGGTCAAGTTTGGTGACGCGATAACCAAGGCTCTCAAAGATGCGGCGCACGATGCGGTTTCTGCCGCTGTGGATCTCGATACCCGCCTGATTGCGGTCGGTATCGGAAACATAGCTGATAGCGTCTGCGTGGATCTCTCCGTCCTCAAGCTCGATACCATCGGCGATGCGCTGCATATCCTCCTCTGTGATGTCCTTGTCTGTCCATACATGATAGATCTTCTTCTTCACGAATTTAGGATGAGTGAGCTTGGATGCGAGGTCACCATCGTTTGTGAGCAAAAGCACACCAGTCGTATTACGGTCAAGACGACCAACAGGATAGATACGCTCCTGGCAAGCGTTCTTCACGAGATCAAGTACCGTTGTGCGACCATTGGGATCATCACTTGTTGTGACGCAATCCTTCGGTTTGTTAAGAAGCACATAGCATTTGCGCTCCGGAGTAACCACCTTCTTGTCGAATTCCACGACATCGTTGCGTGAAATCTTTGTGCCGAGTTCAGTCACTACCTCGCCGTTAACTTTCACTTTTCCTGAAGTGATGTATTCATCAGCCTCACGACGTGAGCAGATACCGGCATTTGCCATATATTTATTGAGACGGATCTGTTCGTTCGGATCGATATCCTCAAGAACATAATCTATCTGTTTGGGACGCGGCATAAACCTCATCCCCTGATTGTTTCTATTGTTATTCTGACGGAATCCCTGCTGGCGATTCTGACCATAGCCGCCTTGACGGTTGTTCTGCTGGCGATAGCCACCCTGCTGACGGTTCTGACCGTAGCCACCCTGCTGGCGGTTCTGACCATAACCTCCCTGCTGACGGTTCTGGTTGTAACCCTGCTGACGATTCTGACCGTAGCCACCCTGCTGGCGGTTCTGATTGTAGCCACCCTGACGATTCTGGCCATACCCACCCTGCTGACGGTTCTGATTGTAACCGGAAGGGCGCTGTTGCATACCTGCGGGACGCTGCTGGAATGAGTTTTCCTGATTCTGCTGATAGCCACCCTGCTGATGATTCTGGTTGTAACCCTGATTGCGTTGCTGTCCATAACCTTGGTTACGTTGCTGATAACCATTCTGACTATAACCCATATTACGCTGTTGGTAACCACCCTGGTTATAACCTTGGTTACGTTGCTGGTAGCCACCCTGGCGATTCTGATTATAACCATAATTACGCTGCTGGTATGGACGTTGCTCACGTTCCTGTCCATCCTCACTCTGGCGTGGGGCATCAGAAGGATAATTCACTTTTTCGTAGCGCAACTCATTTTCCCCGTTTTCTGACGAAGATACGTTCAAACCGGGAGCTCCAATCCTCGGTCTCTTAGACTTTTTAGCTTCTTCCATTGTTTTTTACATTTAGCACCGGGGCATCTCTGCCTTATTTAGGCGCGTGATTGACAATCGTTTTTCAGTAATCGGTATAATTTATTCTATGTTAAAGTTACTTATCACTAATAATAATGCATTTTAAATTGACCTAAATGGTTCTATCCTTTAAAACGTGCAAATGTAACCATTTTTCTCCAATAATCAAAAAAAATTTTTACCCATTACCTCTCACAAAAGCGTCTTTGTCCAGCATAAATGCGTTAAAATATCATAAAGACACAGAAAATGTTGATTAAATATTTTTTTGTTACAAAAATTTATATTAAATTTGCAACGTGTTTTTCATGGTATTAGATTTAAGGTTAGAGGATTAGTTGTCGGGAGACAATTAATCTTTTTTTTGCGAGATATTTAATAGGTATAAATTGCAGCGTATCTTATATTTAGCAAAATGTATTAGTCGATCTCTTCGAGACCGTAGAGACACGATAGATGAACCCCATGCGGATAAAACGATATTTCATAATCGTTTTATCCGCATGGGGTTATAACTATTCACCCTCTTCGAGGGTTGGCTCGACACGTTTAGCTAACCTTATCTGTCCACGGAGGGTTGGCTCGACACGTTTAGCTAACCTTATCTGTCCACGGAGGGTTGGCTCGATACGTTAGCGAACGTTGAAAAAGTTTTGTGCAATATCAACGGAGGATCAACATCGCATCGCCATAAGCGCCAAAACGGTATTTCTCTTTTACTGCTGTTTCATAAGCTTTCATCACCGTCTCATATCCTCCGAAGGCACAAACCATCATAAGCATTGTGCTGAGGGGCATATGGAAATTGGAGATAAGCGAGTTACATACAGTAAAATCATAAGGAGGGAAAATAAATTTATTTGTCCATCCGCTGTAGGTCATTAGATGACCATTCATACAGACTGCCGTAGCAAGGGCACGCAACACACTCGTTCCAACAGCACATACATTTTTACCATTGTCTTTGGCTGCATTCACCATCTCAACAAGATTATCATCAACAATGGCTTCCTCGCTATCCATACGATGCTTGGTAAGATCCTCGACATCAATCTCCTTGAAATTACCACGACCGGAATGCAATGTCAGGAACCCTCGCTCAACGCCCTTGATCTCCAAGCGTTTCAATAATTCTCGGCTGAAGTGCATCCCGGCTGCCGGAGCCATCACCGCGCCTTCCTTCTCAGCATAAATACACTGATAGCGTTCTGCATCCTCCGGTTCTGCCTTGCGTTTGATATATTCTGGAAGCGGAGTCTCGCCAAGAGCATAAAGAGCTTCTTTGAATTCATCGTGCGGTCCATCGTAAAGAAAACGGAGCGTGCGCCCGCGTGAAGTAGTGTTGTCAATGACCTCAGCCACCATCGATTCGTCATCTCCGAAATAGAGTTTATTGCCGATTCTTATCTTGCGGGCAGGCTCTACAAGCACATCCCAAAGTTTATTCTCGGCATTCAATTCACGGAGCAGAAAAACCTCGATGCAGGCTCCGGTCTTCTCCTTGTTGCCATAAAGACGCGCGGGAAAGACCTTCGTATCATTAAGAACCATAACGTCGCCTTCATCAAAAAAATTGATAAGGTCTTTAAAAATATGATGCGTGATCTCGCCGGTTTTGGCGTTAACCACCATCATTCGGCACTCGTCACGGTTCTCGACCGGATATTGTGCGATCAACTCCTCGGGGAGTTTAAACTTGAATTGTGAAAGTTTCATAATCAGGTTTGTTTTGCCGACACGTCGGCTATTTATATGCGTCTATTCAGCCGCCTCAGCGACTGCATTGTTTATTTTATAATCATCGGGAAAGGAAATCGGGCCATTGGAAATAATCTCCACCGCTTTGTCAACCGACAGACAATCATCTATGTTGATTTCCCCAACTCTCGTTCGCCGCAGAGCCGTAAGATGACCACCGGAGCCAAGCGCCTCCCCTATGTCGCGGGCAAGAGCGCGGATATAGGTTCCTTTGCTGCAGACAACGCGGATGGTGAGCACGGGAGCCTCAAACTTGACAACTTCAATCTCCTTTATCTCCAAAGGTTTTGCCTTTAGTTCAACCTCCTTACCTTTGCGCGCGAGGTTATATGCACGTTTCCCGTCAACCTTTACAGCTGAAAATACAGGGGGCACCTGCATCACCTTACCTATGAAGCGTGGCAACACTTCATTGATGCCATCCAATGTGATGTGCTCCCACGGATATGTGGCATCTATCTCTGTTTCCAGATCGAAACTCGGCGTGGTGGCACCCAATGTAATCTCTGCCACATATTCCTTTGAGCCGTTTTGCAACGCCTCTATCTGCCGGGTCGCCCTTCCGGTGCAGACAATCAGCACGCCCGTGGCAAGAGGATCCAAAGTGCCGGCATGACCTACCTTGAATTTCCTCACCCGCAGCCTGCGCTGTATCGCGCCGCGCAATCGCTTCACGGCATCAAATGATGTCCATCCTAACGGTTTGTCGATCCCTATGATTTCTCCACTTATAAAATCCATATCTTTCTGATCATTACAAGTGGCTGCTTACTGCCATAGCATACAGATCACACCCATTACAAGGCAATATGCGGCAAACCATACGAGCTTGCCACGCTTTACGATCTCAATCATCCATTTGCAGGCACAGCATCCAACAACAAACGCTGCTACGAATCCTACGATAAGAGCTACAGCTCCTACTTCTGTCGACTGAGCCGCCTGATCGGGAGAAATCATGTCCTTGACATCAAGAAGAGCCTCCCCGAGAATCGGAATGATCACCATAAGGAATGAAAACTGTGCCATCTGGTCACGCTTGTCGCCAAGGAGGATACCGGTGGCGATAGTTGTGCCGGAACGACTCAGACCGGGAAGAACCGCCACTGCCTGCGCACAACCTATAATGAACGCATCCCACCAGGATATGTCACGCCCGCGGTTGGCAGGAATCAAACGGTCGGAATAATGAGCGAACGTAAGCAAAAGCGCCGTTACACACAAGCATATGCCGACGACAAAAAGTCCATTTCCGAAGAATTGTTCCACCCAGTCTTTAAAAAGGAAACCGACTATCGCTATAGGAATACAAGATACAAGTATCTTGCATACATAATAGAAATTCTTGTCTCTGCGGAATGTAAAGAAGCTTACGCAGAGTTTGGAGAACATAGGCCAAAGTATCACCAGTGTTGAGCAAACCGTTGCCGCATGCAGAATTATGTCAAACTGCAATGTCTCGTCAGAAGGGAGGTCTATGCCGAGAATCTGACGAAATATCTCAAGATGTCCGCTGGAACTGATGGGAAGATACTCCGCAAGTCCCTGTACAATGCCTAATATTAGGGCGTCAAGCCATTCCATTTATGATAATGTGTAATGTTGAATGTGTAATGTTTAATTCTTGGGGGGAGGTTTAGTTTTTAGGCTTTAGGTCTTAGGGCTTTATACCCCTGCCTCTCATAACCATTAATTCCTAATTCCCAATTCCTAATTCCTAATTATTTCTTGGGTTTCCAGATGATAGAAAATGCCATCAGAAGAAACCCGAGAAAAGCGAGCAGCGGACCAACCACTATGCGGCGGGTGCTGAAAACCTCCGGATTGAAATCTGTGCCGTTAGTGCCTCCTCCACTCATCAGCAGAAAACCGATGATTATAAGTGCGAGGCAACCGCCCATCATCCAGAAATTTATTTTCGAGAATGGCCGCTGTGATTCGCTCACTTTATCGAGACCGTCCCTTTCATTATTTTTCATTTGGGTGAATATTTAATTTAATGTGTAAAGTGAAATGTTTAATGTGCAATTAATTGCTTAGCGGAAAAGTTCGTCATAATCCTTGCGGAGATATTTTGCTGTGGCGATCCACGCTGTTAACGAGCAAAGCAACATACCCAGCAGAATCATGCCTCCGGCAATGATTCCGAATGTTTCCCAGTTGATGATCGAAGCGATATCGGAAATGCCGGCATAGGGAGCAAAAGCCATCGCCGCTCCAAGAAGCACCGATGCCAAAAGACCGGCTACCATGCCGCACAGGGCATTGCTCATCACCACCGGGCGCGAAATAAATCCGTCGGTAGCTCCAACAAGCTGCATGGTGTGGATTGTGAAGCGTCTCGAATAGATTGTAAGCTGCACGGTGTTGTTGATAAGCACGAACGATATAACCAGCATCACGACAGCGATAATGCCAAGCACCATCGTCATTCCGGCTATATTCGTATTCATTGCTTCCACCATTTCCGACTCGGGAGCGTCAACACTCTCGACTCCCGGGATAGCCGCCACACTCTTCTTGATAGATTCGATACGATCCGATGTGTTCCAGTCTGCCTTGAGCGTGAATGACACTTCAGGACTAAGCGGGTTAACCCCATACAGCTCGGCAAGATCCTCGCCGGTATCAGCTGTCCAGTTTTTGAGTGCCTGCTCCTTAGAGACAACTACCACTTTCTTTGAATACGGCTCCTTACTGATAAGCATACCGATATTGTTCGCCCTTGCGTTGCTGACAGAATCAGACAGCACGGCGCACAGCTCCACTTGCTCACGCAGACGGCGCGTCTCATTGTTGGCTCCGACCCAAACCATAGCGATAATGCCCACGAGCAAAAGCACGAGGGTCACGCTCACGATCGTGGTAAGATGTGATGCCCAGAATGAGATTTTTACTTCTTTATTTTCCATTCAATCTGCAAAGATAATAAATCCTACCCCCATTTGTCAAGCATTCCACCTTATTTTTTCACCAATGACGAATTTTTATTAATTTTGCAACTATGCATAAAAAGAATTTGAAAGCGGCGTATCATACGCTCGGTTGCAAGCTGAATTTCTCAGAGACCTCTGCAATAGGGAGGATTCTGGCGGAGAAGGGTGTCACACGTGCCGCTCGTGGCGACGTCCCCGACATCATAGTGGTCAACACTTGCTCAGTGACGGAAACCGCCGATAAAAAAGGCAGACAACTGATACGCAGACTCGCCACGCGATATCCTGACGCGACAATGGTCGTGACTGGCTGTTATGCCCAGTTGAAACCGGAGGAGGTCTCCGCCATCGACGGCGTTGACATAGTGCTTGGCTCCAACGAGAAGCTGAAAGCAGCAGAATATATCGACCGATGGCTGCAGTCACGCCAAAAGCAGATGGATGTGACTCCTTTCCGACAGATTGAGAATTTTATTCCATCGTGCGAACGAGGTGACAGAACACGATATTTCCTAAAAGTGCAGGACGGTTGCGACTATTTCTGCACCTATTGCACCATACCGTTCGCCCGGGGTAAATCCCGATCGGGCTCTATTGCCATGCTCACTAAAATGGCAGAGGATGCGGCTGCGGAAGGTGCCAAGGAAATCGTAATAACAGGAGTCAACATCGGAGATTTCGGAAAAAATACTGGCGAAACCTTTTTCGACCTCATAAAAAGTCTGGACAAGGTTACGGGAATCGAAAGATACCGCATATCTTCAATCGAGCCGAATCTACTTACGGAAGAGATTATACGATGGGTTGCCACTGAATCTCGAGCATTCATGCCCCATTTCCACATACCTCTGCAGGCAGGCTCAGACGCAGTGCTCAAAAAAATGAACCGTCATTACGACACACGCCTCTTCGCTTCAAGAATCGACACTATACGCAAACTCATTCCCGATGCCTTCATCGGAGTGGATGTGATTGCGGGCGCAAGGGGTGAAACTCCAGAAGAGTGGGAGAAAGGATTGGAATTTATCAAGTCGCTACCGATCACACGTCTGCACGTATTCCCCTATTCCGAACGACCGGGCACTGCAGCATTGCAGTTAGGCGATTCCGTATCGCCTGCCGAACGCCACCGCAGAGTAAACATACTGACAGAGGTATCCGACTCCAAGTTTGACTATTACTACAAAGCGCATGAAGAAGCGGAAGCGGAAGTGCTTTGGGAGCACCCCGCCCGTGGGGGCGCGGAGATGCATGGCTTTACTCGCAACTATATCCGCGTCACATCCCCTCTTCGCCCGGAGTTGATCAATACGCTCTCCCGAGTGCGTCTTCTCGGCATAGACCCCAACGACCCCGACTCAATGCGCGCCGAAATCCTCTAATTAAACACTAAACATTTAATTAAACATTAAACATTTCACATTAAACATTATTCATGAAGTCTCTCGGTGTAATAATTCTCAATTGGAACGGAGAAGACCTTCTCAAGAAATTCATACCCTCCGCTTCGGAATACACTGTTTCTCCCGAGGCGGATCTTATCGTGGCAGACAATGGCTCTACCGACAATTCCGTAAAATGGCTTCGAGAAAACCATCCCGAAGTTAAACTTATATTGCTCGACAAGAATTATGGTTTCTCCGAAGGGTATAACCGGGCAATCCGCGAAGCAGAGTATGAATACGTTGTTCTACTCAATTCCGATGTGGAAGTCACGCCCGGTTGGTGGCAACCCCTCCTGAGCTTTATGCAGCGCAATCCGAATGTGGGTGCAGTGCAACCGAAGATTCTGTCATATCACGACCGCAACAAGTTTGAATATGCCGGTGCCGCCGGGGGATATCTCGACTCGTTAGGCTACCCTTACTGCCGAGGACGACTTTTCGACAGCATCGAGGAAGATCGGGGACAGTACGACGGAGCACCGGTGGATATCACCTGGGCATCGGGGGCATGCCTGATGACGCGGCGCGAACTCTATCTGCGTCTTGGTGGACTCGATCCGAGATTTTTCGCCCACATGGAGGAGATTGATCTCTGCTGCCGCATGCTCAATGCCGGCTACCGAATATGCGCGCTCTCCGATTCGAGCGTTTACCACGTTGGTGGTGCATCATTGGCTCAGGGAAATCCTAAAAAGACATATCTGAATTTTCGCAACAATCTTCTGCTTCTTCACAAGAATCTGCCAAGAAAAAAAGGGAAAAGGAAACTCTTCATCCGTCGCGTTGCCGACTCCTTGGCATTCATAATGTTTGTGGTGAAGATGGATTTTGCAAACGCCCGCGCCGTGATACGCGCCCACAATGACTTTCGGAAGATGAGGAAAGAATACACCGATTTCCCCGATCGCGACATCCTTTCCCATCTTCCCGGCGCCGATAAAAGTGCCATCCTCGAGCGTTATCTTAAAAGGAAGAAAGTAGTTATTGTCAAAAGGCTTTAGGCTTTAGGTCTTAGGCTTTAGATTCTTCTGAGAAAGCTCCTATACCTAAAGCCTAATGCCTAAAACCTAAAGCCTAAAGCCTAAAGCCTAAAGCCTAAAGCCTAAAGCCTCAAAAATTACACATTAAACATTATATAAGAAGTGCGTCCATTAATATTAGTAAGCAATGACGACAGCTATAGCGCCAAAGGCGTGCGCTGTCTTATAGATCGTCTCCTTCCCTTCGGAGATGTAGTGGCAGTATGTCCTGACGCTCCCCGCTCGGGACAATCAATGGCAATCACCGTAAACGATGCCCTCAAACTTTCCGAGGTTCCAGACTATCACGGAGCAAAGATGTATAAAGTCAGCGGTACACCTGTTGACTGCGTAAAACTCGCCATGCACCATATTCTTCCGCGCAGGGCAGACTTAGTGGTTGCCGGTATCAACCACGGCTCCAACTCAGCCGTAAACGTTCTCTATTCCGGCACAATGGGAGCAGCGATGGAGGGGTGCGCTTTTGGGATCCCATCTATAGGTTTCTCGCTTACCGACCACTCGGAAGATGCAGATTTCACTCCGTGTTTCAAAGCCATTGATCTGCTGGTGAAGGAAGTGCTGGAACACGGACTACCTGAAGACATATGCCTCAACGTGAATGTGCCAAACATAGGTAAGACCCCCGACGAAATGCGTCTTGCAGTGGCATGCCGTGGAAAGTGGAATGATGAATACAGGGAATACACCGATCCAAGCGGACATAAGTTCTATTGGCTTACCGGAGAATATGTCAATGAAGAACCTGACAATGAGCAGACAGATGAATGGTGTCTTTCTCACGGAATAATCTCCGTTGTGCCGATATGCATCGAGCGCACAGCTCCCATCACACCATCAACGGAATGGCTCCGCAGCATCTCAGAAAAATATTTACATGACTAACAGAATGTGCTTCGGATCGTAGTTGCTGTTGCTTGCAACTGCAGCCTCACAGCAAATAAGTTTAATTGCGCAGTGCGCAGTTTATGAGTTTATTTGTTTGATGCGAATAAATGAAAACTCAATCAATATTCGCATCCGATAAACTTTTAAACTTCTAAACTCTTAAACTTTAAGTTGAAGCTTGCGAAACTTAAGTTATTAAATTCAATAAAATTGTCGTAATTTTTAAAACGATTCACGCCCGATTTTTAAAAATTTTAACATAAATTTGTATGAAAACTTAAAATTTGGGTAAATATTTTGCCCATATATTTTGTTTTTTACATAATAATTTGTAATTTTGCATTCCAATAGTTTGATAAAGAAATGACAGCAAATCGCATATATCGTTTCATTGACAATTTATTGTTGCATTAGTAAAGTTATGGATTAATAGTTAAATTAGAATTAGGACCTACATTTGACTTCGAAGGATTTCGAGGTCATCTGGAAAAAACGGGAGCGTAGTGATACACCCCCGTTTTTTACTTATAAAAACAAAGTTATTTTTGGCACGAGCCTATGGAAATCCAAATTATTTTCACTAACTTTGCATTGAGAAGTAGCAGTTGGTTCTTGACTGCTGATGTTTGTAACTTTAGAGCATTCTACAATTGATGGAAAATACTATAACAGTTGACGGCCTCACATTTGTGCCATACCTTACAAGAGATCTAATCGCTGAGCAAGTGAAACGTGTGGCTTCTGAAATCCGTAACGACCTCGAAGACTCATGTCCGATTTTCATTTGTGTTCTCAACGGCGCTTTCATGTTTGCCGCCGATCTCTATCGCGAAATCGGAATCAACAATTCTGTCATAACCTTTGTGAAATACTCAAGCTATGAGGGAACCTCCTCTACCGGAAAAGTAAAAGAGGTGATCGGACTTAAAGAAGACATCACAGGGCGCGATGTAGTAATTATCGAAGATATTGTGGACACCGGTCTGACAGCCGTGAAGATGATTGAAGATCTCCGCAAACGCAATCCCCGCTCAATACGGTTCGCAACGCTCCTCCATAAACCGGAGAGCTGCAAAACCGGCTTCAAACCGGATTACGTAGCTTTTTCAATCCCTCCGAAATTTATCATCGGTTATGGACTCGATCTTGACGGAAAGGTAAGGAATCTTCCCGATATTTATGTTATAAAAGAAGAAGCAGAAAACATTGACATAGAAAATAATATGAAAGACACGATGAATGTAGTGCTTTTCGGGGCTCCGGGCAGCGGCAAAGGCACTCAAAGCGCAAAGCTTATAGACAAGTATGGACTTTACCACATCTCAACAGGAGAAGTGCTCCGCGACCATATCAAGCGCGGCACAGAATTAGGTAAGATTGCCGACTCATACATCTCCAAAGGGCAACTTATTCCCGATGATCTTATGATCCGCATCCTTGACAACGTGCTTGAAAAAGAGGCTGCCGGCAAGAAAGGAGTCGTATTCGACGGATTCCCCCGCACCATCCCGCAGGCTGAAGCCCTCAAGGAGCTCCTGAAAAAACGCGGCACGGATCTTCACGCTGTTATAGGACTTGAAGTTCCGGAGGATGAACTTATGGAGCGCATGATCCGCCGCGGAAAGGAAACCGGACGTGCGGACGACACTCCCGAAACCATCAAAAACCGCCTTAAAGTTTACCACGACCAGACACATCCTCTTCGCGAATATTACACCAAAGAGGGTAAATATCTCCCCATCAACGGCTCTGGCATTGTTGACGAAATATTCAGCGATATCGTCGAAGGACTTAAAGGAATTAGGAATTAGGAATTCCTCATTACTAATTGAAAAAAATAATCTATAAGAAACTGCGTTAAATCAATATGAGATTTAACGCAGTTTCTTTATTCATCATATCGCTGGTGGCACTGGTTGCAGGCGGTTGCAAGACTCCGAAACTTTCTGACGCAAACGAGCAGATGGGGCGTGGAGAATTCTTCAACGCCGCAAAAACCTATCGTGCCGTTTATAACAAACTTTCTCCGAAAAACGAACGGGAGCTTAGAGGGGAGGTGGCATACAAACTCGCCACATGCTATCGCCGCCTTAGCCAGGCGCCACGCGCCTCAGCAGCTTATCAGAATGCGATCCGTTATGAATACCCCGATTCAATGGCATTCTATTATCTTGGTCGGTCGCTGCAGGCTGAAGGGAAATACTCTCCCGCCATTGATGCATACAGAACATATCTTGAATGGCACCCTGACGATGCCCTCGCAAAAGAGGGTATACGTGGCTGCCAGAGGGCAATACGCGCTAAAAACGAACCAAAGAGTCGCTATGTAGTGAAGAATGCAAAAATCTTTAACTCTCAGCGTGCAGATTTCTCGCCTATGTATCTCGACAAAACCCTCAATACTCTCTATTTCACCTCCTCTACAGAGAAAGCCACCGGCACAAACAAGTCTGAGATAACCGGCACAAAGAAGTCTGACATCTTTTTCTCCACAAAAAATGAACGCGGCGAGTGGCAACGACCGGAACCTGCCGCCGGCGAACTCAACACCGATGCTGATGAAGGAATTGTCAGTTTCTCGCCCGACGGACAGACAATGTATCTCACCGTTGCAAAGCGCTCACTAAATTCCGACACATCGGTGGAGATCTATACCTCGCGCCGCTCTGATGCAACGTGGAGTGCTCCGCAGAAATACGAGATAACAGCCGACACACTCTCGGCATATGGACATCCTGCAGTTTCGCCAGATGGCACCTATCTCTATTTCTGCTCCGATATGCCGGGTGGTTTCGGAGGGAAGGATATATGGCGCATAAACCTCAAATCTCCCACTGGTTCTCTTGAGAATCTTGGCGAACAGATCAACACTTCGGGCGATGAGATGTTTCCTTATGTCCGTACTGATTCCCTACTCTATTTCTCTTCTGACGGGCATCCCGGCTTTGGAGGGCTTGACCTCTTCCGCGCCAAACTAAACAGCACCGGGCAGCGCTGGAGCGTGGAGAACATGGGAGTGCCAATGAACAGTAGCGGTGATGACTTCGGCATTACATTCGGTGAGGGAGAATCCGGATTCTTCAGTTCCAACCGTCGCGATGCACGCGGCTTCGACAGTATTTATAGCTTTGAGCTGCCGGAAATAAAAGTGACAATATCCGGTTACGTACTTGACAAGGATGAAGAACCGGTTCCGAATGCCATCATACGCATCGTAGGCGACGATGGTTCCAATCAGAAGGAGATCGCTCGCGATGACGGCTCTTTCCGTTTTAAACTCGAACGGGGCGTGAAATATGTGATGAAAGCCGGCGCAAAAGGGTATCTTAACGTAAAGCAGGAATTCACGTCCGGCATGGAGGAGGAGAATGCCGATTATGGCGTGGACTTCATACTTGCAGCCATCAATAAACCGCAGGTTGTGGAAAACATATTCTATGACTTCGACAAGGCTACCCTGCGCCCCGAATCCAAGACGGCACTCGATGAGATGGTAACCATTCTCAATGAGAATCCCAATGTCACGATAGAGATGGGGGCTCATACCGACCGCAAAGGTTCCGATGAATACAACATCGAGCTTTCCAACCGTCGCGCCAAGAGCGTTGTGGATTATCTGATTGCCGCAGGCATCGACCCTAAACGCCTCTCGTGGAAAGGTTACGGGGAATCCACTCCTAAACGTGTTACAAAGCGTATTAACCGTGAATATCCGCAGTTTCCTGAAGACACTGTGCTCGATGAAGCTTACATCGAAACCCTCTCCCCAGAAGACCAGGAGGCGGCAGATCAGATCAACCGTCGCACTGAATTCCAAGTCACATCCATAGATTACGAATATTATTAGCAGAGAGGTTTTAGGCTTTAAGTGTTAGGCTTTAGGCTTTAGGCGTTAGGCATTAGGCGTGACTCCTGCATTTCATTAGCGGGCATTGCCCGCTGTTCCGTGTCACGAGTCTTACTCGCAATTAAAAAGCAAATCCTACTCGCAAATCAAAATAAAGAAAAAAAATGGAAGAATTATATAAATTTCTGAAAGAACTGAAGAAGAATAATAACCGCGAATGGTTCAATGCGAACAAAAGCCGCTATTTAGAAATCAAGAAAACCGTAGATGATTTCACGCAGCAGCTTATCAACGCTTTAGCTACAATCGAACCAGATGCGGCTCGGCTGACTCCAGCCGAGTGCACATACCGCATCTATCGCGACACCCGTTTCTCTCCCGACAAAACACCGTATAAAACACATATAGGCATCTTCATCTGCCCCAACGGCAATAAGAAAAGTGAACGCTGCGGATATTACATCCACCTCGAACCGGGTAATTCTTTTGTTGGAGGAGGGTGCTGGTGTCCACCCGCGCCACTTCTTAAGGAGATACGCCAATCGATCTACGACAATATCGAAGAGTATCTTGACATAATCAATAATCCGGAATTCAAGGAACGTTACAAAGAAGTTGGGAGCAATCTTCTCAAGACTGCTCCCAAAGGGTTTCCCAAAGATTGGGAACATATCGATCTGTTGAAACCGAGAGACTACACTGTGATCGCTCCTGTGCCGGATTCCTTTATGAAATCTAAAGATGCGGTGAAGAACATACTATCGTATATGAAGACTCAGAAGCCTCTCAACGATTTCATCAATTATCTTTTCGAATCCAACTGAAGCAGTCCTTGCATTTTGCAGTGACCACCGACCAGTCGCCGGCGGCGACAACATCTTTCGGAAAGAGCTTGGATCCCATTCCTACACAGAATGCGCCAGCACCAAACCAGGATTTCAGATTCTCTTCAGTAGGTTCTACACCACCTGTAACCATCAGTTTGGACCAAGGCATCGGAGCTACCAGCCCTTTCACGAGTTTAGGACCAAGTACATCTCCGGGGAAAATCTTGCAGACCTCGCAACCGGCTTCCTGTGCCCAACCCACTTCCGATACGCTGCCACATCCGGGAATATAAGGCACGCCGCGACGATTGCAAGTCTTAGCCACTTCTGCATTAAACAGCGGACCTACCACGAAACACGCACCAAGCTGCATATAGAGAGCGGCTGTTGCAGGCTCAACAACAGAACCCACACCGACAGCCATCTCAGGGCATTCTTTTGCCGCATATTTCACCACTTCCTCAAACACCTCATGAGCGAAATCTCCCCGGTTTGTGAATTCAAACAGACGCACGCCTCCGTCATAGCAAGCTTTCACCACAGCCTTTGCCGTGGCAGCGTCCTTATGATAGAAAACCGGCACCATTGGAGCCGCCTCCATCTTCTTCAATACTTCTAATTTATCAAATTTAGCCATAGTTTTAGGTTTTAGGCTTTAGGTTTTAGGCTTTAGGCTTTAGTCACATCCGCGAAACATCTAAAACCTAAAGCTAAAACCTAAAGCCTCTATTTAAAACGATATATTGCGAACGTCTTTGCAGGCACAGTCACCACGGGAGAGGCGGTGGGATCGATTGTGATAGACTGCTTCACGGGTTTCACGAGATCAGGATTGTCGAGAGTATTCTCGGCCTTGTCGTCGGCATGAAGTGTCTCAACAGTCATATGGGTGAATTTCCCTTTATACCCTTTGAAATCAAGTTTTATTTCCTGATTCATATCGGACGTATTGGCAATCTTCACGATATAATCCTTGGCATCATTATCATAGGCAGTGGTGGCAAAGATGCCGTCCTGACCTTCAAGACCTGCCGCCGGCTGTTTACCGAGGGTCGTTGGCACTACGCGGGAACCTCTGTTGTGACCATACATCTGCTGCACATAATAGCTTGCTGTAGGCATGCTGCGAAGATTGTCAAACCATATCATGTCGGGACGCCACTGCCACCCGTCAACATGTGCGAAAAGCGGTGCATATGTCGCCATCTCAACAATGTCGGCATTACGCTCCAGTCCGGTCATGAACGCTGCCTCGCAGAGGGCTGCGCCAAAATGGTTCTGGTTATGCCCTTTCGTATGACAGGCATATTCTCCGGCAAACACCTTCGGACCTTTACGGTCGTAAGAATCATAGCGTGTGCCCTGACTAAGGAACCATTCATCGGGTCGATAGAAATGTTCATCAACAAGGTCCACTTTCACCTTCTTCATCTCAGGCCAGAGATAATCGAATTTGTCGCCCTCCGAATCAGGACCTGATGAACCAATGATCTTCACATCGGGATATTTCGCGCGTATAGCCTTCACAAATGGAGCAAGACGCTCTACATATTCCGGTCCCCACTGCTCATTACCGACTCCGATATATTTAAGACCGAATGGCGCGGGATGACCCATCTCGGCACGGAGTGCGCCCCACTTGGAAGAGACAGGACCATTGGCGAATTCGATAAGATCGAGAGCATCCTGAATATAAGGATCCAGTTCATTTACGGGAACATGCGCTGACATATCGTGGTTCTGATACTGGCAGGAGAGACCCACATTGACAACAGGCAGCGGAGCGGCACCAAGGAGCTCGCTGAGCACAAAATACTCATAGAAACCGAGACCGTATGTCTGATAATAGTCAGGGAAGAAATGATGCGTGAAGGTATACTGCCAGCGGTTTTCATTAAGTGGCCGGTTTTCAGGAGCGCCTACAGTGTTTTTCCACTGATAGCGTGTGGCAAGATCCGTACCTTCTACGATACAACCACCAGGAAAACGGAATACACCCGGCTTTAGATCTGCGAGACGCTTCACAAGGTCTGCACGCAACCCTCCGATATTGTTCTTCGGAAATAGGGAGATATGCTCAAGATCAACTGTGGTTTCCGGCTTCTTGAGGAAGATACGGAGTTTACCTTTTTCTACAGTCTTAGAGGGCATCAGCTGGCATGTGTATTTCTGCCACTCTTTACCTGAAATCTCTATCTTCTTTGAAGCATAGGTCTGGTTGCCTCCGTGTGTAGCCTCATCAATAAGCTGAACTTCTATTTTCGATTTCCCACCATCGGGCACACGGGCGTACACGCTGAAATCATATACCGAATCTTTCTCAAATGTGACTCCGAAGAAACCTTCATTCACGAGAGTGGTATGCTTGTCGTTATGTCCCGTCGGCTTGAGTTCCACATAATGCGGATTGCGTTCGAAAGGTCCGTCATTCTTTACCTCTACCTTACCTGCGATCTGCCAACCCTGCAGAGGATTGGCAAACTCGAAGGAACGGTTCTTCACTTTCTCGGCATAGAGACCGCCATCGGCTCCGAAGTTGATATCCTCGAAGAAAAGTCCATACATTGTCGACGGAATCTCCGCCCCCTTTTTCGACGTGTTGATCGTAAGGGTTTTCTCTCCTGCAGCAAAGGCTGCCGACACGGAACAGGCGGCAGAAGCCGCCATTGCAATTGCGATGAGTTTTATTGATTTAGATTTCATGATGTATGTTTTTATAGGCTTTAGGCTTTAGGTGTTAGGCTTTAGATTTGCGGAAGAATTTATTAACCATCAACCATTAATTATTAACCATTAACTTTCTCCCATCTAAAGCCTAAAGCCTAATACCTAAAACCTTAAATATCTTTTCTGTCGCTCCTATCTTGCTGCGGATATATTCCCCGGCGAGATGCCCTCTCGTGCCCCGCTCTGTGTCGTTGAAAAAGAGGATGTCTGCCTCTCGCTCAAAGTCATCTTTTGAATATATAGGTACACCTCCGCCCCATTCCTCCATCTCTCGAGCCTCGATGAACTTGGAGTTGTTGGGACCGTAAATCACGGGGACATCGTATACCGCAGCTTCGTTGATATTATGCAATCCTGCGCCGAATCCTCCGCCAACATACGCCACATCGCAATATGCATAGGCGGAAGATAGCAGCCCGAAGCAATCGATTATCAGCACCTGTGCGTCATTGACAAGCTGAGGATTCTCCTTAGCCTCACTCAAGAGCACCACTCCATTGCTGAAAAGCTTCTTCAAGGCATCAAGACGTTCGTCATCATATTCGTGAGGAGCGATAACAAGTTTCACTTTGGGATGACGGTTAAACCATTCGGAATATACAGCCTCATCTTCCTGCCAGCTGCTTCCAGCCATCATCACAACAGGGCGATCCTTGTCGTTACGGCGCGTAAAACTTTCAATCAGAGGAATCGGCTTTCCGGCAGCTCGTATTTCAGACACACGATCGAAACGGGTGTCGCCGCAAACGTCGACGGCATCCACTCCGATTCCGGCAAGCAGTTGCTTGCTACGTTCATCCTGCACAAAGATGCGGGTGTACCATTTAAGCCAAAGACCATACCAGGCACTCCGCTTCTTGAAGAAAAACTGATCCGGTCGGAAAACAGCACTTACGAGATAAGTAGGCACCTGACGTTGCCACAGCTCATGGAGATAGTTGCGCCAGAATTCATACTTAACGAATATCGCCATCTCCGGATTCACCTTGTCAAGGAATCGTTTCACTCTGCCGGGAGTGTCGAAAGGGAGATAGCAAACGCAATCTGCACCGGCATAATCCTTGCGCACCTCATATCCAGAAGGAGAGAAGAATGTAAGCAAGATTTTATAATCCGGGCGTTCTCGCCTGATTTTCTCGATAATCGGACGTCCCTGCTCGAATTCTCCAAGCGACGCGGCATGAATCCATATATATTTCGAGTAAGGGTCTATATTCTCGTCAAGCTTGCGCCATATCTCTTTCTGACCATGCGCAAGCAGACGCGCCTTCGGGTTGCGGAAGGCAGCAACGCTGACGCCTGCCCCGAATGCAGAGATAGCCCCTGAATAAAGGGGCTTCTCAAGGAGCTGTCTGCAACCTTCGGCAAGGAATCCCCTCACCTCTTTCAGACGGGGCACTCTCATTTCTCAGGTGCTGGAATTGTTTCTATGGCTTTCCGAATACGGGCAATAACCTCACTCTTCGGCATCAACTCTGTTATATCAAACATGTGCGGTCCGCGACATGCACCGACAACCGCAAGGCGGAAGGCGTTCATCACATTGCCAAGATGATACCCTTTCTCTGCAATCCAGTCGAGCACTATCTTCTCGGCGTTTGCCGAAGTCATGTCCTCGATACCTTCGAGCACTCCGATAAGCTCTTCCATGATGCGGGGAGTGTCAGCGCTCCAACGTTTGCGCACATCCTTTTCTGCATATGTCGTAGGAGCCACAAAGAAGAAATCAGCCTGATCCCACAGATCGGGCACCAGATTAGCGCGGCTCTTGACCATACCTAAAGCGCGGACAACATATTCGGGTGTGAAACCCTCAATTCCTTTCTCTTCAAGAATCGGAAGGAAGAGACGTGCCAATTCTTCGTCGGGAGTCTGCATGAGGTATTCATGATTGAACCAGATTCCTTTCTGATAATCGAACTTGGCGCCGGCTTTCGAGCAATGGTCGAAAGAGAACTTGCGGATAAGTTCATCCATGCTCATAAGTTCCGAGTCATCGCCGGGATTCCATCCCAAAAGGGCAAGGAAGTTGACAACAGCTTCCGGCAGATAACCTTTCTCACGATATCCAGAAGAGATCTCACCCGAATTGGGATCATGCCACTCGAGAGGGAACACCGGAAAACCGAGCTTGTCGCCATCTCGTTTTGAAAGCTTGCCATTGCCCACAGGCTTCAGCAGCAGCGGCAGATGCACGAACTGCGGCATTGTGTCGCTCCAGCCGAATGCTTCATAAAGGAGCACATGGAGAGGAGCTGACGGCAACCATTCCTCACCGCGGATCACATGACTCACCTCCATCAGATGGTCGTCAACGATGTTGGCGAGATGATATGTGGGGAGATCATCGGCACTCTTATAAAGCACCTTGTCGTCAAGAATCGAAGAATTTACTGTCACCTCGCCGCGGATAAGGTCGCTCACCTTAACTTCGCGGTCGGGTTCTATTTTGAAACGCACCACATACTGGGCACCACCGTCGATCAATGCCTTGACCTCCTCTTCCGACATTGTCAGAGAGTTGCGCATGGAGCCACGTGTAGAGGCATCATATTGGAAATTCGGAGTAGCAGCGCGTGCAGCCTCAAGCTCTTCGGGCGTGTCGAAAGCTATGTATGCCTTGTCCGCATCCAGAAGCACCTTTACATATTCTCGATAGATGTCACGACGTTGGCTCTGTTTGTAGGGACCATAGTTACCACCCTCGCGAACACCCTCATCTATGCCGATGCCGAGCCACGCCAGCGATTCGTTGATATATTCTTCAGCCCCCGGCACGAAGCGGCGCGAGTCGGTGTCTTCGATACGAAGTATCATGTCGCCGCCATTTGCGCGAGCGAACAGATAGTTATATAAAGCCGTACGGACTCCGCCGATATGCAGCGGACCCGTGGGAGAGGGGGCAAAACGTACTCTTACTTTGCGTTCCATAATGTAAGTTGTCTATTCGTGTAATTAGAGCGCTTTTCATGCGCTTCCATAATGCAAAATTAATCTATTTCAGCTATTTCTCCAAATTGAATTTGGAGCCGTCCCAACGATAATGAAGTTGCGGACGCATAAAACTCTTGATGCGGGCATAATCATCTGCACTCATAAACTGACCGACAGTGAGTTGGGCTGTCATGCCGGTGCCTGTCGGATCCGGTTCGTAACGCACCGTAGGAAACGGCACAAGTTCTGCCACAAGTTTCTTCGCATCCTTGTCGGGATAATCGAAGAAATCGTCAAGCGTGGCGATCTTGATATATTTGTCTCGTTTAAGTTCCCGATATGCGGAATTGAAAAAACGGAGATCCGTGTCATATGCCTGGTCTTTGTCACCGATGGTATATGCGGTCATTACCACATCTCCTCTTTTCGAAGGAAGCACCTTAATGGCGATGGTAGTTACCGGCGTAAGATTTGCCTTGAGATAATCAGGAGTCACCTTATCGAGAAAAGACACTCCCTCCATTGCGTTCGGAACCTTGGCGATACTGTCGGCAGCATAATAATCAAGCATGTCGAGACGACGCGAACGATCAAGAAGGTCAAGCACGGAAATAGGCATCGACACAAACACATCGGAAGCTGTAAGCGTGTCTGCTGGTGCTTTTTCCCCCTTTGCAAACAGGGGAAGGACAACAGCCACTATAATCAAAAAAATCCTGATTCTTTTCATAAGCATCACGGCTGACGACATTATTTTTTCATGAATATGTCGTAATTTCCATTATATTTCGGTTTCTTATCCTTCTTCTCTTTCTTTGCTTTTTTCTCTTTTTTAGAAGATTTCCCCTTATTCAGCTTTGAAGCCGCGAAATCGAGGATATAATCGTCAAACTCATCTTGCTTCTTGCTTTTTTTAGGCTTGGATTCCTTGCTTTTCTTACTTTTACCTTCTTCCCTTTTACTTCTTCCCTCTTCCCTTTTACCTCTTACTTTTTCCCTTTTCCCTTTTCCCTTTTCCCTTTTCTTATTGTCTTTGCTTTCGGCAGCGTAATCACGATCCGTAGCGACCTCTGCATGAATCTTGTCGCCAAAAAAATCTGCATGTTTCAAAGCATCGAGCACACGGGGAGCATCCGATTTACGCACATCAAAGAGGGTATATCCGGGAAGAAGGTCTATACGTCCGATCTCAGGTTTTGCACCATTCACATTCTTATTGACCAATTCCATCAAATTGCCGGGGAAGAAGCCGTTTGACTTACCAATATTGATCATCAGACGTTCATATCCCGGTTCTGCCTCGCGACGATCCTTGTCTTTCTTCTCACGCGTACCCGACTCTTTACCTTTCTTACCCTTACCTCCATCATTGAGGTCAATATCGGGCATATTCTGATAATATGCCAGGAGACGATTGAATTCAAGCGACAAAAGACGTTTCAGAAGATCTTCCTCCGACAGCCATTCAAGTTTTTTGCGCACACCGGGGAGATACTTGGCAATCTCGCTTTCATTAACCTCTACCCTTTCAAGTCTATCGGCGAGATTATACAACTGCTTCTCTATAATATGCTCGGGAGTAGGCACTTTAAGATACTCAAACTCTTTACCTATCTTCTTTTCTATGAGCTTGATTTTATTTTTCTCACGAGAGTGGATAATCGCAACTGAAACACCTGTCTTGTTGGCGCGTCCTGTTCGTCCGCTGCGGTGCGTATATACCGCAACATCATCGGGCAAGCCAAAATTGATAACGTGAGTCAAATCATCTACATCAAGACCGCGAGCCGCCACATCGGTTGCAATAAGAAGCTGTGTCACATGATCGCGGAATTTCTTCATCGCCAGGTCGCGCTGTGCCTGCGAGAGGTCGCCGTGAAGACAGTCGGCATTATATCCGTCGGCAATCAACTTGTCAGCGATTTCCTGCGTCTCTCTCTTTGTCCGACAGAACACAATACCGTAAATGTTAGGACTGTTGTCAACAACCCGCTTCAAAGCCAAATATTTGTCGTGAGCCTTTACCATATAATATATATGACGAACGTTCTTGGCTCCTTCGTTGCGGTTTCCTGCAACAAATTCCACGGCATCACGCATATACTTCTTCGCAATCTGGGCTATCTCCTGGGGCATTGTGGCGGAGAACATCAACATCTTGCGGTCTTCAGGCACGTGTGATAAGATCTCATCGATATCATCAAGGAAACCCATATTAAGCATCTCGTCAGCCTCATCAAGTATAACGGTGTGAACGCTTTCAAGCTTCACGACACCCCGCTTGATAAGGTCAATAAGACGACCGGGAGTAGCCACAATTACCTGTACACCCTTTTCGAGAGTGCGGATCTGGCTCTCAATGCTTGAACCGCCATACACAGGAAGTATTTTGATACCCTCAGCATATTTGGAGAAATCGGCAAGATCGCCGGCAATCTGAAGACACAATTCGCGAGTCGGAGCAATAATCAATGCCTGCGGCACTCGTTTATCGACATTAATGCGCTGAAGCACAGGCAGACCAAAAGCAGCAGTCTTTCCTGTTCCAGTCTGCGCAAGACCCACAACATCTCCCTCTTTATCAAGGAGATGAGGAATCACCATTTCCTGAATAGGCATCGGATGCACAAAACCCATCTCGGAGATTCCGCGCAAAAATGTATCGTTGATGCCCAACTCTGCAAAGGTCTTGAGTTCAGGAGCTTCCTCCTCTACAACTTCCACAGCTTCTGGCAGTATTTCATTGTTGACCACATCCTCAGCATCAGAAAACAATTCTTTATCTAATTCTTTCTCTTTGTCAGTTTCCATAAATAATTTCTATCTTTATTATCTATAACGCGTTGAGAGCAAAAATTCCCTATTTCCCGCGATATAACCTGCAAATTTACAAAATCTTTATCACATAGCCTAAAACCGAAATTTACAAATCAGTTTTTTTAATCGGAATTTAAACAGATACTTAGAAGCTGTTTAAACTTCTTATTAAAAAAGCTGCGCGTTTCTCACGAAACGCGCAGCCTTTTCACAATTTTCGATTTGAAAATTAATATGTGATCTGTAACGTCTCACGACGGTTTCTAATGATTCCAAAAGGCCGGACGCCTGTGGAATCACATGCCGGAATGGACCACTTCTACCACCCCGGCGATCCTTACAATTGCTAATTTACTGTTCTTTTCATCGCGGTGCCGTTGCGCACTACGATGTAAATGCCTTTCTTAAGATTTTTACCTGTGACACGAATACCGTCTATTGTATAAATTTCCTCATATGCTTTGCAACCCTCTGCAATATCTTCAATGCTCGTAGGAGTGTCAGTCATCACATTCAATTTATATATCCGGGGAGTGGATGTGAAAAATTGATTCATCCCGGATTCCAATGTGGGGGTAACCTGCAGGCTTATTGATTTGCCAGCCAAAGAAGCCGGTATTAGGAATGTTTCATATTCCCCGTCAGAAGTGAATGAGGACTTCGCGACATCCGGCACCGATGCATTCCATGTCGCTACTTTTCGTGCCTCGAACGGACCGCTCGCCTCAAATCCACACTCTTTCCTGCAACGAATTGTCTGACCGGCACTTACTGTCTGCCCATCACCCACAGGGGTATCATCGACAAAAATATCTGGTGCGAGTGTCACCTTATCTCTATTAAACACACTTATCTCTTCTTCCGAATCAATATAGCCATCTCCACTAAGCCGCACCCTATAGATTGGAGAGATAGCTCCCGGATCTCCACTGAAGTTCCAGGTGAATCCTTTTGAAAACACTCCATACTTACGCGACGAAACTTCATCTCCCCGCGAACGGAGATTGGCATCA
>CABUVO010000022.1 GCA_902495075.1 uncultured Porphyromonadaceae bacterium
CCCCGTTCTTTCAGGGTCTCGCGCATACGTTGCGGGATGCTTTTGGAGGTGTCGATCGGTTGGACGATGCAACCCTTGGCTATCTCGAAGTTGAGTCCGGCACGGGTTATATCATAGTTTCCGGTCTTGGCGGCACGCTGCCAGTTCTTTTCCGACCACCTTCTCTGGTGCTCGTTGGATTGATTTGTTGTTATGCCCGCAGACGGGCTGCAGTCTATTACTTGCTTTGCCATATAACTGACAATTAGAGGTTAAAGGTATTGTTAAAAGGGCCGGAGCTTGCTCCTGAATGGCCTGCCGGATACGGCAACTCCCCGGTGATTTTCAATCAAAGGGGGGAAGTAGGCTCCCACCACATTGACCGATGTGGCAACTTCGCGCAAGCGCGTTGTCTATAAGCCAACCTGAACGGTGACCACGGGAATCGTCAGGCATGTACCCGGAGAGGCGCACAGCGCGCGTCAGAGAGGCTCGGAATGGCCTCCTGTAACCTTTGGGTACAGGCTACAATCGGGAGCAGGCCACGGCGCGTTTTAGAGGCTGTCCTTGATGAAATCGACTTTCAAATGGTTGAACAGGCCGTCGAGTGCCGACCGTGCATCATTGATAGAGGACGTTTCATTGGCTGCTCTGATAACCGAGGTTTCATGACTGAGACCGGGACTGTAACCCTTAAGGAGACGGAGCCATTCCGACCAGTTGCCGGATAGACATACCTTGAAGATGCGTCCAAGGCACTCGATGCTATAAGAGTCTGCCGTATCGTGAAACTCTGCCGGGATATTGTGCCATTTCCCAATCATCTGCCGAATCAGTGAATACTGTAAGGAGGATATTCTGTGCGAACAGGCTTCATCATCTTCCTTGTCAAAGGATTCAAGCGTTTCTCCGATTGTCTCTACGAGTTCAGAATCGGTGATGTCACCGTCAAGCCATTCATCCATCTTGCCGGGAACACTTCACTCTATAACACATGCCGTAAATCAGCTATTGTTAATAGTCTTTGTCCCAAGGCGGCGAAGGGAACGGTTCCTCATAATCTTTGGCGGTTCGCGTAACGACATCAACTCCCCGACGCCTGAACGCACTTGAGCATTGGCTAAATTCTCTTTCAATTCTTCCATTTTGATTGTGCTTGAAAAATTTTCGGACAGAGTTGATAAAATAGTTCCTACAGTCTTTCTCTTCCCTCCCTTTTTCTCCTTTAACGCGGAGACGGGAGAAGAAACCGTGAATCTGATTTTCAAGTTCCAGACGGCTTACAGCCGGAAACTCACGAAGAATTTCATCATGCCATGTGGCGTCGGCTAAGAATAGTTTCTCCAACTCATCAAAACTTAAAATTTCATCTGCCCGTCCTTTATTATTAAGGGATATTATATCTTTATTTTGAATATTATTATCTTTAATATTATAAGTGGGCAGGCTGTCAGTCTGGCTATCCGTAAGTTCTTCAGTCTCGTTTTCAGTCTGTTCATCAGACTTGCCGTTAGTCCATTTGTCGGGTTCTGAAATGACCGTATAAGCGGGTGACATGGCATTACCCTTACCTTGAGTAAAGGCAATCAAACCACGCTCGTTCAGTTTGAGGCGAGCAGAGAGGAATGTCTGCTTGGCTACCTTGATAGACCGGCACACAAGAGCCGTAGAACATTTAAACGGCATCTTCCACCGTCGGCAGTTGGCACGCTCCAGCAGGAAGAAGAACAGAGCGATCTCGGCGGTTGAGAAAGGTTCATATTCATTCTCCTGCCAGAAGGCGTGCATCAGTTCGTAAATGTTGACTCCCTTTGTCATACTTCTATGTATTTTGGTGTTTACAACTGTCCGCATAAGTTATTATAGACTATGCTCATTCCGATTGCTCCGGGCATGATACTTTAATCTTGTGGTTTACGACCGACAAGCTGAATGGCGAGTTCCGAGTCAACGATAATCTTGCGGCCACACTGGGTGATAGCCTTGTCGATTACGCCGCTCTTCTTGATTCTGTTGGCAGTCGGTATGCTGCATCCGAACAGGCGTGCTATTCCGGCCAGACCATACACATAATACTTGGACGGATTAATTTCACGGTCGGTAGGAGCCGGAGCGGATTCCACCGGCTTCTTTTCGTTGATGATAGCAAGAAATTCCTCGCCTGTCATTTGCCACAGGGGCTTGTTCAAGATTTCATTGATATTCATAGATCGTATATTTTATGTCCCATATATCAGGGTGATTTGTAGGTAAGTCCTACGATGCAAAATTAGCATCAATGATAAGTGGAGTGTAGGTGGAAAATGACGGAATATGAAATTCATAAACTGTTGATTCGCTGTCAATAATCTATGAATGACAAATTTTTATTGGGTGGAATGGGTGGATGCCCTGTGGATAAAAACGAGTGGATAACCATTTATGACCATTTATGACTAAAATAACCCCAAAAACAAATCGAGACCGCACGGTTTTGTGCAGCCTCGATCATGTATAATTTTCTGCCTAATCTCAATCGAAGAGACTCATGGCATTTGCCCTTACGCTGTCGGCGATGTCAATATAGGGTTTCATTGCCTTGTAGTCGCTGTGGCCGGTCCACTTCATCACCACATTAGGCGCGATGCCAAGCGACAGAGCTTTGCATATAAAAGTTTTTCGCCCGGTGTGGGTGCAAAGCAGTTCGTACTTTGGATATACATTGTCTATACGCTCGTTGCCACGATATTGAGTTATCCTGATGGGCGTGTCAATCCCGGCCAGCTTGCCAAGCTCCTTGATGTAAATGTTCATCTTCTGGTTGCTGATTACCGGGAGAGCCTTGTTATCCTTGAACGGGATGTCAGCGTACTTCTCCAAAATGGCACGACTGTGTTTGTTCAGCTCGATAATCAAGCTGTCGGCGGTTTTGACAGTTGTCACTTCTATATGGTCATCTTTGATGTCACTTCTGCGAAGGTTTGCCACATCAGAATAACGAAGACCTGTATAACAACAAAAGACAAGAACATCGCGAACACGCTCGAGATATTGTTTAGTCGGGGGTATCTGGTATTCACGAATAGCTGCCAGTTCCTCGTCTGTTAGAAAGATTACTTTGGATTGTGTCATCTTCAGTTTCGGTCGGAACTGTCTGTAGGCGAAGTTATGATGATAGCCCTTTGAGGCGCCCCAATCAAGAAAATACTTAATGAAGTAAACTTTCTTGTCAATGGTGCTGTTCAGCATATCGCACTCTACCCTGAAATAGTCCACAAGATCATTGAGCCCCTTCTCTGTAAAGAAATCAAAAGTAGGATTACGTTTGAATTTCTTACAGTTTTTCAGATGATTTTTCAGCGCGGCAAGTTTTTCAAATGTCGCTTTAGTCCAACTGTTTTTGCGGCCATACTCGCGAACAAACTCATCATAATATTCCCAGAAAGTTTTTACCTTGGCCTTCTCTTCCTCAACAGCTTCAATAACTGCGGAGGATTGTTGAGGTTCTGAAATTTCCTTAAAACGGGTCTTTACTTCATCCATTGAGGGCTTCAAGTCCGAAAACTCATACTCACGGAAGATGTCTTGAAGAAGATTCTCCAGACGGTTTAGTTCGGTATTAATTTCAGCTGCAGTTTCCTTGCGTTTATTAGTGCAACCATTTTTTACTCGCTGTTTCTTTGCATCCCATTTACTTGCGTCGATTCGGAATCCTGTGAAGTAGTCGAATGTCTTGCCACCATAAGCCAAACGCATACGGATCGCCAGATTCTCGGTAACCGGAACTCCGTCTTTCTTTCGGGAGTCCAGCCAAAAGTTTATGTTACGTTTGATAATCATGCGTAATCAGTGTTTCTATTTACGCACGAAATTACGCACGATTTTTGAAATATGCAAATATTTTCAATGATATTTCATTTGATGCTTATTTCGTATAATCCTATATAACAGTGCATTTTGTAGATTTTATGATATTATCTGATAACATAGGTGATAATCCCTGTCTTTCCGCAAATGATTAAACTAAATCCGCTGTAAGTCAACAACTTGCAGCGGTTTTGATTTTATATACATACAAAAATACATACAAATTGCCGGACAATCCCAGCCCCATACAAATGCGTCATTATCATGGAAAATCAAAAGGAGGGAAGATAATATTACGAATTTTCATAGAAGATAATAAAGTTTATTGACCGCAGGGGTGTCCAAAACGGTAACCCCTTTTACATTGTCTCTTTGCTTGAGATAGTAAGCGGTCAGCCTAAATGACATCAATCCGCATGTGCGAGTGCCGTTTTTAGGTGCCGATTGTCTGATTTTAACAATCTCTCTTAAAAGATTGGGGTATAGAGAGTAAGTATTCTTTGAATGAGGAAGTTGCGCGCTACTTTTGTGGCGTCGACAAAAATTATCACCCGGCTTCAGGTACCGGAAGCCACAACACTTCTCATCTCAATGAATATTTCAGACCTTTTACAGAAACCCTTGTGGCAAATGACCGGCGAGGAATTCATGTTCCTCTCCAAAACCGCCTCTCAGAATGATGGGGCGAAGAATCACGACACACCGTCTCAGTCAACCTCTGAGAAGAAATATGTCTATGGAATTGACGGCATCGCTGAGATTTTCGGATGCAGCCGCCCCACAGCCTCGCGCATCAAGAAGAGCGGTAGAATCAATGCCGCAATCCGTCAGATCGGGCGTAAGATAGTGGTGGATGTGGAACTCGCCCTTTCTCTTGCAGGGCAGAAGAAGGAGGCTCGCAGATGGACTCGATGAATGACACGCTTATCAACTTCAACGCCGAGGCGGAGAACGGAGGCAGCCATCAGGCGGCAGACCCGGCGAAAATGCGATATGAGAGGATGTGCAATGAGGCGCAGCTCGACATCGACAAGGAGGTGCCTCCTCCGCCGGTTGCCATTTACATAGGCGATTCTCCTGCCTGCACATTCGGCAATTTCAGTGCCTCAATCGGAAAGCCCAAGGGCAAGAAGACCTTCAACGTATCGGCGATGACGGCAGCGGCGATGACCAATTCCACAATCCTGAATTATCGCGGCAACATGCCTCCGAACCAGAACGGCATCCTCTACTTTGATACCGAGCAGAGCACCTATCATGCGTTCCGTGTTTTCAAGCGCATTGCCACATTGACGCGCAAGAGCAATCAGGAAATCAACGAGAGGATAAAGTATTTCGCCCTGCGCAAGTATTCTGTCGAAGACCGCATCGGAATGATTGACCATAAGATTCGGAACACTCCGGCTGTCGGGCTTGTAATCATCGACGGCATCCGTGACCTGATGCTTGACATCAACAGTCCGCGCGAGGCTACTCTTATAGTCAACTATCTGATGAATTGGACGGAGGAATTCAATCTTCATCTCCACACAGTCATCCACCAGAACAAGGGCGATGAAAACGCGCGAGGACACATAGGAACCGAAATCAACAACAAATCCGAGACGGTGCTCCGTGTCGAGAAAGACAAGAACGATGATGCCATTAGCACTGTCGAGGCGGTCTATATCCGTGATATTTCTTTCCCTCCATTTGCCTTCAGAATTAACGACGAGGCTTTGCCGGAACTCATCAAGGACTATGTGCCGACACCCGAAGCCAAAGGCAACGAGGCGTGGGATCCGTACCACGACATATCCGAGGATACCCACCGTAGTGCTCTTGATTCGGCGTTTCCGAATCCGGACACATTGCTGCGGCATGGCGAACTCATGGATGCGCTCCGTGACGCATACGCCGACGAAGATATCGAACTCAGCGATTACAAGCTAAAGATTCTGATAACTTTTCTAAAGAACAAACGGATGATTGAGCAGGTGGACAAGGGCAAGAAGAAGGGCAATCCGTACCGCTACCTTCAGGACTTTTACTATTGAAAAAGTTAGTTGGATGAAGCGGGCCTATATATACACGACACTTCACCCAACCAAAATCCGGAAGTCAATGAACCGATTTTGCCACATACAGCTTCGCCAGTTCTGACAGGCATGGGAAGGAAGGCTGATGCCACATCCGACACGGCAATGCCAATGCTAAGAGCCGCCAAACTCGACATTACCGACTTCCTCTTGGATGCGGCAAGCCGGAATAGCCCCATTGTAGGAGCTGCCGAAAGAGCCGGTCAGCTTGCTGAATGTAGGGAGGATTTTAGTAATAAAATTCCGTAGCTCATTATGGCATTTTCATCCGATGTCTGCGACCTCTCCAGAAAAAGCCATCAGTCACAGAGCCTCCACCCTGTTCTCCTTTGCGATTGATACGGAATTTTATCATAACCAATTTAATTCAAGACTATATGACTACACAATATGCAGTGTGCCACCTGGAGCGTGGCGCAGGCAACGATTCGGGAATGTCCTGCCACATCGAGCGCAAGACCGCCGAGGGTAAACCGCACATTCCCAACAACGCCGACGAGAGCAGAACACACCTCAACCGTGAGCTTATCGCCTTCCCTGACGGCGTTCAAAACCGTACTCAGGCGATTCAGCACCGCATTGAGACCGCCGGACTGAAGCGGAAAGTCGGCAAGAACCAGACTCATGCCATCCGAGTGCTTCTGACGGGCACGCATGAGCAGATGATGGCTCTCGCCAACGGCGGTCGCCTTGATGACTGGAGCCGGGCCAATATCAAATGGCTGCATGACACCTTCGGCAAGGATAATCTTGTGTCATGTGTGCTCCACATGGATGAGAAGACACCACACCTTCATGCAACGGTTGTTCCCATTGTAACTGCACCACGCACTCGCCGTAAGCGCGAGGGTGAGCAGAAGTACAAGGAAAAGACCCCGGCACCGAGGCTATGTGCCAATGAGCTGATGACACGTGGCCAGCTCCGGCAATATCAGGACACATACGCACAGGCAATGGCGGTATTCGGATTGAAACGCGGTGTTGTGGCGAGTGGCGCGAGACACCAGACCCAACAGCAATACAATCGTCATCAAGCACTCGAACTACAGTCAGACATTGAAAGACTGACAGCCGAGATTGAGAGACTGACAGCCGAAAAGGAGAAGGTCGAGAAGGGAGCCAAGGACGGCAAGAACCGCATCCTGTCGTGGCTCGGAACCGGGGAACTGCCGAAGCTGGAGAAGGAAGTTGCAGACAAGAACAGACAGATTGCCGGATTACAGAAGCAACTAACCGAGATGCAGAAACGGTATGATGATTTGAAAGCCAACTCGCTCCGTGAACACAACTCTTACCAGAAAGAAATCGACGCGGTGACCAAACGAGTTGCTGAATGGGAGAGCCGTTATAATGCCGAACACAATCTGGCAAAGAAGTTGCACCGCCTGGCATACCCCGAACGTTACCGCCTGTCATCAGGAGCGGAGCTTGTAAGCGGCTGGATACCCAACCGTATGTATCCAAGTCTGTCAATCACCACGCTGTTTCACGGCAACGAGTTCAAGAACACATCTTATAATCTGTCTCAGAATCTTCTTGACAAGTACGACAGTGGGGCGATTACTCTTCATGAATTGGTCAACGAACTGTTTGAGCCGTGGGAGCAGGTAGATGAATCACAGCATAGCCTTCTCGCTGTTGCACTCCAGACGGCAGCCGGAGGAATCCCGACACCGCATGTCGGCACCGGCGCAGGTGGTTCATCTTCCGATTTGCCTTGGAACGATGATGACAAAGACATATTTCGAAAACCAAAACCTAAAGGACGTAGATAATATTTATGCAGGTATAAGACTGTCGTTTCGGGATGACACTATCACTGATTAATTTACGATTGAATTTTGATTAGTGCCGCGAAATCCGATACAATGTAATCAGCTCGCGATTCTTTGAGTTCGGCAATCGAGCCGTTACCGTATGTAACACCACAAGTTGCGGTTCCGGCAGCTATACCCATAAGAATGTCCACGTTCATGTCGCCGACAACAAGTGTCTCGTCCTTATCCCACCCTTGAATAGAAAGAATCAGGTTGACCGGATCCGGCGCAGGTTTTCCGTTTTTAACGTCGCCACCGCCGACCACCATCTGAAAATAGCCGTCGATGTTTAGTTTAGCCAGATACTCATGGAGCGACACTTTACTGCGGCTGGAGGCTACAGCCATGCATACTCCATTTTGTTTAAGATAAGTTAGAGTGTCAAGCACATGGGGATAAAGTTGGACTGTGTACGAATCCTTTGTGGTTTTGAATATTTCACGAAAGGATGAGGCAAACAGCTCGGATAAAACCGGGAAATCTGGCCACAGGATTGAAGGAATCTCTTCAAGCCTGTAGCCTATCATTGACCGGCACACTTCATCGGATTGCTTCGGTAGGTTCAACGCCTCGATTGTACGTTGCATCGTTGCCACAGTCAAATCGGCTGTATCAGCCAGGGTACCGTCGAAATCGAATATAATGTTTTTGTATTTCATGTTCTTGATGCTTTTAATGTTACGCCTGCTTCACGGCATTCCCGCTATTCACTATTGTTCTTTTCGTCAGACTTGTTGCGACAATAACAAATGTGGTGATAATGTCGGCGGTCGCCACAGACATCCACAAACCGCTTACGCCAAACCATAACGGCAGGACATAGAAACATATCACGGGCAGTATGCCTCGAATTAAGGTATATGCCACGGCCTTTCTCAGAGTTTCAAGGCTCATGTAATAGCCTATCATTATTGTGTTGATGCCGAAAAATATGAAGTCGGCTGAAAAGTATGGAAGCCCTTTATCAGCATAGCCCCATGCCGGGTTGTTCTTGTCAGGTATGAATAGATCCACAACGAGCTGCGATTGGAAAAGGAAAACAATCATCATTATTGCGGCAAAACCAATCGCAAAATACAGAGCATAACGCAATGCCTGTTTTGAACGATGAAGTAGTCCACACCCGTAATTATAGCTGATTATCGGCTGCGCGGATTGTATGGTGGCGTTGAATACCATAAATATCACCGGGAAAATGTAACATACAATACTGAAGGCGGCAACACCGTCGGGACCAAGCTCTTTCATAAAGGCATAATTTCCCGCAATACCCATTATGGACACTGTAACTTCGCTTAGGAAAACTGCAAAGCCGAGGCACATCATATACCATATATCTTTAATCCATGAAGGTATTGCTTTCATCTTGACACTGATACGCACGAAATGGACTGCCAGATTCTTCTTGAAAAGATAAACAATCATTATCAACGCACCGACAGTCTGGCCTATACCCGTCGCAATAGCTGCACCAAATAGTCCCCATCCAAACGGAAAGATAAACAACCAGTCCAATATGACATTGAGAATTGCTCCGGTAGCGAGAGCCCACATCGGTACAGACGGATTACTAAGACGGATAAAGAATGGAAGAGCTGTCATCAATACCATAAACGGGAAACACAGGGCATACCAGAACAGATATTCGGCGACCATGCCCGACAGGTATTCGTCAGAGCCGAGTATCATTCCGGCCTCGATTGGAAAAAGGCACAGGAATATCGTCAACAGACCGCTGACTACCACGGAAGCCACAACAGTGCGCATCAGTATGTCATTGGCTCGTTTCTTCTCGCCCCGTGAAAGTGCGACAGATGCCATGACGCCGCCTCCCATACCGAACATAAGTCCGATACCGCTGACCAAAGTCATGACTGGATTATTGATATTCACTGCTGCAATGGCATCACTGCCAACTCCGCGTCCGACAAAAATGCCGTCGGCAACAACATACAGCGCAGATGCTACCATGCCGAGCAAAGCCGGAATCAACTGGAGCGTAAAGAGTTTTCCAACTCCCATGTTTCTGAAATCGAGTTCGGTTTTTCCCATTGTTTTGTTGATAGTTATATTTTTGACTTAAAATTCGGTTTTGACATCGTCTTTGTCAATAAGTAGTATGTGAATATCAGCAAAGATGTGAGAATTTCGGAAGTCGGCATAGCAAGCCATATCCCATTATTCCCTATTGCCATGGGCAGAAGATAGAAAGCGGGGACGAGTATCAGCAGACCTCGCAGCAGGGCGAAAGTTGTGGCCGCACCAATTCTTTCAAGACTCTGGTAATAGCCGATTGCTGTCAGGTTCACAATAAAGCAGATAAATCCAAGAGAGAAAAGCGGCAGTCCCGTCACAGCGATTTTTGCGGCGGCATTGTCAAGCGGCAGGAACAGCCCCACCAGCCAGTGTGGAAAGAAATAGAATATCGCGGTTACGACGATGCCGCACATAAGGGCAGTTTTCAAAGCTAACTTTTCGGTCTGCGACACACGTTTGTACAGATTTATACCAAAATTGTAGCTGAGGATAGGCTGCGCCGACTGCGCGATAGCGTTACCGACCATAAATACAAATGGAGTATAATAGCAGGCTATTCCAAAGGCTCCGACACCATTGTCACCGAGGTATTTCATGAAAACCTGATTGCCTACGAACATCAGAGTCGCAAGCGTGGCCTCGCCAAGCAGAGCCGAGGAGCCTATCTTACATTGATAGCCGATGTTTCTCATTGACAACCTCAGACTTTTGAGAGATAGCTTTATGGCAATCACACGAAGTTTCTTTGCCTTGAATAGCAGATAGTACACACCCATTATACCGCCGACAGCAGTGGCGACAGTGGCGGCGAGAGCGGCACCTTCAATACCGAGTTGCAGCGGGAAGATGAAAATCCAGCCCAGTATGACCGTCAGTAATGCAGCCACGATATTACACCACATGGCATATTGCGGCGAACCGTCAAGACGGATGATGAACAGCGACACCGACAGCCACATCTGGAATAAAATCGACGGCCCAAACCATAAGAGATAGGTGATGACGAGTGGAGCGAGATGCTCTGACGACCCAAGCAATTTAGCTGTCTCATACGGCCACATCATTATTGCGCCTACGGCAAGTGCTGTTACAACGGTTACGAACCACAAGGCCTGCGTAGCGTTGATGCGTGCAGCCTTCACCTTGTCATGTGACAGATGAATCGACGCTACAACCGAACTGCCGATACCAAGCATCAGACCGAATCCGGTGAACAGCATCAGAAGCGGGATACAGATGTTGATGGCGGCGATTCCATCGCTACCCACGCCATGACCGACATATATGCCGTCGATGGCAGTGACGGATGCCATGCTGAGCATACCGAGCAGCGTCGGCACAAAATACTTTCTGAAAAGCACGGGGACATTCATCTTCCCCAGATCGAGCGAGTCTCTTTTCATAGAGGCAATTATTGTTTAAGTGTTAATACTGAATCGCTTAAACAAAATACCGGATAAGATGGTGGTTTTACCCAGTCATCTTATCCGGCTTTATATCATGCCTTTATGATGAGGATTACAAAACCTTGTAATTCCAGATATTTCATTTGCGGCGCAAAGTTAGTCAAAATATTCCGAATAGCCAAATGTTTAGCGAATGTTAACTTATAAATATCTGATTAGTAATCAATAATTGTATATACATTATAATATGATATGATTCAAGATGGGAGCGTTTACTCCAATGTGTTTCATTGAAATTTTTCTATTTGTACCCCGATTGTTTCAGCGTTAGATACCTTTCATGAAGATTTCGAGAACTTCGTTGAGCTTGTGGGCGGCGAGGCGTTTGATGTACTCGGCACGGGCTTCGAAGTTGCCGCGGATGTGGGCGAGGACAGCGAGGTGAGCGTTGACCGAAGCGGTATCTCCTTCGAAGATTTCAAAGTATGCGTCACGGGTAGGCAGACCGAGTCGAATACGCTCGTCATCAGTGATGGAGTGGTCAAAAACGGTCTCAACTCCTGATTGGGCGTTCTCGTTGAGGATACTCATTTTCTCCCTCTTGCTTTCATCGTCAAACTTGACATACTTCATCATCATGTCGGCGGTAGTATGACCGGTGACGGCACGAATATCCTCCGGCGACATACCTTTGCGCAGGCACATCGTTACGAAGGTGCGTCGTGCCACATGCGATGTCAACAGCTCATACTTCGGGCGAACTTCCCGCGTCTTGGTGCGACCACTCTGCTTCTCTGTGATCCAGTCACCAGTCATACCTGCCAACTTGCCAACCTCTTTCAAATGAGCATTGTATTTCTGATTGGATATAGTCGGGAAGATACGTGGATCATCTTCATCGGGAGCCTTTGGATATTTGGCAAGTATGCGCAATGCCTCCGTTGCCAAAGCGAATCTCTGGCGATGGTTGGTCTTTTTGGATATGACATCCAAAATATCACCGCTGACATTAGACCATCTAAGAGCTATTACATCCGAGAATCTAAGTCCAGTGTAACAGGCGAATACAAATATATCGCGTGTCCGGTCGATAGCTTTTCTTGATGTTGGGAACGTTTGAATGGAAGCAAGCTCCTCATCGCTCAATGCATAGAGGTTAATTGTGCTATCAGATTTCGTTTCATCATGAAACCGCTGAGAGTAAGCCTGATATGCCACATTTCTGTTATATCCTTTCTTGGTAGCCCAATTGAAAAATCCTTTGATTGTCTTCATGGACTGATGGGTGTAGTTGTTCGACAGGCCTTTCCCTATCAGAAACAACTCAAAGCGAGCCAACAAATCATCATTGACATCCTCAAAATACAATCCGGCCTTGAAGTCATTGAGGTGTTTCAACATGGTCTTGTGTTTCGTGAGTGTGCCCTTGGTCCATTGTGCCGTGGAGGAAGAGGATTTGAGTTCATTTTCCCTTTCATCAATCAGAAGCTGGTACACCTGAGCTACCGTAAGCCTTGTTGACTTCTCTTCATTGAGCAGTCTTTTGAGTTCATCGCGAACAGTTGTAGGTGTAACTTCCTCCTCACGGAGCTCAAGCTGAGCGAATGCATCGTCAACAGCAGATGCAATCTTAACAAGACGCTGATTGATATCTGATGCCGAAATATCGTCGGAATTGAAATTATTGCGCTTCACCCTCTGGGCTTTATCATCCCACTTTGCGAGAGCTATACGGTATCCGGAATAATACCATATACGTTTGCCTCCAAAGGTGATGTCGGCATTGATGGGCAGTTCTTCGGGAAGATTGCCGTTTTTATCCTTGCGCTTTTCCAATCGGAAGCTTACGCGATGCTTGTACTTATCCATGAGAGAGAATTTTTTGTATGGGGTGAATGTATCTCAGTTTTATACATACAAAATTACATACAAAAATCGGTTTAACCAAGGAAATTCAATAATATTTTATTTAGCGTAGTGTTAGGAGTAAAATGCAGTATATCAGTGTATTTAATATAAAATACCACATCATCATGATAATATATTTTACAATGATTTCAAGTACCTGTCTTTCCGCCAAATGGACGCTAACTCTTGCAACTGCAATCAGTTAGCGTTAATTGTTTGAGAAAACGTAGACGCGTTATAGACGGGAATAAATATTTATTCCGGGAAACGCGCAGGAGTATTAACCGGCACGTTGGACTTTCTGAAAAGAAAATTCGATATGTCAAAAAAAATTTGTCCCTCCGGCAACGTAATTTCGACAATGATATATTAGGGTACAGGCTGCCCGTGTTCCATGGAGATGGGAAGAAGGTCTATGTAGATTTCTATGCATTTGATCCTGCTCGCGACGAGCTGCGGAGAAAGAAGATACATTTAGATAAAATTAAATCGAAAATTGCGCAAAAACGACACGCCTCTTTATTAATCAATACATTAACGCAGAAGCTTCTTTCAGGATGGAATCCGTGGTGCGATGTGTCCACGAGTCGCGGTTATACACCTATAGATACCATCATCGAGAATTCTCTTGCCGCTTTAGGGTGAATATAACCTAAAGGGTATAATTTATGGCACTTCAAAATATTTTATACCCTTTATGGTGCAATATGAATGAAATTTATTATCTTTGCATCCAAAAGGGTATATAATATGACTCAATTAGCTAAATATGTGAAAGAGATGCGTAAGCAGTACGGGCTTACCCAGGTTGATTTGTCCCAGAAATCCGGGGTAGGGCTGCGTTTTGTGCGCGAGCTTGAACAGGGGAAGTCAACCCTTCGTCTTGACAAAGTGAATCAAGTTCTTGCAATGTTTGGCGCTGAGATGACTCCGGCTAAAATCACCAAGGGATGAAACAGGCAAAGGTATATTTAAGCAATGTTTTCGCCGGGATTCTGACCGAAGACGATATGGGTTATGAATTCCAATATGATTCCGGTTATCTAAAGTCGAATAGTGCTGTTGGTGTGAGTCTGACCTTACCGTTGACTGATAAGCCATACCGCGACAATGTACTGTTCCCTTTCTTTGACGGACTAATCCCCGAAGGATGGCTTCTCGACATAGCGGAACAGAGTTGGAAAATATCTGCCCGCGATAGATTCTCATTACTACTTGCCTGCTGCAAGGATTGTATCGGCAATGTCAGTGTAATCCCTATGGAGAGGAAGGAGGACGATAATGAATAAGTGTCTCTACTGCTATAAGCCGTTGGCAGAAGGCGAAGTCGATTACCACAACACTTGCGCCCGTAAGATATTTGAGTCTACAACGGTGCCGGTCTTGCCATATACCCGAGCCAACATAAGAGAACTGGCACGTGAGATTGTTACTGCAAGTACCACCGTGACCGGAGTACAGGCAAAGCTGTCGCTCGATATTGCGAGAGGTTGCGCCGGGGAACCTCAACGCTTCACGATCGTTGGTCTATGGGGTAGGTTTATCCTCAAACCTCAGACCGACCGGTTTGCCAATTTACCCGAAAACGAAGACTTGACCATGCATTTGGCAGAAACCGTCGGAATAAAGACAGTGCCTCATTCGCTGATACGTTTTGCCGACGGCGAACTTTGTTATATAACCCGTCGTGTTGATCGCACAAAGAAAGGCGAAAAGATCGCGATGGAGGATATGTGCCAGCTCTCGGAACGACTTACCGAGGACAAATACAAAGGCTCCTACGAACGTATTGCAAAATTGATACGTCAGTATTCATCTGCTCCTTTGCTTGATGTCGTTAACTTCTGGGAAGTGGTGTTATTTTCATGGCTCACTGGTAATTCTGATATGCATTTGAAAAACTTCTCGCTGTTCCGTCCAGCCGACAGCTATATGCTGACGCCGACGTATGACCTGCTCTCTACATCAATAGTGATGCCGGAGGATGACGAGGAATTGGCACTGACTCTGAATGGCAAGAAAAATCGATTAAAAAGAATCGATTTCGAGACGGCAATGCGAGCCAGTGGCATCGATGAGAAGGCTATTGCAAACCTCTTCAACAAATTCTCCAAAGCCATTCCTAAATGGTATCAAATAATTGAAGAATCCTTCTTGCCAGATGACGTAAAACTGGCATATAGGTCACAGATAGAGTCGATGTCCGCTCGCCTTTAAGTGGTCTGAATACATGTTCTGCAACGATTTTTCGGACGGAAATACGAAAATTTTCATGCATGTGCAAAGAATTAATTTTAATTTTTATTCTTGAACAAGTCATTATAGAACCAATCACCCACATGAAGTTTTAAATTTACACGTGGGTTCTCTACAGCATAGTGCGGTAGAAATTTATGTCCCACACGCTTAAATCTCAAGAATGTGTCAAGCGGTATAATGTAGAAATTTGCCGGTGCTTTAGGTGATCCACCCACACCCAATGCAATCAGAACTTTCCGCTTTGATTTGCCTTGAATAGATTCATAACGGGTTTGCTGGTAGTCTTCGAGCCTGAAGCCCTCGCGCTGAAGACGAGCGCGATATTTGCATTCAATCCAATATTCAAGGCTTCCTCGGTCAGATTTTTGTATTACACGGAAATCAGGATTAAGCTCATTTTCTGCATACGCACCTTCCGGAGAAGTAGTACCCTGATTCCATTCCTTAAGGCGTATCCCGTTAGCCTTAAGGACATCAGCGACAAAACCCTCAAAATTATTTCCAATCTCTTTGGGATCTGCTTGATCATTGTTTTCCTGTTTTGTGGTTTTATTCTCAACGACAGGAAGAGTTTCAGAAGAAGGCTCCTTATCTGTATTAGAACGAGGCTGTTCCTCTGATTTAGAAGCATTTTCTTGCAGATTGATTTGTGTTGTCTCGGGATATTCAAAAGGTTTTTCCTTATGCTTTTCAAATTTTACAACCTTTTTATCTTCTTTATTATTTTGAGAAACAGTCATCACAATCCCGGCAATGAGCAATAACGAACCCATAACAATTAAAATAACATTCATCTTCATTAGTTCAAGTGTTAGTTCTGCAAAGATAATAAAAAAAGCTACTGCTAAAGCGATGACTGAAAAATTTATTACCATGGTGAGCGATGGGGCTTACGATATTCAAACTGATGCAAACAAAAAAGCCGCGTCATAAAAGCGCGGCATCGTTCTTTGATAAATGAAGTTACCCTCACGGGCAAAATATCTTTAGGTTGTCGGGTATTATCCCAAGGCGAGCATTCTATTTCCTATTTCCCGTAATCCTGACAAGATTTTCAAACGTTGTGATTCTCGTGGACGCTTCACGTCGCTTGCGTAGTTCGACAACAGACGCTGATTTATACCTGTTACGCGGCTGAGGGCAGCCATGGTTGTAAATTGTTCGGCAGAACGAAGCAGGGCGGATGTTGCCAGTTCAAAATCAATTGTATATTCTCCGCTGCGGAAGAACTCCGGAACAAAGTCCCCGTCTTCTATTGAAGATTCAATATGCCACTGCAGGGACTCAAGGAAAGCCTTTTTCACCCCCTCGAGTGTCTTGTCTGTAACAATGACACAACCGAAATTCGGATAATCATATGCACATGCGTAAACTACCCAAATCTATCTTGCCGCCCTCGACACCTCCGTTGTAGACAAAGCCAATTCCATAATATTGGAATCACTCAAGTAGGTTCACTAAATATATCTAACCTCATATAATCAATATTGTCTCAGTGCCACCCAGTTCTGAGGCATCTTTGTTTAGCAATCGTCCAAATCTCTTAAAAGGAGAGACTTGCCACGTGCAAAGATACTAAAAAAATCTAATATACGTCCGAAATATACGAAAAAAAAAGAGATTTTTGTGAAGATCTATTACAGCCAGTAATACGCCCTATCTGATAATGTTTAGCAAATATTCTATAGGAAAGACGCTAAGTCGCTTATTTATAATGGATATGAACAAATCCAAATCTCCTTTTAAGAGTGTCTTGCCTTTAAGAACCTTATTTGTATCACCGTATATGAGTGCAAGTATTGTGACAAGTAATGTTTCGACAGCGACCTGTGTCGTTGACGACGCCGTAGGCGTGAAAAAAAGTTACTGGTTTGTTGCAATCGTGAACCATAATGCGGAAAAGAAAGCGGCTGAAAGACTTACCCAATTGAAGATTAATCACTATCTCCCGGTTCAGTCGGAATACAGGGTCTGGAAGAACGGACGTAAGTCTAAAGTGGACAGGGTTGTAATTCCTTCTACAATATTTATTTATTGTACTGAGCTGCAACGACGAGAGATTGTCGGACTTCCATTCATAAACCGCTTTATGGTCAACAAAGCCGGGACGACTTACGGCTACTCACATAGACCTGTCGCTATAATCCCCGATAAGCAAATTGAGATTTTAAAATTCATGCTCGGTAATTCCGAGACTCCTGTGACTATAACGCCCACAAACTGGAAAAGAGGAGACAAGGTTCGTGTTATAAGGGGAAAACTCAAAGGTCTTGAAGGAGAGGTTATGGATTTTAGTAGGAATGAAACGGAGTTATTGGTTGGACTTGATTTCTTTGGATGTGCCAAGTTGACTATTGAAACCGTCAACGTTGAGGTAATAAGATAAAGGTTAATAAACGTTTCAACCAAATCATATAATCATTGCATGGACAAGCATATAGAATATCTCACATCATTACCAAATAACTATTTGCACATTGCAAAATCGTTTGCGGTTGACAATAACTCACCCAAAATTGAAGCCGCTCATCTTTTCAGGGCGTTGCTGCATAAAAATGTAGGGTTGATTGACTATATTGAGAATAATTTAGATAGTGATTATTATTATTTGCTCGACTGGGCAGATATCAGGGTTAATCAGGTTCCAAGATCTGCTTATCCCATGAAAGATATAGTTTTGTCAAATGAAGCGAAGAGTGTTGTAAAGGAGGCTAAAAGATTAGCAGAAAGTTTTGGTCAATCACCAGAGGATGTAAAGTTCCTTCTTGCTGCGCTTGTATCACCCGGGGTAGGGTTTACAGCCGAGCAATTAAAAACGCTTTCTTTGTCTTTTAAAGATATTCTCAGGGAATATAAAGATGAGAACATATCAACAATTGCTACAGACAGATGTTCTTTGGCAGACTATAAAGATAATGAATCCAATAATGAGTATGTGTTTGATTTGATGGATCAACTGCCGGAAGACTCTATACTTAATTTTGACACGAAGATACTTTCTATTGTCGAGACTCTCTCTCGGAAAGATCGAGCAAATATAATTATTAATGGAGAAACGGGTGTCGGTAAAAGCAGTTTGATTTATGGGCTCTTGAACAACGTCAAAAATGGTCAGATCCCTACATCTTTAAAGGATTTACATCCATATGAACTTGACTTGATCGGTCTTTCTTTGGGCGTAAGCTACAAAGGAGAGATTGAGGATAGATTTAAAGATGTACTGATTGAAATATCAAAACACACTCATCCTATTCTTATTATAGAAAATTTTGATCGGATAATGGATAAACAATCTGTATTGAACAGCATTCTTCCGATCTTAAAAAAGCAATTATCCAAAAACAAATTGCAAGTGATTCTTACCTCCACGGTTGACGGTTACACCAAGAATATTGAAAAGGACAAAGAACTATTATCTTTTTGTGAGAGAATTACCATAGACGAACCGGATGAGAACGTTTCAACCTCCATCCTACTTAGCAAAGTCCCCGGATATGTTAGATTCCATGGCATTACTCTTGCCGATGGAGTTGCAGATGATATTGTACGTTTAGCAAAACGGTATATGCCAGAGAAGAGATTGCCTTCTTCCGCTATTGATTTGCTTGATCGTGCAATGGCTTCAGCCAAGATTAATAATGAACTTAAAGATAATGGTGATAACAAGTTTGAACTTACCAGAGATTACGTACGGGATGTAGTTGCCGGAATAACCGGTTTACCGATTGGCAATATTCAGGCCGAAGAACGTGAAAAGTTATCTAACGCTGAAGATATTATTCATAAACGGGTAGTTGGACAACATCATGCCGTTAAAAGCATTCTTGATGCAATATATGAATCCCGGTCTGGATTAAACAAAAAGGGACAACCTGTCGGATCATTCTTCTTTCTCGGTCCTACCGGGACCGGCAAAACAGAATTGGCGAAATCACTTGCGGATTTTCTCTTCAATGATGAAACCGCAATGCTTCGTTTCGATATGTCAGAATACAAAGAGGAACATTCTGTGGCTTTGCTCTATGGTGCCCCTCCGGGTTATGTCGGATATGAAGAAGGTGGACTGTTGGTAAATCAAATCAGACAACATCCCTATTCAGTTGTGCTTTTTGATGAAATTGAAAAAGCTCACCGTTCTGTCTTCGATTTGTTTCTCCAAATTCTTGATGAGGGGAAACTCCATGATCGGCTTGGCAGAGTTGGAGATTTCTCAAACGCTCTGATTATATTCACGTCTAACATTGGTAGCGAATATATCTTTAGGTCTTTTGAAAACAACCATATCCCTACTCATGACGAAATGCTTGAAGTAATGCAAGGACAATTCCGTCCAGAATTCCTTGCCCGTCTGACAGAAATTCTACCATTCTCACCTATAACCGAAGAAATGATCTATAAGATATTTGACATTCATATCAAGAATCTTGTAAAATCACTGGACAATCAAGATATTAAACTTGAAATAGACGATTCGGCCAAGCAATATATTACTAAAGTGGGTTTCAACACCCATTATGGTGCACGACCAGTTTTAGGTATAATCCGCAAAGAGATACGCAGACCGCTTTCAAAGATGATAATAGCCGGAGATATTTCAGCCGGAGATACAGTCATTATGAAGCATGACCCTGAAAAAAATGAAATGGTTTGGGAGATTGATTCGTAAATTGACTGGCAAAAAAAGCGAATTAGAACCTCTAACTCAGTCATCACTTCATAAAGATACCAATAAACTAAATATCAATAAACGTAACATGGCAAAGAAAACTGTTATCACCAAAGTCCTTGATGCAAACGCACAGGATGGTATCATAGAGTTTCCTCAAAACAGGACACTCTATGTTGATCAGTTTACAGATAATGCGCCAAACACGGACGAGGATCGAGAAGGTTTTAAGCCTAAGAACCTCAATGATGTTTTTGAACATTATCAGCCCTCTAAAGAGGGAATCGCTCTTGAAACAGAAGAGGGAGGTTCCGTTTACGAGGACTTCGAGTTCCATCAGATTAAGGATTTCGAAGATGATCAATTAATCGAACAAAGTGAGTTGCTTTCAGAGAAGAAGGCCAAAATTGATGCATACAATGCAATCATCCGTCAGCTTCAAAAGAATAAACCGCTTCGCAACGCACTTAAAGATCCCAGTTCAAGGGCAAGTTTGTTAAACGTTCTCAATTCTCTGATGGCAGAGATTGAAGAGGCTGAATAATCTTTAGATTATGGCAACAGAAGAACAGAAAGTGAACAATGCTGCCGAAGAGCAGTTGCAGTTCAGAGGGAGTGAAACCCCCGCTAATCCAACGGAACTTCTACAGTCGGGATTGAAAGGTCTTGAAAAATTTGGTGGATTCCAGCTAATTAAAGGTCTTTTCAAGGGTGCTGAAAACATGGATCCCCGACGTAAAGCAGTTAAGAATATTTTCTTAAGTGACTCTACTTATGAGGATACTCGCAAAAAATTCAAAAATGAACTTGCAATGTGGATTGACATTCTCGAAACTGGTGGCGAAGATCCTATGCAAATCATTGAAATGTGTACTGAAAAATGTGAAAAAGCAGAGGAGAACCTCAGCAATAATCTTTTCAACGTGCACGAAGAAATCAAAGCACTGGAAGTAACCTATCGTGCACTTGATTCATTTTTTGCAAATGCTGGTCAATCAAAAGTTGATTGCATTACACTTATGAATGTTGACAAGGCAGAACTTGAATCTCATGATTCAGAAGACACTGTTGCAGTACGTGATGAACTCGAAAAATATTATGACCGCCTGAGCCTTAAGAACAACTATAGTCTTATGGTAATCCCCGGATATATGGGAGATAGTGATACTATAAGAATGTGGGCTAATACGGCTTATCGTAACAAAGTCCTTTTGGTAACTGACTTTAAGGATAGTCTTAACTTCGGCATGTTGAAAGAAGAACTTGACGATGCAAATCTTCAAGGACAGGATGTTCAGCTCGCAAACGTTATCATGACGGCTAATTATATCCTTGGACGCAAGAAATCAGAAATTGCCAAAGAGGATGACGACACATATATCCCGGGGTCTGCCGCACTTGCGGGCAGGATGACTAATACTGATGAGGTAGTAATCGCTCAAGGTGTGGCAGGAAAGAAATACGGCACTCTGAGCAATGTCAAAGGTGCGCGTATGGAAATGCGTAAATCCGAGATTGCCGCGATAATTGACCAAGGAGTTGTGCCTATAGTAGAGGAGGATGGTCGTGTAATGGCGTTCTCAAATCGCTCGCTATATAATGGAGCTACTCTCGGGCTTCAGGAATATCCCATCGTTCGTGTATTCGATTGGATCGGCAAAGTATTCCAGAACTTCTTCAATGATGAAGCATTCATCAATTGGAACTCTGCGGTAAAAGGTGAATTGCAGCAGGCAATTCATGATTTCCTTAGCGACTATAAAGGACCTGGCAAATTAATTGAGAATTATAATCTCAAAGGTATAACACAGGATCCCAAAACCAAGGACATCTCTGTGCAGGTAGAGCTGAAGCCTTTTTTTGCAGCTAAGAACTTCCTTATTGAGCTTACCGGTCACAATGGCACAGCAGGTGTTGATTGGGAACAAAATGTTCAGTAATTCAGCAGTATAGATTTTATTCTATAATAATAAGTTTTATAAAACATTTTTCAAATGGCAACAAGAACAGCAACCATTTCCGCCGATGGTATCCAGGAGCGTGAAGTGATCTTCGTCAAGTACGAGCTGAATCAGCAGACTGACGTTGAAGGTCAGCCCACCGGGACTACTCGCGGTGGCAAAATCACCGTGAAGGTTAAGTCTAACGATGACGGTAACACCGACATCCTCGAATGGATGATTGATACCTATATGAGCAAGTCGGGTACAATCTCCTTCCCCAACCGTCAGGGTGGAGAGATGAAACATCTTTCGTTCAAGGAAGGTTATGTCGTAGAGTATGCGGAGACTTATGACTCTACCAACAGCTTACTCCAATACGAGGAGTTCACAATTTCTGCAAAGGAAATTGCCATAGGCAATGCCCGTCACAACAATCGTTGGACCATCGACAACTAATCGAATTCCAAAAACAGACCTTTCAAAGGGGACAAACCCTCTTTGTCCCCTTTGAATTTTAACCTATTCAATATGGCTCTACACGGAAGCTTAAAAATTGGAGGAAGGACTTACGGAGTTGTGGAATGCGAATACAAATTTGAACAATCCGTTGATGATACCGGCAAACCCACATCTCGTCCGAAAGGGGGGCTTATTACAATAGTGATACCCTCTACAAACGATGATGACATGTTCTTCTACAACTGGATGTTCCATAAATCGGAAGTTAAGGCAGGAATAATACGCTTCCGTCTGTATTCGAACGAGAACAAGATTAGTTATAAAACTGTAAGTTTTGCGAATGCCTATTGTGTTGAATTGCGTGACTATTTCAACGACCATGATGCCAAACTGATGTATACTACCATTAAAATTTCGGCACAGGTAATTAGAGTAGGTGCAGCCAATTCGTCAACATTTACAAACGCCTGGACAAATGATCCCGTCGAAATGATTATTTCTAATCTTGGCGAATATGTCCGCGATGCTATCGCTGAAAATATTAATCCGCTTTAATCCATGTCTACTACTGTTTCAAGATTCACGCTTACAATAGATGATGCCAAGTCAGAGAATTTTCTGATAGAGGTAGATGGAGAGTTGTTCAAGTTGGATGATTTTGTCATCACGCAATGTCTTATGCAACCTAACACACTGCGTTTTCGTATGCGTAAAGGTCCAAAAGAAGACGGTTCCGAGCCTCAGTTCAAAACCTGTGGCAGCATCATAGGTAAGGATATTACATTAAGTCTTGAAACAGAAAATTTCGAGAAACTCTCTACCTTAAAATCCGAGGGAGAGAAGACAGGAGAAATTAAGTTTAAGGGAATCATTACGTCAATAAGCGGTTCCCGATCAATGTCGGAATACAGTCTTGACATTGAGGCAAAGAGTTATGATGCGTTATTGATTGACAACCCGACATGTAAATCTTTTGAGAACAAGACACTCAATGATATTGTGGAGGATATAGTCGATGATTATGCGGATTTGATTGATGCTAAAATTGATGCACGGTTTACAGACACACTTCCCTATACTGTCCAATATAACGAAACGAACTACCAGTTTCTACTTCGACTTGCTCAGAGATTCGGAGAATGGATATATAATGACGGAGAGCATCTGATTTTCGGTAATTTACCGCAAGGGGAGTCTGTAACTCTTGGCTATCCTGACAAAGATATAACGGCGTATAATGTCGATTTGAAGATACAACATACAGCATTCAGCCATGTAGCCTCTTCTTACAATTCATACGACTCCAATACAAAAGAGGGTGTGGAAGAAATGGAGCGTGAATACAATAATCTCGCGGATATTGTATTCAATGTGGCCCGTGATCGCATGAGGAAACCTACGCTTCAAAACCTGCATTCCGGTGGTTTTGCGGATAAAGACGGCAGAACAACAGTATTGAATGTCTCCACAAAAACACAGGCTCGTGGTGAGAAGGCAGGGATGCTTGTATATTCCGGAACCACATATTGTTCAAAGTTGAAAATTGGGAATACCCTGATTATACAAGACAATTACCTTTCAAATGATTTGGTGGGTAATGTTAGTGAGGTTGATCAGGATGAAATCTTAATAACGGAACTCGTTCATTTCTTCTCTGCTGACGAAACTTATTCAAATAGTTTCGTTGGTATTCCAGCTGCATGTGACTATCCGCCATATTCTAATAGCGATATTTTCCCTGTCGCTACTTCTTGTCGTGCAAAAGTAACTGATACCGAAGACCCCAACCACCTTGGACGTATCAGGGTGCAATTCGATTGGCAGGCGCAACTTGGAGAGAATTCTGATGGAGAACAGATGATGACACCTTGGCTACGTTTGTCTCAACCATACGCCGGAGGGGGAAAGGGATTCAGTTTCATACCGGAGATTGGAGAAGAAGTTATGATAGACTTTGAGGGCGGAAACGCTGAGAGACCTTTTGTCAAGGGGACTCTTTACAATGGTGTTGGTGATCCGGATACTGCATGGCTGCCCGGGGACAATCAGGTAAAAGCAATTCGTACCCGTAATGGACATACGATAGAGATATGGGATGAAGGAGAAGGCGGTTACATTCGTATTTACGACAACGAAAAAGAAAATTACATACTGACATTTTCAACAGATGAGAAACTCATTAAACTGGAATCGACAGGTAATATAGAGCTATATGCTCAAAACGACATCATCATGCATGCCGGCCATGACATCAATGCATCTGCCGACAATGATGTGTTTATTGCTGCCGGGCATGATATGCAACGGTCAGCAGACAACGACATACGTGAGCATGCGGGCAATGATCGCTCGACTTCTATTGAACGTAACGATTCGTTGACCGTCTCGCAGAATCAATTCGTCCGGATCGAAGAAAATAAGGACGAGGAAGTCACGCATAAACTTCAGACAACCGCCGAGAATATCCGCACCGAAGCCAAAGACAAGCTTCTTGAATACTCCTCAACTCATCACATGAAGGCATCACAAGATCTTGCTGTCAACGCTTCAAACCGCATTGATATTAAAGCATCACAAGTTAAGACAAACTAATGAGCGATTCATACGTCTGCTCGAAGGCCAAGATAAAATGTTCTTGTGGAGATAGAATCTCTACGTTAACCGTATTCCCTGACCGGACAATATGGTTGACTGGAGAACCCCAGGCTAACATCAGCGACCATATTTCTATGCGAAATATAGCACCGTTTGGGAAATGCCACACTACACGATACCCAGCTACCGGCGCAGCCACCGCAGCAGCACACGGGAAGCTTACACCAATGCCTTGTGTCCCCAACACACCGTTCCCCTGGATGAACGGGAAAAACGACGTGATTCTGAAAGGCCAGCCGGCGCTCCTGAAATCCTCGACTTGCAGATGCGTCTGGGGCGGCACAATCTCCATTACATTTGACGGTCAAACCAGCGGAAATCAAATGCCGCCTCATAAAATTCAACGTCAAGACTTCAAAAGATAATGAGTGGGATAATAGACGCTGAAAATAAAGAAGTTGACCCTAAGAATTTAACTTCTCTTCTTAAGCACATCCATTTGGGTGTCTTTTTTGATGGAACTTCCAATAATATGGTTCGTCAAGCAATGTATAGTACGCCACTGCTGAATGTCTCTATATTTGGATTAGGGCAAAAGCGTGTAAACCATGGTAGTAGTGAAAAGGATGGTAGTAGTAAAAGGATTGATGATTTGCGTGGAAAGATGCATAGACAGAAATTAAAAATTGTTGCATTAGAAATGGCAAATTCTTATAATCCTAATTATAGCACAGAATTACTCATTGCCGAGGAGAAGAGAAAGCTTCAATTCTTGCAAGAAGAGATTGAGACAGCATCTTCCACTTATGATGTTTCTGATAAAGATCTATATGACGATGCGTCTAAAACCGGGAAAGGATATTCTAATATTGCAATTCTGTATTCATTATTTAATGAACCATCGTTAGTTGAACAATTCCAGCAGACAGAAAACCAAAAGATGGTTTCCGAACCGTATAAAGTTCACAAGATATACATAGAAGGTTCAGGCGCAGAAGATATGGTGGCTATATCAAAATCCAATATCAACGGCCTTGGATTCGGATTAGGCTTAACCGGTGTTACAGCTTTAGTTAGTAAGGCGATAAAAAGAGTTACTGAATTTATCAATAGTCTTGGTAGTGCAATAGATGCCAATACTAAATTGCACTTATATGTTTATGGTTTTAGTCGAGGAGCAACATGTGCGCGAGTTTTCTCGCATATTTTAACACGTGCCAAAGGATCTACATTGCCATCCACCCGAGAAAAGGAATTTACTGCATTTCTAAAAGAAAATTATTTTGAAAACAATCGGCTTTCATTTCTGGAGAAAAAATGCGCACATAAAACAGAACTCACATGTAAGAATATAACTATAGAAATATTAGGTATTTACGATACGGTGGCTTCAATTGGATTCCTGAAGCAAAAAGATGGTTGGAGCGATTCTATGAGAAATATGGGATTGTATTCTGTAATGCCAAATTACAAAGATAACTGGCATTACAGAAATGTGTTTGACTATGGCTTGTACTTAGAAAATATAGCCTCACGTCCTATGGTTAACCATGTCTTCCACATAGGTGCCCTTGATGAATATCGAGAAAATTTTGCTTTTACAGATATCGGAGAAAAAGTGCCCCCAAATGCTGTTGAAGTTATGATTCCCGGTTGTCATAGTGATGTGGGAGGAGGGTATATGACCGGCTTAGATCAAGAATCTGAACTTTCTATGACGGCTGAGAAGATTGTAGTTTTCCAAGGGAAAAAGTCTACAAGTCAACTTAAGACATGTGTAAGCATTCATAATTACCAAGGAGGAAAACCTCGTATTTTAAAAATTATAGATAATTCTCCAAAATTATATGCGGTAGGCTCTGAAAAAGAATCTGAGATTGCTGATCCTGCCTTATTAAATAGCAAGAGCCTTGTTTGTTTGGGCTGGTTGGAAAAATTTCGTGACGAGAAGGGCAAAATAGCAAAGAAAAAATCCGATAGGAAAACATATTCCATGGCGGAACACGATAAAAAAGTAATTTATTTCAAGCGCTTTGTATACAGAGGATGGAGTGATGTGTCGTTGGAAATGATGATAAAGTATTGTACAAAAATGGGATTTCCTGTTTTCGGTCCGAATAAAATATATAACTATCTGGAAAACCTTAACTCAAATGATAATGTATTAAATTTGGCAAAAAACTTGGTAAATTCTATACAATCCTATGAGGAAGGGAAAAGATATTGGGTGACAATTGCTGATGACATATCATCAGAAAAATATAGAGAGCTCCGTTTGAATTATATTCATTTTACCTCGTCAAGTTCCATTTTGCATTCTAAAAATCCATTCCGTAATAAGGAATTAAACGCACCACTTGGCGGTTCATTGGCAAACTTCGGGAATAAACCTAACTTTGATTTAAATGGGGTACTATGCCGAATTAATTATCATGGTGATAAAAGAAATTATTCCGGTGAGAATGAATATGTCGAAGCCGTTTGTTATCTCGACGAAATGTACGAACATGCCGAAAAAATTGATATCAGTAATTAATGAATTGAATGCTCTTGCATAAACTATAAATGCAATTAAAAAGATACATATTGTCAGGGAATGCAGCCGACTTTTGTCCAGTTATTCCGTATTTCGGATTGCTGTGGTATGATATTGATAATGCTGTATCTATACCAATGGATTACCCATTGTGCGGAAAATGGGGAACTGTCTTATCTGATAATATACCGTTAGAAAAATCTTTCCCTATGCCTTTCTGTGCAAATGCTTGTTGGTTGTCAATACCGGAAGAGCGATTCTTCAGGTGTGAAGAACCATTGAATATTGCAATCATGGAAGAATATTACTCGTCTCTCAGTAAAACTGCTGGCTCAGATATTTATTTTGTGATGGGATTTGGTGCTGACGGTTTCCTTGTTTTATGGCTTCAAAATGATGTTAAATGCTATCTCGTTGGTTGCTTTAAAGGAAAAGAATGTGAGATACCGATGAGTGAGTTTATGCCGGTTCGTCCTGATATGACTGTACAAGAGTTATGCCTATCGATGAAGAATTGCAAATATCAAAAATCAATCGGTATAGAAAAACTTAAAAATAAATTCGATAATATGATGCGCACATATAATTATAGATATGTCGTGTCATTCGGAATATATAAGAATGGTTGGAGTGAATTGTCTCAGAATGAGGTCATCCCTGATTTATGTTGGATTAATGAATCTCTTTTTGACGGTACATTTGACAAACTGCATGAGGATAATTTAGTGAAATATCATTCTGCAGCAATACCGGAAAAGATAGCTTTGAAATGGAATGTCGGGAAAACGGAATATTCGGCATATTTTTGGATGGATGATGAGCAATTATTTGCTATTTTCAAACGGTTTTATGGTGTACATACAGCTACAAAGGCAGATTTCATTATATGCATAGATTCGCAAAACAATAAATATGAAATTTGCTTGTTTCGGCAAGGGCTCAAAGAACCTGTCGTGCTTCCGAAGTCGGCTTACCAAATGATTGTATTCAAAAACAAATTTGAAGATTATCGCTCCGAGAATTACAATCAGCCTCGCGGTGCCTGGATTTGGTGATACAACAAAAATTATAAACGAAATAATAATGACTAAACAATATGGCAAACGAAGAAATGTATGAAGATGATGAGTTTATCATCAATCTTACTATTGATGGTACTTCCTATGAAGAAGTTGAGGTGAAGGTAACTGATCCCAACAAGACCATACGGGATCAGATTGCAAGTATTGTCGCAGTTTTCGAACTGCCTAAACTTGACAATGGCGGCAACCCCATCCAGTATCTGCTCGGTCAGATCATGGATGATGGCGAAGAACCGGAAATCCTTGAATTTGAGGATGAGGACGGTCGAGAGCAGGCCCTTATCGACTACAATATTCAGCCGGGAGATCATTTGCATCTCATTTCGGTTCCTATCGCAGGTTAAACCACTTAAGCCGCAACTCAATGAATGAAGCAATAAATAATTTCAATCAGAAAGAGTTGTCGGGTCGTGATGCCCGACTCTGGAAAGAATGGAAGGAGTTGGATTCTCTCTGTGCTAAGAGAAAAGCATCAGCTGAAAATCCTCGCAAACCTTCTCTTTCATACATTATACGTAGGAAAAACGTAATGGGACTTCCTACTGAATACGAAATTTGGTACCGTGTTAAGTCTATTGTTGGTGTAAAAGACACTCAGGTGCCTCGCGAGCCGATATTCGGATATTTGCATAAGATGAGTATTGTTCTACCCAACAACTATCCGTCAGCCGATGGTAACCCAATATTCACATTCCGTACCGACATTTGGCATCCAAACGTTCGTTATTCTGGCAGTTTCAAGGGTCATGTTTGTCTGACTATTAAGGAAATGGGAGTGTTGGCATCATTGAAGGATTTGGTGCTTCGTGTGGAGCGATACCTAAAATACCAACTTTATCACGCTCAAAACACCTATCCTTATCCTGAAGACCAAAATGTTGCCGAGTGGGTACGAGAAGAAGGAGAACCTAACGGCTGGACTCGGTTCGGACAAGACATGACAGAGGGTGAACCGGACAAATCCTCTAAACCTATTGAGAAAAACGAAGTTACAACCGTAACAACCGATAAAAAAATCATCGCTCGCAAGATATGATGAAACGTCTAATAACACTTTTGACAGCAACTTTCTTAGTTTGCTCATCAACATGGGCCAATGAAGAATTCAACATCACTCTTGAAAAAAGGGATGTGAATGGTCAAACAATAGAGTTACCTTATGGCAACATTTCTTTTAGGCTTGTAGAGTATGGGAATTTCCACAGAGTGAGCGTTTCAATTGAGAATACTACTATGTCGCAAGCCATACTTGTTTTCAAGCACAGCCAAGGGGAAAAGGCACTAAAGAAGAATAAGCCAAAAATTGAATTCGAGAAAACCTATCCCGGCGGTAAGGGCAATAGAAATGTTTTTGGTTGTAAAGAACTAAATCACCAGGTTTTGTCAATCATTCCACAAGAAAAAGTTGACTTGTTCGGATTTGACGTATCCACAACATCAATTACAAAATTAGAACTTCCGATATACTTAGCGAAGTATAATCCCAAACAGTTGATAAAGAAGGGTAGTTATAATATAAATTATAAGATATTAAGTGAGGATATTTTAGGTTTCAACATTGAAATTAAAGGTTGGACAAAAAATGATCCTGAATATGTGGCAACAAAAGGTGCTGTTGAAGATTTTCTTCATTCAGTTCAATCTGCTTCATTCTGCAAGAATAAGAAGCATAGACCTTCGCTCGCTCAACAACAGAAGCCATATCAGGAAAAGAAAGATAGCCTTGTTGACGTGATCAAAAAAACAGTAGAAACTAATGACTGGATGTCAGATACTGCGCCATATCAAGCATACAAGGCTTTACGGGATAACCTTGATAAGGTAAATCTGAACGATCATAATTATGATTGTGGAGAGCATAAGGTTACTCCCAAGAAACATTCTTGCGGCTATTGTTCTTTGAGCGCGCAGCAAATTTATCATCAACTTGATGATATTTATCAACAACTTAGAGCCGGTAAGATTACCAGAGATGCAGCCGTGAAAAAAGCCCAAGGATTGAATACATGCTATCAGAAAAATACGAAGCGTAAAAAGGATTCAAGTTATACAGATAAAATCTCCAGGTTTTATAGTAGAATAATAAACTACTAAAATGAGACAAGTCGTATTTCTTTTATCAGTTTGTCTAATGCCACTTTTTGTAAATGCCAAAGTGGTAAAGGATACCATTTATACCCGTCAGAATGACAAAATAATCCTGACATACGATGTTGTAATAAACGGAGGTAATGTTTTCATTAAAGTTGAAAACAAACCTCGGATAATACCGAGCGACTACTTGCGAAAAACCTGTAAAGGAGACTTAGGTCTATTAAAGGTGGTGATATTTGACCGTGTTGGAGATTTCGGCAGGGTTAAATGGAACGGGGTGTCTCCTAAAGCATTCATGGTGCCGTCAGGTCTTACATACGACAAGTCAAACGACGGTTTTTATATCCTAGGTGAGTCGTCGCCTCTTTCTTTTACTAAAAAGGTTGCCGACAAACAGGATATATCTTTCCCCCTGTATATTGCCGTATATGAGAAGAAACAAACTTATAAGCTCGTTGGTTCAAGCAACAAGCCATTAAAAGTTTCGATTGGCAAATCTTTGGGAAATACTTCTCGTACTGTTAGAACAGGGATTGAAACCGAAAGAATTGCCATCCAAAGTAGCGAAGAACTGGAGGCAGATAACGAAGAGACCGTAAGGGCTCTGAGTAGTATGCAGATGATACGTCAGTTACTTGCTTCCGAGACAGAATTGCCATTATCGCAGACTCTCCAGATGGAAATTTATAATCTTCGCTCATTGAAAGACAGAATTAAGGATGTGAGCGTAATGGAGCGTATCAATGAAGTTCTAATGCTATGCAATGATAAGGAACGAGAATTAAAGGATGCTCAAAAAGAAGCGTCTTTGGCTGCACAAGCGCAGGAACAGGCTATGATTGCGCAACAAAAGGATGAAGAGGAAGCGAGACTAAAAGAGGCTGACGAGAAAACTCGTCTCCAAGAAGAGAGGCAACAGAAACAAACCCTCTGGATGGTAATAGGTGGCGTAATATTGGCGATACTCTTCTTTATCGGTAATGCTATCTTCAAGCATTTTCGAGATATCCGTAATCAAAAGAGCATAATGGAGATGCAGGAGTCCCTTACGAAACAAGCCGAACATGAGGCCAGACGTCGTTCCAAAGAGATAGTTAGAAACAAGGCACATCAAATGGCTAACAAAGGAACGTCGAAGATGAGACAGTCTCTCCAAGATACAGGTAAAACTAAAAAGAATATGAAGATAAAATCCATATGAAAAAGATAAGTGTATATAGACTTCTTACACTAATTGCCGTCATTGGAATATCAGCAATTATGTCATTGGCTGAGCAGGTAACCAAAGGAAAAGTTACAATTTCATATGAACAGATGGCCGATGGTGGTATAAAAGTCATTAATGTCTGGAACAAAGCCGATAAAAGAATCGAATTAAAGGTTGACGGTAAGATTATAACAATAAATGCTAATTCGAGTGCTCAGCCTAATCTGTACGCAAGCAAGTATGTCCGTTATGATTTTGCTACAAGTACAGGAGATAATTTGTGGAGGTCGATGCCCAAAAAAGAACAGGTAACTGAGGATGTTACAGCAACAAATATTGGCGAAGCAAACGAAGATATCGTCTCGGTAGAAAGTAAAAAGATTAATCAAAGAGAAAATAAACCAGCAGAGCGTGACTCCAACAGACCAATTGCCGGAACATCCATTAGTTATGTTGACAGACTGAATCAGGATGACTTCTTTGGTCCGGAAGCAGTAACGGCTTACATCCAAAAAGTTGAGACGCTGTGCAAATCTATCGATTCGTCAAAAGACAAACCTCAATTTATTATAAATAATGACGTTGCGTTGTTTCTTGAGGCTTCTGAAAAAGAAATAACTGACAAACGCGCCAATTTACCTACAATCGCACAATCTATTGCAAGCTCTTCCAATGTTGACCCATCGAGTCAGACCATGACACTGATTGTCGAAACATTACACAATCGTCTTAATGCAAGAGAAGACGCCTACAATAAGCTTAATAATGTTGTGACTAATATCAATGATCATGACAGCAACAGTATTATTCCCCGTAACATCGGTGAGAGTATGGCGAATTATGGATTTGTTGGCGTTATCATTCTGCTATTGATTATTATGACAACCGTAGCAGTACGCAAAAAGAAAAAGAAGCAAAACAAGACAATAAAGTCTTCATCCAGTTCAGTCGCCGTTCGAGAGCAATCTTCAGATAATCCGGCTATCATCGTAAGACGCAGAACGACTTCCATATTAAAGAAACAATATATTGACGATGTGATTGACAATCCTGCTTACATGATCATTAATGCATCTGATTTCACACCTGATTCTGCTGTCAGGAAGATATACATCAAGAACTCATGTATCAAGGATGTATATAATCTGTACGCGGAAGACCTTCGAAACACTGACAATCCCAAAGAAGACGGCTGTATGGTACTTGGCCGGTGGGTTCATGATGAGACGAATCAAACATACGACATATCTCTTGAAGAGGTGGTATTTCCCGGAGATGATGCTGTGTTTAAAGAATACGAACTGAACTTCGGAGGAAAAATAAAGCTCCGCATTGCAGAGAGGCTTCGTAAGCTGCGTCGCGATACGAATCTTCAATACGACCTTGTATGCTGGATTCACTCGCATCCCGGTTTAGGGGTATTCTTCAGCAATTCAGATGACAACGTGCAGATGCAGTTAAGGCATTCCCAACATCCCGGCTTCCTCATCGCGTTTGTTGTGGATATTCTTACATCGGATCAAGAAATGGGTATCTTCACTTTTCGTAAGGATGGCAGCATGAACTCTAAGGGAGACATAACAAAGATGTATTCTCTTGAGGAGATGTATAAATGGGCTTTGCAGAGCGAACGCGATTCATTCTCCCATGACAACTACTTCAATATTCTTGAAAACGCCAAGGTTAAACTACCCTCATGCAAGGGAGTTGAACTGAACAACAGCTCAATTATAGACTTGACTCAAATCGTAATTGAGTCTGAAACCGGCATCGTAGGTTGGGCCGTTGGCACAACCGTCGAAAACAAAAGCGGTCGGGAGTTGGTCGTTTCGAGCATTGTCCGCAATGGAGAAAAGCCAGGAACGGGTATCATCGGAAGTCTTATCATCATGACACATATGAGCTTTCCGACAATACAACGGCTCATTGCAAGAGATAGCGTAAATCTTTCTTTCGTGATGGTATATTCTTCAAAACAGATGTCTCTTACAACAATTCCTGTTGTGAACGGTGAATTGCTTTCAGACGAGCAATTCTATGGTGACGTAAATATAGACGACTTAAAGATATGGACAAGAAGAAAACGCTGAATTTGACGTTATTCCTGTTGGGACTGCTGGTGTGGCACATCCCGTGCGTTTCCGCCCAGACTCCGGCACGTCTGCAATTTTGCGACCGTGCTTATGAGTATGGAATCGGAAACGATTCTATTAAACTGTTTTTCAATGTTTATGGTGAGAACAGAAAAAGTCTCCCGAACATTTCATCTAAGGACTTTGCCTCCTATCTGATTTTATATGAAGAAGGGAAGGTAATACCCGATTTTAGCGTTCGCCGCCTTAATTCGGGCATTCGCCTTCCAAAGGACTACACCTTTTCAATTCTGTTAGATCAGAGTATGCCATCAGAGGGTAAAATGCAGATTCTTAAGGCTGTGAGAAACTTTGTTGAAATCGCACCAGATTCATGCATCTTTGTGTCATGCTATGGTGACATTGTTTCCAATAGTATGATTGCCACAAAAGATAATCTTTCCAAGATAGAAAAAATATTTCTAACCAATACGAGCGGAAAGACTTTCTACAGTGGTGTGTATTCTAAACTTGCTGAATTTACAAATGGTAACGTAGATTTGAGTCAGTTGCATGCTTCCGATTATTCTCAGAATCCGTGTATATCCTCACGAGCAGCTTTAAATCCTGGAAAGAATATACTGATGGTATTTGCGGAAGGTAGTCGTCGTCCTGATGATGAACTTCTTGATATTATATCTGTTGAAGACCTCCAGATACGATATTCATCAAATTTACCTAAAGTATATGGGTTCTATTATACGGCTGATGGTGAAGATGCTTATATTGAGAACACATTATCACTTCTTGCGAATCCCAAAAATACAAATAATGCCGTCATTGCTGAATTGAGAGGCGGTGTAAGATCGTCCGCCAGCATGAATGATGTTCTGAATTCATTCGCAGAAACAATCGAAGAGTCAGCTTATGGTTATGAACTGGTTTATCAGGCAGATGAAAATAAAACGTACTCAGGAAATGTGTCTTATGCAGCATATTGGGGTAAAACATTAATAGGAGAGGGAACGTTTACAATTGGTTCGGCGGAAAGACCCTGGCCTGAACGAGAACAGAACACGACTAACATTTTCATTGAGCTATTGGTCGCTATTCTCGTTACAATTCTGACATTTACTTTCTTCTTTCTTATAATGAAAATAGTAGTGCCATATATCAGGTTCTTGTCTTTCAAATCCAAATATTACAAAAAATATCAACCAGAGGCTAATGTGCAACGACGCATCTGCCATTACTGTAAACAGGATTTAAAACCGGGGCAAATAATAGTCACGAAGTGTAACCATTGGATGCACAAACATTGTTGGGAAGAAAACGGGTATAAATGCGCTGAGTTCGGGCAAAATTGCAAAACCGGTATTCAAGATCATATTGAATGGAAAGAGTTGTTCAAAGTTAATTCATTGAAAGAATGTTCTCAGACCATTGCAGGTGTTTTGGCAGGTCTTATGAGTTGGATTGTCTATGAGATATGCGGACGAGGAGGATTCATAGGTCTTTCCAAGATTCTTGTAGGTATGGTTTTCGCCGGAACTGATGCTCAAGCTTCTCTGATTACTGATTGTGTTATGAGGACATCTTCCTTCTTGATGATCGGCTTATTGTTAGGATTCTTTATTTCTCTTGTATTCCGGTATAAGGATGACATTCGCAATAAAAACTGGAAGATATGGTTTAAGATAATAGGTCTGTCAGTTGTTACAGGGGCAATAGGAATGCTGGCGTTTGCTATTGGAGCAGACTTATTCTGTCTTATCCTTTCGTGGACAGGGAAGACATACATACCCTGGTATTGCTCCCTTCCCGCCTACATACTTTTCTCTATTAGCGTCTCTTTAGCACTTACCATCAAATCTTCAATCCCGGTCAAAAGTGCCTTGATCGGAGGGACAGTCTCGGCATTCATAGGATTTCTGGTATTATACTTCACTAAATTTACAAGTGGTAAATACGAGTGGCTCAATATGCTTCTTGATTTCATCATTTATGGTGGAGGACTTGGCGCTTCTCTGATTACAGTCAGAATGCTCGCAGAGAAATATTTCTTAGTCATCCAAAACGGAGTTAAAGCAGGGCAGCGTATTCCAATCCATAAATGGATGAACGCGACCGGTGGAGGCAATAAGGTCTCGATTGGCATGACTGGAGAATGTGAAATACAAATGAACTGGGAAAAAAGCAACAAGGTTGCTAAAGAGCATGCCCAGCTGTTCATTGATCATGACAAGAATCTGCCGGTAATAAAACCTCTGGCAACTGGAGTACAGTATAACTCCAGAGCGGAGCTGCCGGTTAACAGAACGGTCGTGCTGTCTAATGGTGACACCTTTAAGATTGGAGACACCATATTTAAATACGAAGAAGCTTAACATTAACAATCAAAACATATTCAATGAAAAAATTACTGATCATCTGCGCCTGTGTTACCGGACTGATTCCGGTCAAGGCACAAACGGTAATCGACAATTTTACCGTCGGTCCCTATGTCGTTGACTACAATGGACAAGGAGATGTAAAATATCGTCTACGCGACAACATCAACCTCTATGAGTTCTTTGAACTTCAGAAAGACACTACCATCGTGTCTGCTGTAGTAGAAACTCCAATTAAACATGCTATCCAGATTTCAGGATATCTTGGAGCCAATAGATATGCTTCAAAGGAAATTGGCATCAGCGGGGTTTGGAAACAATGTATTGGCACTCACCTTTATTTTAACGGAGGTCTGTCCGTTGCCATTGGTCATTCGAATTTTGCTAATGCACAAAAGAGGAATATGTTTGAAGTGGGTTTGCCTCTTCAAATCGAGCTTGGCAAGTTAAACCATCAAAGAGCCTCGCTTTTCGGGATATTTGGCATAACACCAACTGTTTATTCCACTATGTCAGCAAAAATCTGGGATAAGAATGCATATGTAGATGCTGATAAAGACATGAAGAAATCAGGTTTCCTTGTTGCTCCATCATTGGAATTTGGTGGAAATATTCCGGTTGGGAAAACCATTATTAGAATTGGCGTTTACGGAACATATAAGATCAACTGCACACCAGGTACATATGATGTCTATAAAAAATGCGCAGGTCATTGTTTCCTGGGTGCAAAGATAGGATTTGTGATCTGAAAAGCAATAATATGGCTGAAAACAAGACATATGAATGGGGCGAAGGCGTGTTTACTTTACTTTCTTGGTTCAAGAAAGAAAAAGTAAACAATGCCCGAGTTCTCATTGCCGGGGCAGGAGCCTTGGGGAATGAGGTCATCAAAGACTTGACACTCTTTGGGGTCGGGCACATCTTTGTGATAGATTTTGATAGAATCGAAATAAGCAATCTTACACGATCTGTTCTGTTTAGAGAAGAAGACGCGTTTGAACATCGCTATAAAGCAAATGTTGCGGCACAAAGAGCCATGGAGATTAACCCTCAGATAAAAGTAACGCCAATAGTCGGTAATCTTTTTTCAGAGGTTGGGCTTGCGCTCTATAAGTCTGTTGATGTCATAATCGGATGTCTTGACAGTCGCATGGCACGTTACCAACTTAATCGTATGGCAATGCGGGCAGGTAAGTCTTGGATTGACGGAAGTATTGAGAATTTAACCGGCGTAGTAAAGGTTTATACTCCGGGGATAAGTTGTTATGAGTGTGGATTGTCGCGCGAAGAGTTTAATATTATAATGCTTCGCACAGGGTGTGCGGATGTGGTGCGTTCGCAGACCTCACAAGGGCGTGTGGCTACAACTCCGATAAGTGCTTCTATCGTCGGAGCAGTACAGGCACAGGAGGCTATGAAGTTAATACATCTGGATGCCTATGATAACGATAAACTCCCCTTTTCTACCCTTCAGGGGAAAATGTGGAGATATGAAGGCCTGACAAATGCAACCAATACATATAAGTTTGTTTCTTGGAAGAAAAGCTGTCCTGCTCATGAACAGTGGTCACCGACCCTGAATGGAAAGAATATGTCTGCCGACATGACCGTAAAGGAGGCTATAGAAGAGATAAAAAGAATTTGTAATGTGCGAAGTGTCGAGATTAATTTAATGAACAACAAATTCATTGAAGCTATAATATCAGATAAACCTGAAAAGGAGTTCAATGTTATGATTCCAGAATCTCAGCTTGAAAGTATAATTTCAGCCGATGCGGAAATGAGGAAATTGAGTTACATGACACTTTTCCATAAAAAGTTTTACGAAAATATTGATTCGCACTTTCCATATCAAGATCTGACGTTAAGACAAATAGGCATCCCTTACTTTGATATACTTAAAGTATCTACAGAAAGTGGGGAATTCTATATTGAGTTAAGTGCAGACAGAGTACGTTTTGAATAAGCAGTATGCACTTAATCATACCAAATGATATTCGTGCAGAGATAATCAATAATTATCTTTGGAATGATAAGAAGGATATTTCTTTCATAGGCAATCATAATAGAAATGCTTATGAAGATATTTCTTCAGTTATACAAGAAGGGAACACTATAAGGATAGAACTGTCCAAACAGAGTCTGTATGACATTTTACCGGAATCACTTTTTCACCCCATTAATAGGTTCGATAACATACCGTCAAATGAATACAAAGAAAGATTTGCAGATGAAGTTGAACAACAGCGAATCGAAGAAGCAAATGCGCGAGCTTTTTTTTCTTTGTATGACAAATTCATTTTTGGATTAAGTTCTATTTTTGCTGAAGTTAAGCAAAAGGATTATGGCGATAATCGCATTTTAGCGGACATCATTTGTGATTCATTAAGCCCTGACCTAAAAAATAATCGGTTTATTTCCCGTATCATAGAGTTTACGCCACAATGTAAGGGCATTAGGGGTGATTTGACTAAGATTACATTGATGCTTCGTAAAATAATTGCTGACGAAGGATTAAGGCTGATTCCTGATAATAATTATCAAACCATTACTGACATTAATCCAAGATATAATTGCTTTTTATCCAAGACAGATGATGGCTCCGATGAGTTATTCTTAGGGAACACTTTTGATGAACAGGTTCTATCTTTCAAGATTCAATATTGGAATGATGATTATTGTGACGAATCTTTTTTGAGTCTGGTAACCGAAATAAGAGATTTTGAGGATTTCCTAAATGACTATTTCATGGGGATAGAGACCTCAATACATTTCGATATATCAACACATACACTTCCGGTGAGACTATCCGATGACATGTGCCACAATTACTTAGACTACAATACAAACATATAATGGTATGCCTCTAAAAGTTACATGGAAAAAAGGGATGCGTTTGACTACTGATGTGTTTAATGCATTAGATCTGTCAATCGAAGAGAGTGTGAGATTATCAAATCTTGTAACCACAGGGGGGCGTATGGGACTGATTCCTGTAAACAAGCCCTTTGAACTATCAATAAATGTAAGCAATAACGTTCTTGAAGTGGTTTCCATCTCTTGTCATGGAGTAACCAAGAGTGGAAAAATTGTTGATATTGATTTCGACTCAAATTATACGAATACTTTTGATACGAGAATCGCTATTCCCAATGCAAATCCCGATGAAGCGTTTCTGCTTATAGTCAAACTTCACGACAAACAATGGCGGGAAGTTAACGAGATGTATTCGGAACAGGCCTATTCATTTGAGCTGGTTAATGAGAACAGTCCCATAGATTGCGACTCATTGCCGATAGGTTACGTCGTAAATCAATACGGTTGGAGACTGGACGAAACAGAATTTGTACCGCCGTGTCTATATACCAACGCTCATTTCAAGTTTGTAGAACTTGTGAATCGAGCTATAATCGTTCTAAAATCCATTTCAGACCTCTGCCTGAATGCCAATAATTGCGTTGCCCGGTATCTCCTCGCGACACTGTGGCCTGCAGTGGTACGAAGTCGTATCGATATAGAAAGTTCCAAGGAACAGTTGATACCGGCTGAGTTGTTTGCTGTAATACAAAAGGTGATATCAGCATTTGTAATCGGTTGTTCGATAGATGAGTACATCACCTTGGAGAATGCGGATCCATTTATAGCTTATCATCAAAAGCCCTACGACGGCAGGAATATCTACCGGGATATTCTAAAAGGTATAGAACTATGTTCAGAAATCGCCATTAAAATGGATGCCGTTTGCAGTATGACAGAAGTAAGAGAGACTTCGGCTCTGCCTGTTGAGAAACCTAAACCTAAGCCTGCTCCGGAATCTAAACCGGTGGAACGTAATCGTTGGGAAGGGATAGAAATATAATATGACTTCATATATTTCAATACCATTATCAATCAACTTATCTCCTTTCCCATCACTTGATAAAGAGAACGAAGATATAGAAAGTTGCATAAACAACATCATTGAACTTATTGTATTCACTCCGAAGGGCACTTTTGCAGCGGATCCTGAATTCGGGTTCGAGTATTGGAATCATGAGTTCTCAAATATTGATGTACGAGAGTTCAACAATAGCTATATGGGGATGGTTTCAGATTCAAAGTCACTTAATGATGTGTCAAGAAAACAGTGCGAACATAGTCTTAAAGAAAGTATTCTCTCATATGAACCTCGACTGTTAAACCCGGAAGTAAAGATAGAACTTGAAATCAACAATAAAATAAGAAAACGCAAGTCTCAGTCAAAATATGAGATGCGTATCCTTATCAATGGTTCTATTGATGATGGTTTGGGAATAGCGAGACCTTTTGAAAAACGAATCTCTTTCATGGTTGAGCCTACGGCTAAGAAAATAAGCATATAATATGGATCCTATAATCCAATCAAATATTGATGAATTGATCACTGTTTTTAAGGAATCCGGGGCAAATCTAAGTGATCCGGTTGCTAAATTGATGGTGACGGCACTGATTCATCAGGCACAAAAAATAAAAGATGAAATAGCCGGACTGCCAGATAAAGTATTGGCAAGACTTGCTGAATATTTTATTCCTAAGAATAAGATTGATGCTTCTCCTGCGCTCTGCCTGTTGCAACCAACAATAAAATCTAAAAAAGGTATTGATGCGCATATCCTTGCAGACGGAACATTTTTTTCTTTCAAGGTTGATAACAAAACGAGTTTGTCATTCTATCCGTTATTCCGTAATTGTATATTGCCTATTGCCGCAATCCATACACTGACTGATAGGAAACTTGTATCAAAAGGCATGCGCTCTGACTTGAACTTAAATTGTAAGGGAAAGGTATGGGTTGGGCTTGAAATGTCGGCGGATATTGAGTCTCTGGCAGATGTTTCTTTTTATATAAAAAACAATGATGGTATTATGCCGGATAAAATTCTTGTTGGCAATGAAATGATTGAATTATCATTTACCGGAGCGAATAATTTATCTGATATACCTATGATGGAGCCGTTCGATTCTCAGCAGGTAACTCCATCATCAATCGAAGTGTTTTCAAATATACAAAGGGAATTATCCGGGATGAAACAAGGGAGATTGATCTATATCACCGATAATCTAAAAGATAGGGATATTTATAAATATAAAGCCTACCCAAAATCATTCCAACAATATCTGGAGAGCTCTGACTTGGATAAATTTGAAAATAATACTCTCTGGATTCTGTTTGATTTTGGAGACGATTATAATATACCGGACAATATTGAGATTATCCCCAATGTCATCCCATGTGCCAACGTTGCATTAAATTCGGTAAATTTGACGCAAACATCTCCCATTGCAAAATTGACGAAAGATGACGGTTCTTTTTTCTTGAATATAGTGGATACGTCTCTCTCTTCTCAGAAGCAAGGATTCAGTACGATTGCGGAAGACGTAGTCATTCGCGACTTTGATGTAAATTGCTATAATAGAGAAAATTTGCATAGAGATGCCCGTAATTTATATAATAAATTTATTGAAGATTACCATGCCTTTGTGGATTATCATTCTCTCAAGGATGGCGAACTGATTAGAGCGCTAAGAGAGTTGGTCAATAAAATAGGGAAAAGTGTCTTATCTGCCGGTGATGTAAAGAACCTGTTTGATGAAGGTACTTATGTTATGAGGGGGGTCGGATTAATTGGGAAATCGACAAGTGTAAAAGTTTCATATCTCACGACTAACGGTAAGTTGGGGAATGCTCCAAAAGTAGGCATGGCAATGGAAAATAAGAAAGATGCCGCTCTTGAAAAGGACGTTACAGTGATTTCATCAGCCATAGGGGGAGTTGATAAGGCTTCGGCAGACGAACGGTATGAAATGCTTCGTTACTATACTCTCACATCAGACAGACTCTACACCAAGATGGATATTGATGCCTTTTTACGACTTCAATTGCTCAAAGAATTTGGGAAGGAAGAAATAAAACGTATTGGTCATAATATCCGAATTGAAGGTGCAGCGGGGTCTGACAGGCTGGTTAGAGGATTATATATCGACATAAAATTTAAAGATGAAAAGAATTATCACAAAGCTAAAAATAATGCCTTAGATAAGAAACTGCATCAAATGATTGTTGATAAATCCTGCATCTCAATGCCAATAATTATAGAATTAATTAATCCAATGGAATAAATGGCGATAAAGGTTCCATCATGTTTAATGCAATTAGTCGAAGATGTTCCGGAACGTTATTTTGCCGAAGCATTCAGATTTTTGAGAATCAACGAAATGTCGGTTTTTAAAAAATTTTGTGCAAAAAAGGGGTCAAAAGAAGTATGCAAGAATTTTTTATTATCCACGTTTGGGGCAGATAAGGCAGCTGTGCAATTAATGTATGCAAAAATAGAAAATATTTTATTTGTAGGAGGATGTGCCCCGGGGGTTGGAATCGCGTTTAATTTGATTGATGCGTGTTTCTGTTTTATTTTGGGCAATTGGTTAGGACTTATTGTAGCGATATTGTCATGTTTCCCGATTCCAGGATTTAAGGTGGCAGGAAAAGGGTTGGAGAAATTCTTGACAATAGCTATAAAAAGAATACCCATTGGCAAAATAAGTTCAGACTTTATTAAGTTGATAGGTAAGCGCGTGTGCCTGTTAAAGAATATTGTTGTTAAAGACCCTTATAAAGCAATTGCAGACAGCGTAAGAAATTTGGTCACCGAAGTTAATAATCCTTTTGCGCAAGAGATTATAAAAGAGCTGAGCAAAGCAATCGGGCACTTTGGTCCGAAATTGGAAGCAAAAACTATCAGTAATTACACTCATATGACAATAAGTCCATCTTTATTGGAGGTTATGAAAACTAAAGCAGGCAACATTCTATGAAATGCTTTATAACTCTGATTTTACTTTTTATTAGTCAACTATCATATTGTTACAATCCTGCCGCAGTGCAAGCTTATATTGCACAGCATAAGGAGACAGCACTTAAAAATGAGAGGGAATATGGTATACCGGCTCCTATCATACTTGCACAAGGCATATTGGAATCCGGGGCAGGGACAAGTAGACTGACTATTTCTTCAAATAACCATTTTGGAATTAAGGCAGGCTCAAAATGGAAAGGAAGAGTACATCTGGCATGGGATGATGAGACACAAAAAAGCAGGTTTAGATGTTATTCTTCAGCCGCCGAATCTTATCAAGACCATGCGCGATTGCTTACCACAAATTCATGTTATCGCCCTTTATTTAAAATAAACATATATGATTATCGCGGATGGGCTCATGGGTTGAAGAAAGCAGGTTATGCAACCGCACCAAGATATGCGCAGGCTCTTATTGGCATCATTGACCAATATAAGCTATATGAGATAAATGGCGGAGCAAAATTAAGACCCGGCAAGACTGTGATAATTACGAGCTATAAAACGGTAGAAAGCCCCGTATTTGAAGAAGATTGTATTCTTTATGAAGATGAGGAATCTGAGGAACAAATAATGATTGCTGAAGCAGCCGCTCGATATGCCGTGCTAATCAATGATATTCATTGCACGGTTTTACAACCCGGTGAGACTCTTGCCTCAATTTCACGAAAATACGATATTTCTCCTGTTCAGTTACTAAAATTTAACGAACTCGGTTCTGAGTATCAAGTGAAGGAAGGTGATATTGTATTCCTTGATAAGAAAAAGAAAAAATACGATGGTTCACAGGATGTATATATTGCCAAACCCGGAGAGACACTTTACGACGTTTCTCAGGAATTCGGCATACAATTACATCAACTTGCCAGGCTCAACAATATGAATGACTACGTTCGGCTTCAAGAAGGTACTCGGATTATATTAAAATAAATGCTTGACATCAACGAAATATTTGAAAAAGGATTACCTTTTGACGGACATTACAAGCTTATTGACTTGTTGAGTACCGCCGGAGGATCAGCTGATGTCTGGTTGGCTATAGATTTGAACACAGTCGACGAGACATGCGATGAATCAAAGGCTACGAAAGTCGTTATCAAGATTTATCGTCCTAAAAACATGATTGACATAGAAGGAGAATACCAATTCAGAAAAGAATTTAAAAAGGTCTTCGGCTGTCATCATGAAAATATAATTCAGCCGACCTATTTCTCGATATTTAAAGATTCCCCTTATCTTGTTTTGCCGTATTGTCCGTCCGGGTCCTCTGAACTCTTGATAGGTCAATTGACAACAAAAAATGATATTTGGAAATATATTTTTGAAGTTTCATCCGGATTGGCATATCTTCATGAACATACCCCCCAGATTATTCATCAGGACATAAAACCGGCCAATGTCTTAATCGATGATAATGGTAATTATGCTATCACTGACTTCGGTATCAGTGCTGAAATGGGAGGCGCGGATATAGAATCCGAAGATGAGACCGGAGGAACATTCGCATATATGGCTCCGGAACGATTCATCGAAGGTACGCCTCCTATGCCCGAAAGCGATATTTGGGCTTTGGGCGCAACTCTGTATGAATTATTGACCGGTGATGCACCTTATGGGAATAATGGCGGAAGTAAACAGAAAAAAGGAGAACATATACCCCCCATCAGGCAGCGTGTGCCGGAGGCGGTCAAGGAGCTTATCTATTCATGTCTTGCTTATGAGACAAAAGACAGGCCCACTGCCCGCCAAATTGTAGACACTGTGTTAAAGAAGAGGTATGCAAGAAGTAAGAAAGCCCTTGGGTTTGTTATAGTATCGATTTTAGTTCTGGCTGTCGGATTGACATTCTATTTTACCAGCAAGCACACCACAAATCCCGAAGCTCATCTTAATTCTCTTCTTGTAAGTGCCGACTCAATAGTTCATGAACAAATAAATACCATAGACTCCAATAACGGTATCCCTAACGCAGAGAATGTTTCGGAGCTAAAAAAAGCCGTAGTTCTTTATAATAAAGTCCTGAAGGATTCACCGGATTCATTTACAAAGAAACAGAGTGCGAATAAAAAAGTCAATACTATAAACGAATTGATTGACATATTTGAAGAATACGATTACACGGTTGGGCTCATAGAAAGTGCAGAAATCACTGAAATGGAGGATAGCGTAAATAAATACTCCCTTATCAGAGATAATCAAATAATCAGAATAAATAACTTAACTCAACAGCTTAAATGAAACTACGATTTTGTTTTCTCGCTGTCACGTTATGCCTCATAAGTTTAGGTGGATTTGCGTTGCCGAAAGACAATTATAATACACCACAGTGCACAGAACTTGTAAGGCAGGCAAACGATGCCTATAAGAAGGGTAAATACAGCGATGCCAAAGTCCTTTATGAAAGGGCTCTTGCAACCGGAGATGGTTATTATGCCAATCTCTGTAAAGAAAAACTCAGAGCTACTAATGCCCTACTTGCAGGTAATCAACAACGCGGTGTGCGAACTCCGGTTTTTGAGATATCTCAAGATACGGTTAAAATCAGCTATGTCGGTGGCGACTATCCCATTCACGTTGATGGGACAAACTGGTCTGCATCAAAACCAAATGATGATTGGTGTCGAATTGAGGTAGACAGAAAGAAAGGAATCGTAAAGATTTATTCTTCACCGAACCAATCGACAAACAGTCGAAATACTTTTGTTACCATCAAGAATGGAAACGGGAAAAAGAAAACAGTAGAAGTTATCAATGAAGGGTCACCTGAGATTCTGCGCAGCTCGGCACAAAATCTTGTGTTTACACCTAACGGTGAGACTAATGTCGTCGACATCGATGCCAACACTGACTGGGATATCGCTGATGTTCCTGGATGGCTACGTGCCATAAAAGGTGCCGGAGATATTCAGTTTACAGCTTCACCCAATGAAGAGAATAAGGACCGTATAGCTCAGGTGAAGGTCGAGACTCCTTCAAAACAGGAGATAACAATAAACATCATACAGGGTGCGACTCTCGACTCATTGGCATTCTCTAAAAACAATCTCCATTTTGGACCAGATGGAGGTGATGAATACATTCATGTGCTGACCAATGCAGACGATTGGAGATTTGGAGACTTTCCTCACTGGTGCCAGCTTGAAAGAGTCGATGATCACACTATCAAGGTTCATTGCACACCCAACGAACCTGTGGATATGCCCCGTGAGGCCAGTGTCAACGTCACTACCGGTACACAGCACCTCGGTATAAACGTTTTTCAGGCTCCGAAACCGATAGTACACATTATCCCTACCGACGGTATAGGTGGCCGTAAAATATCTTTTGGTTTTTCTGCCGGTTATTTGTACCCAATGATTAATGCCAGTTCATCGTCAACTAATACTTATAGCCCAGTAAATTATAATTTGGCTAATAACGATGAGCAGGTAGGGTATTCATCATCAGGTGGTTTCAGCGTCTCTGCATTTGCAGATATTCGTCTTTACAAAAATCTATATCTTAACGCTGGATTGAATTTTTTATATTACAAATACAAGAATGGAATATCAGGCGAAATGGTTTGGACTATTCCTCAGACCTCTTCATATTATTTGAAGGGTAAGGCATTGGTAAATTTCAATGAGAATTATAAAGTAGCCACATTGGATGTCCCGATTCTTGCTTCTTATCGTGTCCCTGTTACTAAAAAGAGTCATTTCCAGCTTAATCTTGGACCCGTTCTAAGTTTTGGTCTGTCATCTAATTTAGACTTCTCCGGGAATACAAATTCTGGTCAAATGTATAAGTATAAAATCGTTAATGGCAAAGCAACTAACGAGCGCTATGACAATTCAACATATAGTAGTCATTTGAATTATGACGGGAAATTCGATCTCTTCTCTAAGGGAGCCAAATATAGAATGATGACATCCGACGGTGCTAATGGAGATGCATATAATAATTCCTCATTCGATGCTGCGCCTTTTAATCGTGTAAATTTTGGACTCCGCGTAGGTACTGGTTACGAATATATGGGGATAAGTTTGAATGTGTCTTATCAGTTCATGGTGACCAATCAAGCCAATAAAAAATATTGGGATGGTGATAGGTGGACAGTATTCGGGAATGGATCCGAGCTAATGACTGGATACACTCAACGAAATAATTATTTGCAAGTAACCATAGGATACACATTTAGATATTGAAATAACATAATAAATAAATTCAAACAAAAAGAAATGAATAAAAAGAATTTATGCTCATGGGTTTTGATTCTTGCACTTTCAATCCTTACATTCTCCTGTAAGGATGAAAAGGATGAACCAATAATCCCCCAAGATGTTGCCAAGAGCCTTGTAGGTAAATGGCTATTGGCTTCGTCTGATGCTGAAAACTGGATCAGCTATGAGTTCACAGAATCAAGCCGCATAAACGTAGAGCTGACAAAAAGCGGATACTACCATACTGGAGAAGGCTGGTATTCAGTAAATGAAGAAAAGGCAGCTGTTAGTGGCAGTTACGAAACTGAGCGAAAAGAAACATTCTATATTGATTGGATAGTCGAAAAGACTCAAGCGTTCCAAATTGACTTTAATCTCTATGACAACAACACTTATCTTGGCGAATCTTCTGTCTATAGAGTTCTATCTACTGAGAATGCAGAGATTGAAGCGACTATGACACCTAACTATCGTGCCTTTTGTGGAACAAGTAATGTTTCAAGTTTTAGAGCTCTTGACCCTGCAATTGCCTCCGTAAACGATGCTGGTGAGATAACTGGCGTTGCAGTAGGCACAACGTTCATCATATTTACAACTCCTAACGGTAAGGCAGCTATAAAAGTAGAAGTTGTTGCGCAAGCAAAGACATTTGCTGAACAATTGGTTGGAACATGGGTTTATGATGTGCCGAAAGATAAAACATTGGAACGGTATACGTATGAAGCAAATGGATATATGAGTGCACAGTGGGCAACTTATGACGGGATTTACAATCTGAATGAGTCTGCGCAGTCAACATATTCTATTAATGATGAAACCGTGACATTCGTCATATCATCTTCAACAGGACAAATGAATATGAAGTTGGAGACAGAATCCATCAATGATTTTAATTGGACATACAGGGCATTTGAGAGCAATCATGCCACAGGAAAGTTTACTGTTCAAAGACTTCTTCAATCTATAATCATGGAGCCGGGGGAAGTTCAGACTCCGGACTATCAGTCTTTAACATCAGGATACGAAATTACGGGATATGAATCTCATAATTCGTCAATAGCAACAGTCAATGCTACAACGGGGACAATTACTGCTGTATCTAAGGGGCGAACCTACATAGATGTGCAAACAGCTAAAGGCACTGGTGTGGTAGAGATAGTTATAGAAGGAGGCGCCATACCGTATGATTTCCAAAACTGCATTAGGAAAGCGCCTTCCAAACTAAAAGACATGCTCGGCACTCCTTATTACGAGGATGGTACTACGATTCTCTATAAGAATCTTACCAACACAATTGATATGGTGGGAGCAAGCATTGATTCATTCTCCGGGTTAATCAAGGGAATTACAATTACTTATAATTCAAATGTCAAGACCGATGATGTAACATCAATTCTTGATGCCACATTTATTCCCTTTGCAAGTCAAACAACAGCGACTTTCAAAGCATACATGGATACTGCTGAACGTGCGGATGCAAGCATAGGTGTAACATGGGATATCCCGACTAAAACGCTTGCATACGTAAATCTGGCTAAGGATCTTTTTACTGATTACAGTGTTCTCTTCGGTATGACGAGATCTCAGGTAATTAGCAAGATGGGTAAAGAACCGGATTCTGCGAATGACCAATCGCAGAGTTTCTTCTTCTTCGACAACAAGGGTATAATGATTGTTAGTGCATATTACACCGATTTTGTTAACAATTATGACAATGTTCGTTCCGTTGTTACTATGTTTGATGATACTCTGACTGTAGAACAAATTACGAATTATCTAAAGAAAAAATACCCTTATTATCCAGAATATAGTACGGATGATGAATTGGTATTTATTCCTGAAGGTCACGCCATGGAGATATACTATACTCCGAAAGACAAAATGATAATGTATATCTCTACAGCAACTGCCTCCAAATCACCTGCAAAACGCAGGATAAATGCTGCTGCGGTTGCAAATCAACTCAAAGCTAAAATGCAAACAGTAAAACCCTAATACAGACCGGTTGAGGGACATTTGTCCCTCAACCGGCTTTCTCTATTTATGACACAAAACAATGATAAAGTTACCTGTGGCTTATTATTAGACAGTCGTTATAAATTGTTGCGTCCTCTCAGCTCAGATGGTGGCACGGCAGATGTATGGCTCGCTTTAGATACCAACACCATTGACGAAATGTTTGATGATGTCTGTGATGAACTTACAGGCAATGAAGATTCCGGCATCAAAGTAGCCATAAAAATATACAGACCTAAGAACGCACTGGATTTAGGTGAGCAACGGTTTAGAGAGGAATTTAAGATTGTATTTAACTGTCATCACACAAATCTTGTTCAGCCGATTAATTTCTCTATTTCAGAAGGCATTCCCTATTTGGTTTTACCTTATTGTCAGAACGGTTCGTCCGAGCAACTACAAGGCAAAATCCATGATAAGCATGAATTATGGAAATACATATCCGATGTTTCTTCCGGATTGGCCTATCTTCATGCTTTTAACCCTACGATCGTACATCATGATATAAAACCCGCCAATATTCTGATAGACGATAACCGGAATTATGCCATAACAGATTTTGGCATCAGTTCTCATCGCGGGTTAAACCGGGAAGGATATGACGAGTCTCAAAGCGGAACGATGGCTTATATGGCTCCGGAACGCTTTCTTGATAATTATGAATCTACTCCCGAGAGCGACATTTGGTCTTTCGGTGCGACATTGTTTGAACTTATCACAGGCAAAGTGCCATTTGGTGAAGATGGTGGCGCAAACCAGTTAGAGAATAAATTATCATCCCCTGCAATCTCTCAAGATATACCATCGGATATCAAGAAATTGATTTCCAATTGTCTTAATTTAGATCCATCAAAACGTCCGACGGCAACATATATTTATAAATCAGCTCAATCGGAACATTATCCGCTAAAATCAAACAAATCATATATTATCGGAGGAAGTATTATTTTGGCGATTCTAACCGTTTGTATACTCTTTTTGATCCAATCTAAAGAGCAGTCTTCCGACGTGACATTACCACCTCGTTTATCGAACGAGGTGGCCTATTTATCGGCAATGAATCTGGTAAACACTAATAATACAGAATCACTTGAAAAGGGATTGTCTATGTTGGATTCATTATCCTCTCTTGGTTTTGTGCCTGCTTTGTATGAAGAAGCTTATACGTATGGATGGTATCCGGATAGTGCATCATTTACCCGTAAGGATCTATTGGGTATAGAATATTTTACAGATGAATTCCGTAAAGGATTGCCCAAATCATATAAGGTTAATGGTAAGGCGATTTCCTTTTTGTCAGCAATAGATGAGAAAAGTGATTCTACTTATCCGGGTTTAAATGCACAGGCTCTTTATAGGCTTGCCGTATATTATATCAATGAGAATGACATATTCAAGCAAGATCCTGATAGAGCTAAGCAATTATTGACCAAAGCTCTTGAATGGGCCTCAATAAGCGGTGACAAGGATCTGATTCAAAAGATCAGGAAAAACTTAAATAAAATTAGCTAAATCACTTCAATATATGAAACAAATAATTATCGCACTAATTGGTCTGGTTTTGGGGACCGGTGCGTTCGCACAGCTCCCCAAATGGGTAATTGAGCCCAATTATGACCACCTGTCAGTCAAGGTTAACGAGTGTCTTCTGCAAACAGATTCTATAGGAACTTCAGCACTCTGGACATTCGATGGAAAATGTGTCTTTCGGACAGAGCATCAGATTTATCCATTCAAGGACGGAGTGGCTGTTATCACAAAGAAGGGAACAAATGAACTTGTTGGTGTTGTAGATACATATGGCAGATTTACTTCTTTCCCGAAAGTGCAGGTAGCTTTTGATCATCCATACTTTGAGAATGGTTTTCTTATTTGTCAAGAGGCAGTAGGTTATTCTTATTATACGAAAGATGGAACCAAAGCGAAATTCGCTACTGCGTTGCGTAGTTACCCATTCCATAGCGGATATGCGCCGTTCTTTGCCTATGAACAAATGGAAAAGAAAAAAGATCCATATTACGGATACTATCGATCGGATGGTGAAAATATGAATTATAGATTTATTGAAAAGGGAGTTGAAAAGGAATTTGATCCAAAAACCATAAGTTTTCTATCCGGCATAGGAATAAACAATAAAGGCATCGCAGTAATTAGGAACAAATTGTATCTTTTCAATCCGGACACCTCAGTTTTTGAACCATTTCTATATGGAGATGAGGATTCTGAAAAAAAACGTCAGCTTAATCTCGCAGGGGATTATGAAAAGTATTTTCTAAACCTTCCGGATGACTCTATTCGAATTACTGCCAAATATGGTAAAAATCAAATGGCAGAACTCGAATTTGACAAAGAGTTAAGACCCATTAAAATTAAGTTTGAAGGTGAAGAGAAAGTGTTAACTCCACCTGCTGTTGAAGAGTATAAATATATTTCAGACATTAAATCATACAGAGAAGGTTCGAAATATGGAATCGCCACTCTTGGCAAGCCGGTACTTCCGGAACAATTTGACGAGGTCGGGTTATTATGGGGTAACAAAGGGTTTATCAAGCTTAACGGGAAATGGGGTGTAATTGAAATAATTCCGGGGATAGATTATAATCTCAGATTGAACAAAGGTCAGGATGTCGCATTTAGACACCAAACTTTTGAGACTCAAGTACGTTTGGATTTGCCGGCACAGATTTCGTCTAAAAATGCACGAATAGACATACCTGTCTCGAGTGGATGTGTTATTGACAAAACCTCAAGAGAAACAAGGGATACAGAGAGCGGTAATTTCGTAATCTATAACTGCACTCTGGAAATTCCTGTTTCTCTACCTGACACAATGACGAATATTACGTATTCTCCCATTTCTGTATCTTATGATGGAATTTCTTTATTTCAACGACCTATCGACATAAAGGCATGGCATCTGAAATACTACAATGTCGATCCCATCGAATCGGAAACCTCTATATCAAATGGTGTCGCTTCCTTTACGATCAATATCAATGCTCAAAAGAATGTAGGAGAAAGTGATTATCCATTCGAAGTTAAGATTGAAGCAGATTCTGTCTCCGTGCAATATGAGAAAATTTCTGAGACACGGTATAAATGTATGGTGTCTAACCTTCAGGAAGGTGATAACAATTTGAACATCATCGTTACTGAAAAAGGATGTCCTCCTTCAATTTTCCCATTTGAGGTTTCCTATACGAAACCAGTGCCAAGGAAAAAAACTAAAGAGGCTGTCGTTGTGCGTAAAAAGTCACCGCAGGTACCCAAACCGGCTAATAGAATTGAACTGTAGATATGAAATTTAAAATTAATTCGGTTACTGTAAAGGGGCGGCTTCACAAAAATAACGAAGACTGTTACGCCTGTAACGATAAATATATTGTCCTTGCTGATGGCATGGGAGGAGAATCGAGTGGTGAGGTGGCTTCTAAAATAGCAATAGCTTCAATCTCAAATATACTGGATGAATCTTTATCTGATGTTAGCTCTGATAAAGAAATACGGGATTTGTCTTTTGGGGCAATATCATATGCAGATAGTGAAATCCAAAAGTACATATCGTCCCATCCGTGTGTCGATGGCATGGGGACTACAGTCGTGCTATTAATATACGTCAATCAGAACCTATACGTTTCGTGGTGCGGGGATAGTAGATGTTATTATTATAGTTCCAAAAGAAAACTCCAGTCCCTAACGACGGATCATTCTTATGTTCAGGAATTAATAAATGAAAATAAAATCTCTGTTGAGGAATCGTATACACATCCTGATAACAACTTGATCACAAGATATGTCGGGGGTGGGAAAGATACTTGTGCTCCAGAGTTTGTTACTGCGAGACTTGAAGATGACGGCTTAGTTATCGTATGTAGCGATGGATTTTCCGGTTATTGTAAGAATGAAGAGATTGAAAAAGAACTTCAATCTTCGTCTCATGAGAATCTTCATCAATCGTTGTTAAAACTTGCAATCAGAAACGGCAGTGATGATGATATAACAATTGTTATCTTAACCCCTGAGATGCAAAATGTTGCAGGTAAGCATTCAATATCGGACTGGTGGAAAAGGTTAACACATTGAAAACATAGTTTCTATGGAACGATGTCTAAAGCGGTGACAGTTGTCGCCGCTTTTTTTATGCTCTAAAGCGTAAATATCCCTTTATCCGCTTCAACTTTCAATCTGAAAATTATTAACTTTGCACATAGATATTGACACAGATAGATAGGATAATGGAAGTCAACATAGAGTATACGCTTGAAGGGCTGGTACCGAGGCTTATAGAGACTATGTTGATCAAGCCATATGTCTTTCTGTACATTGTTCCTTCAGCTTTAACGGATGTGAATTCCAACTGTATGAGGAAGATATGGAGAAAATATAATTGAAGATCTTATGAAAACAGAACGGTGCTATATATCGGGAGCGACGGTGTTTCGGAAAGCTGCGGAGTCGGATGTTCCTGCGATAACGGCAATTCTCAAGATGGCTGTCAGGCAGATGCTTGCCGAGGGAAAACAGCAGTGGAATGAGAGTTATCCGAATGAGATCCATGTGCGCGCGGATATTGATAAGGGCGTAGGCTATGTTTTGGAAAGAGATAAAGAGATTGTGGCTTATGCTGCTGTCGTGTTTGATGGGGAGCGGGCTTATGATTCGCTCGATGGCAAATGGTTGTCAGACGAAAAGTATGTAGTTGTGCATCGAATGGCTGTCATTCAGACAATGAAAGGGAAAGGATTGGGAGGTGCCTTTATGCAGACCATAGAGGAGTATGCACGCTCACTCGGCGTAAAAAGTTTTAGGATTGATACCAATTTTGATAATTATGCCATGCTTGCTCTTCTCACTAAATTAGGTTTCACTTACTGTGGTGAAATCCAATATGAAAGTGGTTCTCGTAAGGCTTTTGAGAAACTGATTGTTTAATTGTTTAATAGCGCGAAGCGCATTTTTTGAATTTATATGATACAGGTAGATAAAGCAATATGTCCTCATGACCATATTTGTCCGCTTATAAAATTATGTCCGGTAGGTGCAATTTCGCAAGATGCAGTTGGATTTCCAATGATTGATTATGCTCTTTGTATTGAGTGTGGCAAGTGTGTGATGAAGTGTCCGAAGAAAGCGATGCGTAAACTTTCATAAAACCAGTAAGAGGTGAAATCTGTTTAAAGGATGAGTATTCAACTTTCGCAAGCTTAGAGTTTAAGTTTATAAGTTTACTTGATTGAGAAAAACAAAAAATCATATTAGTCATAGATAAACTCATAAACTATTAAACTTTAAGTTAAAGCCTGTGAAACTTAAATTATTCTTTTATGACAGATATCAAGATAAAAAGGGCGTATGACGCACCTTTGCCCGATGATGGTTTTAGAATACTTGTTGACCGTTTGTGGCCAAGAGGTCTGACGCATGAGCGTCTGGATTGTCAGCTATGGGCAAAAGATATAGCACCATCCTCTGAGTTGCGAGAATGGTTTCATGCAGATATTCCGGGTAGATGGCAGGAATTTGAGGAAAAATATAAAGCCGAACTCCGGAATTCACCGGAATTCGGGCAGTTTTTAAAGACGGTCGAATCTCACCCGGTCGTAACATTTGTATACGCCTCGCGTGATGTTGTTCACAATGAGGCTGCTGTGCTCCAGACTATCTGCCGGGAAGTTTAAATACAAATTATATCTTTATTAAGATAGCTACATCGTTCTCATATCGCGGAAAAGAGATTTGACCATCTTTAACTATAGAATGTTTGCCGGTATATAACTCTTGAACTTCATCACCCTCCCGGAATATATTATAGGCGTTGATGGGTTGTCCTTCTTCAGGACGCAGACGGATAAGTATCTTGTTGTTATGGTCATATCTCACCACGGTATGGACATCTAAAATCTTTTGCTTTCCTGTAGCAATTACGGGATTTGCTTTCCTGATAGTGCCGAGTTTTCGGAAATGCGACAGTGTGATCGAATCCACATCGTTCCAGTTCATATCAGAACGGAATGCCTGATTACTGTCAACGTTTAATTTAGCGTCGCTGAGTTTGCGTCCGTTCTCATCTCCATAGAAAATCTGAGCTATGCCGGGAGAGAGGAGCAGGGTGGTGGCACAATTTATCATGTTTGTTGAATCCGCATCTCGATGGTATGAATTATTTAGATAACTAAATGGATGCCAATTGCTGTGAGCGGCAACGCTATCGGCATATGCCTGCCACACATACGCTATGGCATCAAGATCCCCCTCCTTGGGAAAATAAAAATTAACCATGCTTGAAAAACAGGCGTCGGCGTAATCCGGCTTGTAATCGATTGATGCGCAGTCAAAATCACCTGTCATATAAAATTTATCCGTCCATTTTGAGGCGGGAGTGTCGGGATGGTTGATTCTCCATTTTACCAACGCTTTGTTGCATGCTTCATTAAGTTCTTTCCAACGCCCGATATGCACATTTTCCACGATGTCGCAACGGAAACCATCAATGCCGAATTCCTCTACCCATGAGCTTATCCAGGATATTATATATTGCATAGGAGAGAATTGGCGGTCTTTTCTCAATTTCTTGGCAGAGGGATTTACCCACGGATCATTACTGCTTCCTTCTCTTTTCCATTTGAGTTTAAGGAAATCAGGAATAGAGACAACCGCATTGCTTTCATCCTTGAAATCAGGCAGACCATACAGTGTTGCTTCAAGAGGATTGTTTTCATCCCATTTTTCATCGGGCATTCTTATCCATCCCCGGTCATACCATCCCTTCCAGTTGAGCCGGTTGGCAAAGAAATCATCATAATTCCAGTCTTTGCGATGTTCAGCAGCTTCTTTCTCTGTCAAACCGGTCTTGGCAAATCCATATTGCACTGCATCAAGCAATGTCGGATATCCCGGGTCATTGAGGTTTGCACCAAGCATCACCCGGATGTTTTGTGAGTGCAACGTGTCGATTAATTCACGAAATTCTTCTACAGTGCCATAATTCTTGTCTATCTGCGTATAGTCGAGTGGATAATATCCGTGATAGCCGTAGTGAGGGAAATCGTTGACAGATCCTGAACCTGACATCCAACCGTGAATCTGTTCGTAGACATCTGTCATCCAAACAACATCCACTCCAAGTTTTGTGAAGTATCCTTCTTTGGCTTTCTGCAACATGCCTTTGAAATCTCCGCCGTGAAAGGTTGCTGCATTCAACCTTTCGCTACCATAATCAATAATGCGACCATAGTTGACATCGTTGGAAGAATCACCATTGCTGAAACGATCGGTTATTACAAAATATACGGTAGCGCCATTCCAGTCGAATGGAGTTTGTCCTTTTAGATTAAAGGAGGTAAGAGTGCATAAAATTAATGCACTGCATAGAGCTATAGTTTTCATTGCATTATTTTTTCGACAAAATTAATGCCGATGTAAAATATTCGCAATACTGAAAAATAACCATTAAAGGAGTTTCATGAGAGTGGCGGCGGTAACAGCTTCGACGCTGTTGCCGACACTGAGTTTTTCGATGATATTCTGACGATGCCGGTTTACAGTATGGATGCTTATTTGCAATTGATCGGCAATCAGTTTGCTTGGCTTCCCCTCTCGAATCAATAGCAGAATCTCCTTTTCCCGTTGTGTAAGTATATTTCTGCGTTTATTGTCGAAAGAAAGTTTGTTGATCTCGCCATTGCAGGTATTTACGATGGCGGCATTGATGCTTCCGTCGTTGTTCTGCTCGGGCGACAGATCATAACGACATAATATAAGCCACATGTATCCCTCAGGAGAGAGCTCTATTATCTGTGTACTGTTGTCTACGAATCTATAAATTCCGCAGTGGTCTTTAATGCGTATTCTACATGTCGCCTTATACGATTTCTTTTCTTTCGGAGAGAGGACATCAATTCTCTTGAAGAATTCATATTCAAGCATCCTCTTTTCCACGATATCTTCAGGATGAAACCTGCCATATATTTCATCCTCATCACTGGAGTTGAATTCCTGCGGTCTGCCTGTTTGACAGGAAAGTCCCATAAGAGAGCCGAATCTTTCGGCAAATACATAACAACGGTCGCACGAAGCATCGGTGATTACGGCGCATCCTCCGGTTATATTGACCAGAGTTTCCGCATGTTTCTTTGCCTCAGCTATCAACCTCGGATCGAGGTCGGCTGAGTGCAGATGCTGCGCCCTGTATATGTTCTCAAGTTCCTTACGAAGAATATCCATAACATGAGATGATGCCGAAAAGTGCGATAACGGCGATTAACTCATTTGCAAATATAGTCAATAATCATGAAAAAACAATATCGCATAGTATATTGAATGGGATTCACATGAACGGCTATATCGGAATTCACTTGATAAAAGTCATAAGGAGTCATAAGGATCTATATAAGATTGCCGATCATGAGTAAAAGTGTTTTGTATATATAAATATTTTTAGTAGTTTTGCATGTAATTTAATTTTATGTAGTATGATCTGGTTTTGGTGGATAATTTTTGCTATTACTACAATTGGAGTGTTTGTGATCACTTGGCTTGTTGCAGGACTTCAGTGGCCTGATTCTATAGGTGTTGCAGGAAGTTATGCATCAGTATTTGGAATCATATATACATTTATTCAGGTTATTAAGGTTAAATCCACGGCTCAACAAATCAATTCAGCTGTTGAAACTTCTAATGGGATTATATTAAATATAAATTCAATTGAAGATCTGTCAAAAAGTTGTCAAATCGCAAGTATAATTCCGAATTTCATTAACCAAGGACAGCTTGAATGTGCAATGCTTCGAATGACAGATTTGTTAAAATCATTAGGGGACATCAAGAATCACAAAGGATTTCATGATGATTTCCCAGACAGATGTGAATCATATTGTAGGATTTTAATATCTGACATCAAAAGTTTGAACTCAAATATAAAATCAAAATCAAGTATAGATTTACAATTGATTATTGAACATATTGTTGAGTTGACGCATTTTTTAAATACTACTAATTTTCAATTAAAAACTTCTGCTTATGGTGTCTCCTAAATATAAAACATTGTTTTCAAATCTTATAGACAAGACACAGCAAGGAAAGGTGGATTGGAAGCGAACGAGTCAACTTGGTCGTTTTCAACTGCAACTTGGTGAACAGTTAATAACTATTTATTCTTCAGTGGACGAGAATCCTGATTTTTGGAAAATTGATTTTGGGGAGCCCAAGGCAGAATTCTCTATAATTGATAAAAATGGTAGAGAAGTTGACTCGGTTAAATCGTTTAGCGTTGGAGATGCGGTGTATACTGAGCTACAACCATTGTATCAGGTTGCTAAGTCATCCGCTAATAATATTGACGAGACAATTGATAATCTTTTGACCTCTCTTGAAGACCTTTAAAACTTTAATTTATTAACTCTCCCGGTATTGTGATTTAAATCCCCGATTATAGGTTACTCCGCTATAATTGGGGATTTAATTAACAGAATTGAGATTGGATTTGTGTATTTGCGGGTAAATTTGTAATTTTGTGGTCTGAAAATGGCTGAAATTACGCTTTGGATTGCAAGGCTTTCAACATTATCTTTTTAGACTTGCTAAGGCATTTTGTCTGTTCCACTATGGACATCTGTTCTAAAACTACACAGAAAAGATCATTAAGCGAAAGTGCTAACCCTCATAAAGGCGGAAGAGAAACTATATCTCGAAATCTTAGATTTTTCTCAAAATTACAACAAGCTAACTTTGATGATAATGAGAAGATTAATTATTCATCATTTGAGGAATATGTCGAAAGTCTTTCAAAAATAGATTCCATCACATCAGCCGACGCCTCAGCGTTAAAATCATATTTAAGATATTGCAAATCAACCGAACAAGACGTTTCCTATAAAGACAAGTTTCTTTCATGGATTGCGCTGTTGCTCCGCAATGGTTCCGGATATCACACCGTGAGAAAATATGTTTCTTGTGTTCGCGGTGTTTTCAGCAATTATATAACTTCAATTGGATTGGAAGACATACTTGTGATTCCCGATCTGAAGAAGATTTGCGATGAATATTCCATTGAAAAAGAGGAAATCGCCCGTAGAGCATGCAATCTCAGGTTGTTGAAGAAAATTGTAAGGCAACGCAGGTTTTATGACCGCGATGCCGAAATATGGAATATATTCCTTACACTTCTTTACAGCTGCGCCTCATCATTTACAGATGTTGTAGGATTAAGATATGATGCTATACCATATGATAATTACCATTTGCAGGATATAGCCGATTCCTGTCGCACATGGGCACAACGTCGTTATGTGTTTCAGTTGGGGCAGGGAAAGCGCAGAGACACGCAGATTGTACGGGAGATTGTGTCAAGAATAAATGCTCAGCTGCATTCCTTGGGATTTGATTTGGGAGATGAATTCGGCATAAATACCATCAGAAGTCTATGGATCGATGCCGCACTTGAAGCAGGAGTAAACCTGTTTGATATTAGAGCAACGGTAGGAGTTGTGGGTGCTGACAACGGGTATCTGCAGTTGGTTCCGGAAATCGTCATTACTTCAAAAAGACGTTCTGAAATTTTAAATAAAGTTGCGGAACATATAAATCCGCATTACGAGCATTGGCATGTGATGCGATTGCGTAATGCCGTCACTCCCGATGATATTCGTTACCGTGCCGTTGAACGAGTGCCGTCCCTTCTTAAGCGGTTGACACTGTATTATCCCACGCGCGAGATGGTTTTCAAGGAAAACAAGAAAATCATCAAACGTGAGATGCCATATATCCCGGGACTACTGTTTTTTAAGATAGGGGAGAACAATATAGCGCCATTGTTCCGGGAAATAGGAGATCTTGCATGGTGCTATCGGGAGCGACCATCGCAAGACGCACCATATTCTATAATTCCACGAAGCGAGATGGAACGTTTTCAACGCTTCGTTGGAAAATTTACTGAAGATGTTGAGATCTCACTATCCGGTAAAGAGCCGCTGGGAATCGGCAGACGTGTAAGGATCACCGGTGGGCTCATGGAAGGCTACGAAGGAGAGATTTACGACATTGAGGAATCCAAGGATTCCCCTTCAGGACGACGCATGTTCCAGCTCAACCTCTCCTCCGACCAGGCACTTCGCTGGACAGTCAGCATCGAAGACATCTACATCGAGCCGATTGACTGCTGACACCGATGAAAGTTGAGGTACAGGGTTGCATCCTTACAATTGATGAAAATTGATGCTTAAAAGCGAAAATGCTCTCTCGGGAGATCATTTTTTAGCTAAAAATGCTCTTTCGGGAGAGCACTTTTAGATGTTTTCATAACAAACCCGAGAAGGTAATCATTTTCCATCATCAATAGTGATGGATAATAGGAACTCAAATTCGAGGTCTGTATCGACTACAAATTATATTTCGCATCAATATATCTGAATATCATTATTATTATATCTTTTGGCTTGCCCTCTTAAATCATTACTGTGACGGATTAAGTATAAAGCTTAAATTTTAATACGGTACTATTTTGTCTCATAAAATAAATCATGAGTTACAAAAAACGCTGGATTAGTTATATAATAGTTCTGTGCCTAACTATCTTGTTATGTTTAGGATTGTTTATTTTTACAGATCTTGCGTGGGAAAATATAATTTCATTAGTAGGGTCTACAGCATCAGTCGCTTGTATTGTACTTACACTTATAGAGATTTCGTCTCTTCGAACGGTAGCTGATGCCACTGCTGATGCTGTGAAGCAAAATAGATATATTCTTGATAATCTTACTAATATTCATGATATATCTCGGCATGAGCAGATGATATGTGAAGCTCAGAGCTACATAATAGCAAAGAAATGGGAACTGGCTCATCTTCGAATGCGAGAGATTCATGCTATGATAAAAATTATTCATACGAACCCAAAGATTTTCGGACTTGAAAGATTGGAAGTTACGAAATCATTAACAGATATTTCTGATGATTTGAGAAATCTAAATAAAGCAATAACACAGAAATGTCAGATTGAAGGTCACATCATTGCAAATCATCTTGATGCAATAGGACCTTTGTTTACACAAGCCTGTCATAACATAAAACAAAAAGACATGTCATATGAATCCAATACATGAGAATATAGTCAAGAAATTAATCTCTTTAACAGAGAAAGGTGACATAAAGTGGTCTTCAACAAGCTTGCAAGATAAATACAGCACAACGTTGGCTCCCTATGTTATTTCCATATATGTTGATCGAAATATGGAGTTTATGCCTTTATTGAATCATATTATGGCAGAGATAGAATTTTCTGAAACTTCTGGGGAAGTGTTTGACAAAACTACTCTCTATGAAAGCAATTCTAAGGACTATAACTTACTATCCTCACTTCAGGATATGGCACATCGTCAGGCATTAGGAATTGATAAAAAACTTTCTGACATTAATCAACTCCTTGGAGAACATTAAATGTTTGTTCTATAAGTTCAAAAATTTAAGTTTGGCTTTATAGGTATTTTGATGGCGACATCTCGTAACAAACGGATAGCAAAAAATACGGTATTCCTGTATGTTCGAATGCTGCTGATTATGGTGGTGACACTATATACCAGCCGCATTGTTCTCAAAGTTTTAGGCGTAGAAGGTTTTGGTCTCTATAATATAGTCGGAAGTGTAGTAATTTTATTTTCATTTTTGCGTGGTTCAATAGTTACCGCAATTCAAAGATACTTAAATTATTACCTTGGTAGGTATGATGGAAAAAAGGTCGGGATGACCTTTTGTACAAGTCTTTATATCATGTTCGGACTATCTGGAATCTTGTTGGTGCTACTGGAAACCGTTGGTCTTTGGTTTCTAAATTATCAGTTGTCAATTCCTTCGGAGTTAAAATATTCGGCAAATGTAGTATATCAAATTTCCATTATTACTTTCTTGGTTAATATTGTCAGGACACCTTATGATGCATTGATTATGGCGCATGAGAGGATGTCATTTTATGCTTATGCAAGTATCATAGAGGCGGTATTAAAGTTATTAGTCGTATTTTTACTACTTAAGGTTACTTACAATAAAGTTGTGCTGTATACATGGCTCATTTTGGGAGTTACAGTCGTGATGAATGTTATCTATTTGATTTATACAAAACGTAATTTCAGGGTAAAAGCATTTGGTAATTCGAGTAAAGAGTCTTTTAAGGAATTAATCTCCTTTTCAGGATGGAATATATTTGGAGGTATTGCCGATATTGGCTATCAGCAAGGTACAAATATGATTCTAAACATATTTTTCGGGGTTACTTTAAATGCTACTATGGGGATAACAAATCAAGTGAAAAATGCGGTATTTAGTTTTGTAAGGAACATATTAGTAGCAGCTAATCCACAAATATACCAACTGTATTCTCAAGGTGAAATTGAGAAAATGCAACAGCTTGTATTACGAATCTCCCGTTTTTCATTCTACATGTTTCTTGTGGTTGCACTTCCTATCATGATGAACATGGAAGAAATATTATCTTTATGGCTTACTGTCATACCACCTGACGGTGTTAAGTTTTGTATTCTGGTTCTTATATTTTGTCTTTTCGATACATTGGTTGGACCATTATGGACTGCAGCTCAAGCACAGGGCGACATTAAAACCTATCAGATTATTTCAAGTTGCATTTTGCTACTTAATCTTCCGTTAACTTATTTGGCTTTTAAATTAGGCTTGCCCGCAATAAGTTTAATGATTATACAGATTGGAGTTGTCATATTGTCAATTATATACAGGATCTTCTTTTTGATGGATAAAAATATCATAAATTTTACCAAATATATCAAAGACGTAATTTTACCAATTTCAGGAGTGGTTATAATTGCAGTGAGTCTATGCAGCCTGATTAATCATTACATTGATTTTATAGGGATCGGAGGTCTGATTATAGCCGTATCCATTTATTTAATGGTGTGCTTACTTACTTGTTTCGCAATCGGTTTGTCCAGGAATGAAAGACAATTGATATATAAGGTTTTTAAAAAGATTCAACAAAAAGATAAAGTATAATATGAAATTTTTGTTTATAGGAAGTCATCATCAACCCGGCGGTCCGAATGAGGTAAATCGAAATATTATTAAACATCTGCCGACTAAACAATTTTCATATATCAAGGAAAAAGGCGGAATTAAACTAAGATTAGAGAAAATAGTTAAGATTCTTTTTTCAAGAGTGGTAGTAATATCAGGAATTTGTGTAAAACCATATGAGATTAAGTTGGCATCCTTTTTAAAAAAGAAGATAATTTATATAATGCATGGTTGCCTATTATTGGAGCGTGGATATTCGAGTGTAGAAGAACAGCTTCTCCTTGAAAAATCTTCTAAGGTATTATGTGTTAGTGCACCTTATAGTGAGCTTATTAAGACCAAATACCCACAGTTTGCGTCTAAAATAGGAATATTGACAAATGGCGTTAATTGGGATGAGGTTTACTGGCTAAGAAATATAATCAAAAACATACGAAGAGATCCAAATAGAATAATTTTATTTGGTGGAGGACGGAAAGTAAAAGGCAATCTGCAAGTATGTAAGGCAATTGAAGAATTAAATAATACCCATAACCAGCAGTTGCATGTTGATGTATATGGGTATTTTCGCAGTGATGATGATTCTAAAGAAATTTCAAGAATACCATGTGTGAATTTTCATCATGTAATACCTCATAATGAAATTAATTTAGAACTTGTAAAATCTCAATTGTTTATTCAAAATTCTAAATACGAATCATTTAGTCTTGCTTTAATAGACTCACTTGGCGCTGGTTGCAGTGTATTATTCTCAGTAAATGTCGGTGCAAAAGATATTATATCAAATAAAAAAGAAAGTGATGTGATTCATGATTCTTCCGATATAAATGAATTGAAAGAAAAGATATTAAATGTGATGAAGAATCCGAACAATGAACGGTTATATGGATCAATCGATAGGGATACAACATCATATAAAACATCAGTAAAAAGACTGATAAGCATTTGTGAAGAGGTAATTAGAAAATAAAAATTGATATTTTTCGATTTAAATGAAAAACAATATTTCAAAATTTAAAGATTGTTATGGATGCGGTGTATGTGTCAAAGCCTGTCCTGTAAAAATTATTTCGCTTAGAGAAAATGAAGAAGGATTTTATCAGCCTTACATTAATGATGAGTCGAAGTGTATCGAATGTGGCTTATGTCTTAAAACATGCGCGTTTAATCATGACGAGGTTGTTAAATCTGAGTTTGAACCCACAGCTTATGCAGCATGGAGCAATAATGAGTTTGTAAGAGCTCGGTGTTCTTCAGGGGGGATAGGATTTGAAATAGGAAAAAGATTAATAGAAAATGGATTTAAGGCAATAGGCGTAAAATATTCCCCAGAGGTAAATCGTGCAGAGCATTTCGTTGCAGAGACCATTGAAGAATTTATGCCTTCAGTGGGAAGTAAATATATTCCAAGCAATACACAAAATGTACTTAAGGAAATCAATCCTAAAGAGAAATATTTTATTACTGGAACTCCTTGCCAAGTTGATTCCTTCAGAAGATACATAAAAAATATAAAAAAGGAAGATAATTTTGTATTGCTTGATTTCTTTTGTCATGGTGTCCCCTCATTACTATTGTGGGATAAATATGTTGAGGATATCAAAAAAAGTATTGGGAATATAACATTTGTAAGTTGGCGAAATAAGTCTACAGGTTGGCAGGATTCTTGGGCAATGCAGGCCGATAATGATGAAGAATGCTTGAAAAGAAATGTAAGTTATGATCTAAGTAGAGAGGAGAGAAAACATAGCTATTCTTCTCGTAGATCTGAAGGTGATTTGTTTTATAAGTTTTTCTTAGATAATTATTGTCTTAACAAATGCTGTTATAGCACTTGTAAATATAAAATGTATTCATCTGCAGCAGATATTCGAATCGGAGATTTATGGGGACAATCGTTTGCTGATAATGACGAAGGAGTCTCTGCAGTTCTTGCGCTAACGTCTAAAGGAAAAGAAATTTTAGAGCAACATGGGGCTTCATGGACATTAAAACCATTAGATTTTAAGGTCGTAATTCAAGGACAGATGCATGAAAATGCTAAGAAACCAATCATTCGAGACCGCATAATAGCGCAGCTTAAGAGTGATGCAACATTACACCAAATAGAACAAGATGTAATTAGACCATATCGTAGACGCTTTCTATTGGGTAGAATAGCGAATAGAGTATTGAAACTTTGCAATCTCAGACCATATTTCAGAACGCGATAAGAATGAAAAAGAAAGCCGCTTTAATAACAATCTATAATGTTCCGAATTATGGTTCGGTGTTGCAGACTTTTGCCACAATAAAGCTTTTAGAATCTTTTGGTTATGATATTGATTTAATAAATTATAATTATCCGAATGAATGGCATTTTGCGCATGGATTCAAAAGATATAGGAAATCGATTCTAAAAAAAATTATAGTTTGGTTTTCAGAGAAAACCGGATTAATAAGCAAACATAGATTTAAAAGAAGGCTTGAAAAATTTCGTTCAAAACATTTCCCATTGACCTGTCCTTACTTTTCATTAGAAGAATTAAGTAATGAGAATTGGGAAAAGTATGATATTGTGATAACAGGAAGTGATCAGGTCTGGAATCCAAGATTTCTTCATGGAGATTCTGTTTTTATGTTATCCTTTGTACCGGATAGCATAAAAAAAATATCAATTTCTTCAAGTTTTGCGTGTGATGCTATTCCAGAAAATCTAGTAGTCAAATATTCTCGATACTTATCAAGGTATAATGCTATCACAGTTCGTGAGAGAAATGGATTGAATATTATCAAGAATCAATTAAAGCTAAGCGTTGAATCTAACCTCTTGCTTGATCCTACCTTATTGTTAAGTAAAAAGGATTGGCTTAGACTTTTTAATATACATCTGAAAAAAGTAAAGCAAAAATATCTTCTCTTATATATTTTGGATTATGCATTTGATCCTTCGCCATATATATATGATATAGCAGAGTTTTTCAGTAAAAAATATGATTTGGAGATTAAAGTAATTTCAGAAAATAAAAGTTCTGCTGCAAATAATTTAAAAATGAACTTTAAATTTCATGGTGGCTCTTCTCCAAAAAAATTTATTGAATTATTTGCAAAAGCATCTATGGTGATCACATCGTCTTTTCATGGGACAGCATTTGCAGTAAATTTCGGTATACCATTGATATCAGTGGTTCCGGAAGAGAAAGATGACAGGCAAAGCTCTCTTTTGCGTCAGTTGTCTCTTGAAAATAATATTGCGCATGTTGAAACAAATCCAATGAACCTAAACCCATTTTTTAATAAGCCTGAGATAGAATCGCAGCTATATCAAATTAGGGATAAGAATAAAAAAACAATAAGTGGAATTTTATCAGACTAATAAGCATGTATACTTTAAAGATGTATTTCATAGTAAATATGCTTGGAAATTAAAAAATCAAGAGTTTTAACCAGCTCTTTCTATATTAAATGTTCTAATAATCATGCCATTTCAAATGAATGAGGGAGATTTATCTCCTGATTCACTTTCAGGTTCATTAGAGCAACCAGATATTGTTACAATGTTTTTCAGTTTATCTGTTTATATCGGCTTAGCATTTATTTTATTCATATTTGCATTAGATGAGATGAATAAAAGTAGGCTAAGGATTTATAGATTGCATAATGTAAAAAGGACTTTTGTTACATTCAATATCCTTGCAATCTGTATGTTGTTTGCATTGGTTGTAGGGATTCGCTATAATGTCGGAGTTGATAATGTATCATACATAGAAGCTTATAAATATTATCAGGATACCGGAAAATTATCTCGAAGCGACTTGGAACCTTTGTTTTTAGGAGTTCGAAGTCTTTTTGCGAATTCAGGCTTACACTATTCCATTTTTAATGGATTTTGGGGATTAATTGAGATATTATTTATACTTCTTGCATTACGTAAAGAAAGATATTTATATCCGGTAACGGTTGTATATGTAATTTTAGGTCCGATTTTTACTCATTGGACAAATGGCGTAAGACAGTGTGTTGCCACATGTATATTTATATTCCTTATTCAATATATTGCTGACAAGAAATTTATTAAATATTTAATAGGAATATTAATATGCAGTCTAATTCATAAATCAGCATTAATTCTATTACCATTATATTTTATTTTTCTGAAGACTCCCAAATTTAATAATAAAGGTTGGCTATTATCAGTAATTCTTATATTATGTGCCGTCTTGGGATCAGTTCCGGTTTGGGTGTCATCATTGAATGGGATATCTAATTATTTGGAAATTCTTGGATACGAACAATATGAGAATTTTTTCGATAATATATCTTTATCTGAAACTGAAAATATGAGTTGGGGACCTGGACGAATTGGACTATTCTTCTCATCCTTAATTTCAGTCTATCTATTTCCTAAAATAAAAAATCGTTTTGATTTGGATAAGCGATTCGATATATACTTTGCATTGTTTTTCACAGGATGCTGTCTATTCAATCTTTTAGCTAATACTTCTCATATTTTATTGCGTCCGGTATATTACTTATATGATTTAAGGATTATCATAATACCTGCTACAATCTATTATCTATATAAATTAAAGAAATATCCAATCTTTTTAATTGCCTGTATATTAGCATATTTTAATAATCCTTATTTGACATTTAGAGCTTATCAACAAGGAGACAATGAGAAATCTCCCGAGGTTTACAAAACACTGTTTACTGAAGATAAGGATTTTAATAAATTGTAGAAAGCTTTTAACAATTATATAATTATGTGTGGAATTATAGGTTACTTAGGATTTAGAGATGCATACCCTGTCTTGATCGGTGGTCTTCGCCGTCTTGAATACAGGGGTTATGACAGCGCAGGACTTGCATTAATCAGAGATAAAGGAAATCTGGAGATCTTCAAGACAAAAGGGAAGGTCGATAATCTTGACCAGTATTGCAAAACACGCGATACATCCGGATCTATCGGTATCGCCCATACCAGGTGGGCAACGCATGGTGAGCCTAATGACCTCAACGCTCATCCACATTTAAGCAACAACGGAAAGATAAGCATAGTACATAACGGAACCATCGAGAACTACCTCACCCTAAAAACTCTTCTTGAGGGGAAAGGTTATTCTTTCAAAAGTGAGACAGATACCGAGGTACTTGCCGTTCTGATTGAATACATCTCTGATTCGAATGCGTGTCCATTAGAAGAAGCTGTAAGGATTGCTCTCCGGCAGGTTGTAGGAGCGTATGCTATAGCAGTGATGGATACCGATGATCCTGACACAATAATAGCTGCAAGAAAAAGTTCTCCCCTTGCAATCGGTTTAGGAGAAAATGAGACGTTCCTCGCATCCGATGCATCACCAATAATCGAATATACCAATAAGGTAGTTTACCTTAATGATGACGAGATTGCCATCATTCGCAGGAATGAGCCGCTCAAGGTCATAAACATGGACAATGAGCCTACCGGGTATTCTGTAAAGGAACTTGAGCTGAGCATTGAACAGCTCGAAAAAGGTGGCTATCCGCATTTCATGCTTAAGGAGATCATGGAGCAGCCGGAAACTATCCGGGACTGCATCCGCGGCAGAATCTACGACAACGGGACTCGTGTATTCCTTAATGGAGTAAGCCATTATAAGGAAAATTTCCTAAATGTCAATAGAATAGTAATCGTAGCATGCGGCACATCCTGGCATGCAAGCCTCATTGGCAAGCGTCTTTTCCAGGAGCTTGCGGAGATACCTGTTACCGTGGAATATGCAAGTGAATTCAGATATGGCAAAACCCTATTGACTCCCAATGATATAGTAATTGCCGTATCACAGTCGGGAGAAACTGCAGACACTCTGGCAGCAATAAGGAAAGCCCATGAAAGCGGAGCATTTGTATATGGCATATGCAATGTCATCGGATCGTCCATTTCAAGAGAGGCAGACACTGGAACGTACATTCATGTCGGTCCTGAGATTGGCGTAGCCTCAACAAAAGCATTCACGGGACAGGTAACGGTCTTCACCATGCTTGCGCTTGCTGTCGGACAACTACGCGGAACCATCAGCAGCGATCAGGTAAGCGAGATTGCCAAGGGAATCAGTCAGCTTCCGGAATACATCTCGCGCACGCTTGAAACGCGCGAAAAGGTGAAAGAAATCTCCTCACGTTTCACATACGCCACAAACTTCCTTTATCTTGGACGCGGCTATAACTATCCAAGCGCTTTGGAGGGAGCCCTGAAGCTAAAGGAGATAAGCTACATACATGCTGAAGGCTACCCAGCTGCCGAGATGAAACATGGACCTATAGCATTGATTGACCATTCGATGCCAACGGTTGTAATAGCGCCGCAGGATGATATGCATCAGAAGATAATATCGAATATTCAGCAGGTAAAGGCACGCGACGGTTTTGTGATATCAGTTGTGACGGAAGGAGATGAAGAGATCAAAGGAATATCAGATCTTACACTTGAGATTCCCAAGGTTCATGAATGCCTCACACCTATTTTAGCATCAATTCCCTTGCAATTGTTGGCATATAATATAGCAGTCCTAAAGGGTCAGAATGTAGATATGCCCCGCAACCTTGCCAAATCTGTAACAGTAGAATAAACTATTGATACAATAGAATGAGTTTGCATAAATCTGAGATATACAGACAATGGCTAAAATTGGTGATACAATTTAATCCAAATCTTAATGAAAGTAAATAATAAACCCTCAATTTTAATAATTGATAAGGAGCAGTTTGGCTATCTCACAGATGTGTATAAATGGTGTGAGTATCTTAAAAATGATTATAAGATTACTGTTGTTTCATCTAAAATAAATTATCGGAAAACAATTGGATTGGATGGCATTGATGTCGATTATGTGAAGTTCCATCATAATCATCGCATTATTAATGCTATCAAGTTACTGGCAGTTAGCTTATATCAATGTTTAATGGCACAGGGAAAAATAATTGTAATATATTTCCCAACATGTTCGATTCTTAAAAAGTTTCTGCCTTTTAAGAAGATGCAGGTAGATGTCCGGACGCTTGCAGTGTTTGAAGATTCAGATAAACGTAAAAGTTATGATGAACTTCTAAAAAAAGAGTGTAGAAAATTCGATATGGTTTCGGCTATTTCGAAGGGAGTTGCGAATACTATGAATATTAAAGATATAAGAATTATTCCATTAGGAAGTGATGTTATCTCTCAGAAAGAAAAGAAATATGACGATGGTATAAATTTAATTTATGTTGGAACATTTAGTAATCGAAAATTGGAGGATACTATTTTAGGATTGAATTTGTTTATAAAGTCACATCCTCAAGAGAAGGTCAGGTATAATATTATAGGTCGAGGTGCAAATGGAGAAGAGGAAAGAATGAAAGAAATTGTTATAGAGTTAGGTTTAGAAGACGTTGTAAAATTTTTTGGATTTCTTCCACATTCAGAAGTTGCAACATATATGGATAGGAGTAATATAGGTGTTTGCTATGTGCCGGTTGTGGATTATTATCAACACCAACCCCCGACTAAGACATTTGAATATATTCTCTCTGGAATATATTGCATCGCTACAAACACAGCGGCAAATAAGGAACTAATCATTCCTGAAAATGGTTGTTTAATAGACTCTACTCCAGAAGGATTTAAACTTGGTATAGAGAAATTTCTTGAAGTAAGAGAGAGGTTAAGCGACAACTCAATTCGGGCATCTCTGTCTGATTATTCTTGGAATAATATAGTGTCGAGATACATAAAGCCATTATTATGATTGAGACGGTATTAAATTACAATTAGGTATAAGGAAGTCATTAGGGATTGATGCCTCAATATGGAATTAAAAACCAGTTACCATTCTCTATTATATGAAAGTATTAATGCTAAACAACTTCCATTATAGGAAGGGCGGTTCAGAATCTGTATATTTTAATACAGCTGAACTTTTACAGAAGCACGGTCATCATGTTGAGTTTTATAGTCTAAAGCGGGAGGAAAATATTCCAGCAACATATGAAGATCTTTTTGCTTTATCTATCAAAGGTTATCACAATAAATTTAAGGCTGCCTCTACATATATCAATAATGAAGAAGCCGCCTTAGGATTAGAAAAACTACTTAACGATTTTAAACCAGATATCGCTCATATACATCTTATTTGGGGAGGTCTTACTGGAGCTGTATTAAAGGTACTTAAGAAATATAGAATTCCTATAGTTCATACAGCCCATGATTATAGAATGGTGTGTCCCGCGTATACTTTCCGTACACCAAATGGGAATATATGTGAGACATGTGAGGGACATAAATTTTATAATGTCATAAAAAATCGTTGTGCCAAGGGATCTTTATCACAAAGTATTTTGATGGCGTTAGAATCATACTTAAGAAATAAAAACAATACTTATAAATATTTCGATCACGTGATTTATGTCAGTAAGTTCTGTCGAGATAAGCACTTAGAATACAATAATGTCTTAAGGAATATTCCATCAACTATTCTTTATAATTTCGTGTCTGAACCTATTTGTGAAAATCGAGAAATTGAGAATGTGTATACCTATTGTGGACGACTTTCGGGAGAAAAAGGTATCAAAACATTAATTAGTGCTTTTGAAAGAAAATCAAATTTAAGATTGCAAATTATTGGCACAGGACCAATAGAAGAAGAATTGAAAAGCTATGTCAGTTCTCACCAAATAGATAATGTCGAATTTATTGGATATAAAACTGGTAAAGAATTAAAATCAATTGTCGCAAGATCTAAGTTTGTATGTATTCCATCTGAATGGTACGAGAATAATCCTATGTCTGCAATTGAGGCTTTTTCAATGGGAATTCCAGTTATTTCTGCTAATATCGGAGGGTGTCCGGAAATTGTTATTCCAAGAATCACAGGTTACTTATTTGAATCTGGGAGTGTAGACTCATTATGTGAAATCTTGGGTAAAACAGAGTCTTTAAGTAAATCTGAATATTTCGAACTATCACGTTCAACTATTTCGAGTTATAATGAAAATTTTAATCCTGAGGCTTATTATAACAAGATTATTAAAATTTATGAAGATTTAATAAAATATTATATATAACATATCTTGTCTTTATAGGTCATCCAACAATACAAATGCCGGTGTTCGATGATTATTTGAATCATCTTGATGAGAATAAAAAGAAACATGTTTATATTATAGACAATGCTTCTTTTGAAGATTTAAAATTCTGGTATGCCGCAGCTGATTTATTTGTTTATCCCGCAGTTGCAGAGGGATTAGGTTTACCTCCGATTGAAGCAGCAATGGCTTGTATACCTGTGATATGCAATAAAGCAACGGCAATGGGCGATTTTAATTTCTTTGGAGATGGCCTTATTGATATCAATGATAATGAGCTTTTGGATGAAAAAATCAAGAGGCAATTAGAATCACCGTATGATACAGATAATATTAAAAGATGCATTCAAGAAAAATATAATTGGCGAAATTCAGCAGAAATCCTAAAAAGAGCGTTATTTAATAATAACTAACATTACTAAGCATTATGAGCGACAAAAATATAAATCGACCACTGTCACCGGAAGATAAGTTATATGAAAGGTTGACTGGAAAGGTATTTGCAAAAGCAGGAACAGCTTACGAGCGGATCGCAACAGCCGTTGCCGGTATTATTCTTAACTCATCCAAGACGGAACACAATGTATTCAAAGAGTGATATAGCGGCGTTAAACATCAGTTAGATGGCGTTATTGACGGTGAAGTCGTGCTTGAAGCAAAGGATTATTCTATTCGTGGTGCCAATGTCGGTTTGGAAGAAGTGCAAAAACATCAGGGAGCAATGGCGGATATAGATATTGCTAAGCGAGGATTCTTTGCAAGTGCAACAGACTATACTTCCGAAGCTAAAAAATATGCTGATGCAACTTCAAACAACCCCAAACTTACAGATACAGATAGAGCGATAATCAGACATTCGACTGAGGAAGATGAAAAGAATAGAATAAAGGCTTTCGAAGTAAATATTATAATGCCATACCTCGATTTTGAACAAGGGCAATATAGTATTTTATTTATAGATAATGCGGAAGTAAATCGATATAATTCATATATATCTTCAAATACACTCTATGGTAAGGCTACAAGAATATTTGAATTTTTCGACTCTGACGGAAAACCGATAAAGAGTATTTCGGAACTCAGTATGGAGCAATTGCCTTCCGATTGGAACGAAAAAAATCAATTGAAGGCACTCTGGATATTGATGCATATATTTATGTAGGTGATAAACTTTTTCATATTAGAGGCATACAGTATAAAATTGCTGTTCGTCAGATAAAAGAAAGTTTTACTGTTGAGGCTCAAGGGAATGCCTGTGTACTTGTAAAATGTCCATCTCGGGGTGTTGATAAACTTATCACGGATGTTGACCTTAAAAAGGCTCTCGATCAATTGGGTTAGAATATTTATTTAAATATGTGGACCAGAAACCATTGAAGAGTAATTCAATCACCACCTATTTCTCTGAAGCAGATTATGCGCGGTATGAGAATCGTAAAGAGATATCCCAGTTCAAAACAGAACTGAGCGAGTGGTTGAGTAATAATGGTTAATGTCAGATAGATCGCGAGGACGATGCTGACGAGTGAAAATATAAAGCAGGTAGGGATGCTTCAAGATTTTGGAGTTCCGTTCTCTTCTTTGTACGTAGATATGAAGAATAGAACGCTATATATTTTTGTCAGAATGATTTCTCCGAAATGTAGTATTGCTGAATTTGCAGTCACTGGTGTTTCACCACAGGAAGTAGAAGCTTGTATGAATGATGGTATCGGATTGAACGATATATTCGAAAATAAGGATTCGTATGTAGCTCAAATATGCGGTGGCGATATGCATATAAAGACACCAGATAAAAATGGCATAGCAAAATTTAAAGAATCGATGAGCCGTTTTGATTCTGATTTCTGTGATGACGATATTTGGCTTGAAAATTTTCTTGATAGATTGAAGAATAATAAACCATTAGAAATCTTGATAGGGAATGTATAAGAGAGTTTGCATTATAGAATTTGTGATACCTCAAGAGTCAAACTTGCTGAGACTTTAGGTGTATCTCCGGTAACTCTCACAGATTATCTGAATGGAACTACGAATTTTGATCTCCGAACCCTCGTGAAATTGGAAAGAGCTTTAGGAATTGAAATCATCAAAGTTAACATGCTTGATAATGCATGATTATAGGCAAATAAGCATGACGTCAAATTTATTTAATTGACAGACAGCATATTTAATTAGATTTGTAAATGCCTTCAAAGCTCATCGAGGAAAGATTTAGCGGATTTTGATGGCAATTTCCCTTCTTTAATCAATTTAACCTCATTCAATCCCTGAATGATATTTGACGTTACATCGTGTGCAACTAATGAGTCTTTACCACTTTTCGAAGTTGTTTTAAAACTTTCGACTTGAGAGGGATGAATGTCAGATTGTTTATTTCCCATAATTGATCTATTGGTTTGCAAATTTAATTAATTAATACTATCCAATATGTAAGTATGACATCGAAATTATTTAATGTATTGATTAGTCAACGCATCTTTTTTGCGTCTTTCCGGTGATTTAAGCGAGTTCGGTCAGACACAATGCCCGCATTGCTCCTTCCTGAACTTACATAAATCCCTCGAAAATCCGCTAAAAATATGCATTAACTAATTTGCGAGTCATACTTATGACATCGAAATTATTTATTGCATTAATTAATTTACGGGTCATACTTATCTAATCCATCTTAATAAAAAATTAACAATTTCAAATAATTCTATATCGGCGTGAATCCTTCGGGATTTGCGCCATTAATCTTATGTAGGTATATGAAAGTAGCGATAATCGGAACTCGTGGAATCCCGGCTAAATACGGTGGCTTTGAGACGTTTGCACAAGAACTTGCTCCAAGATTAGTTAATAAGGGCTTGGATGTGACTGTTTTTTGTCCAAACTCAACCAATGGCATATCTATTTTTAGAGGAGTAAATCTCAAATATTTACAGACAAGTAAAGATAAAGCTCCTATGAGATATTACATGGAATCTGTCAAAGAGGCGGTGAAAGATAGATTTGATATCGTTTTGACTTGTGGACAAGGAGGGTATGGTTATATACCGTATATGTTGAAACGAAAGAGACCGGTGTTCATAACCAATACAGATGGAATTGAGCATAGACGTACAAAATGGAATAAGATTGTGAGATTAGGAGTCAGAGTTGTAGGTGAAATGACATCAGTTCTTCTTTCCGATTATCTTGTTGCTGATTCCAAAGGAATTAAAGATTATTTGAATAAAGAATATTCTATGATTCCTCATAAGCACATATACACTATAGAATATGGTGCCGATGTGATTTCTCCAGTTGATTATTCTACTGATTTGATTGGGGAGTATGGGATAAAGCCAAATGAATATTTCCTCGTAGTTAGTCGTATAGAACCGGAAAATAATGTGGCTATGATTATTGAGGGATATAAAAAATCTGGTTCGACTTTACCTCTTGTAGTCGTGGGCAATCTCAAAGATAATGAATATTCAATGAAACTTAGAAATTCTGCTGCCGGATACGATGTTCGTTTTGTGGGTGGAATTTATGATCCAAATAAATTGAAGGCAATAAGGCTATATTGCAAAGCTTATTTGCATGGTCATTCTGTAGGTGGAACAAACCCTTCATTGCTTGAGGCTCTTGGAGCCGGTAATATTGTTATTGGTCACGATAATCCATTTAACAGAGAGGTTACTGACAATAAAATGTTCTATTTCGCTAATGCCGATGAATGTGCAAAAGCCATCAAAAATGTCGAGGCTCTTTCGACAGAAAACATAAAGCAATTTGCGCAAATAGCTACTGAGCGAATTATGAATTATTATAACTGGGATAGAATTGCAGATGAGTATTATAATATGCTAAACGAATGTTACAAAACAAAAAATAAATAATCATGGAAATTAAAGAATTCATAGAGAAATTCGCCGAGATATTCGACGACACAGACGCATCAGTGCTCAAACCGGAGACCAAATTCCGCGAGCTTGACGAGTGGAGCTCACTCTCCGCACTCGGTCTGATTGCACTGGCTGACGAGGAGTTTGATGTGGAGCTGAGGGCAGACGACATGCGTAAGGCAGATACTGTTCAGGAAATCTTTGAAGTGATAAAAGCCAAGGCTTAATATGGAGAACTCCTGCTACAATCCATTTTCACTTGAAGGGAAGACAATCCTTGTGACGGGAGCTTCATCAGGCATAGGCAGAGCCATAGCCGTTGAGTGCAGTAGAATGGGAGCCACACTCGTGATAACGGGACGTGACAAGACCCGTCTTCAGCAGACGCTTGACAGTCTCTGCGATAGCGGACATTCCTCCTTCGTTGCAGACCTCGCTACGCAGGAAGGCATCGAGGGTCTTGTCGCGGAAATCCCCAAGCTTGACGGCATCGTCCTCGCCGCCGGAATCGTAGAGATGCGCCCCGTGCTGTTCGCCGGAACTGACAA
>CABUVO010000023.1 GCA_902495075.1 uncultured Porphyromonadaceae bacterium
TATTTCCGTCTTTTCCCATACTGGCTGATAAGGAGATGGGCGAGGGAAGACAATGATTACCTGCTGAGCTACATCCATCCGCGTGATCTTGACGCCGGGCAGCCGATGATACGGGAGCTTCCGCTGACACGGAAGTTCAAGAGCTATGTAGGACTTAAGGGCGCAGAGGGAAAACTGAGGCGCTTCCTGGCAGATTTTCGTTTCTCTGACTTACACACGGCTGACGCAGCCATCGATTGGAGCAATGTGCGTTCCTTCCGGCTCTGGGGGTGACGGAGGAACCACGCGGTGCGATAGAGGGGACGAATGCTTTGAAATTTTTGCTTCCGCACAAAATCAAGTTGTAGATAATTTGATTTTGTGCGGAAGTTTATTTAACTTAGTGGATGGTCTTTTCCAACACTTACTTAACAGAAATACATAAAATAATCGCCAAGATTTATAAGCATCCAACAGGGGGATTTATGAGTATCAATTGTACCAATTACGTATTTTTTATGTATACATAAAATTTTTCATTGAAATATTTGTTATTAAATTAAAGAAATTTTATATTTGCATAAAATTTTCGATATTTTGTTTATGGAGATTCTTGAAATCCAAGACGATTGCCTTTATGCCGTTAAATATCCAGAAGAAGAATACGATGAGTATAATCGTATCTTCGAGGATTACAGCAATTTTGATAAAGTGCATGAATTTTTCGAGACCCATAAATGGGAAATCGGTCAATATTATGTAAAGGAGCTTGGTTTTAACCGGAATGAGACGGAGGCATACGCTCAGTATGTGGTAGATGAGACAATAGAACTTGAAGAGTATTTTGAAGACCTTATTGACAATACTATCAATCATGACATTCCAAGTCTGTATGGTCATTTCGAGTTTTTAGAAGGTTTCGAAAAGGAAGATATGCCGGCAATGAAAAGCTATGGACTTAGCAAGCCGTCAATGCTTCGGGTCTATGCGGTGGAAGTAAATAAACAATGCCTGATAATATTCTATAGTGGAATAAAGATAGAACATTCCCTCAGTGATTGTCCCGTGTTAAAAGAAAATGTATTGAGCAAAGCATATCAACTAATCGAATTCCTAAAAGAAAAAGAAGTTGTCTGTGCCGAGGATGTCAGACGGATTGCCAAGTAATAACGAATATTTTACAAGGTGACGCTATGGAAGTAGATAAGAAGAGACTTAAGGAAGTTGCAGTTCCGTTGGATAAGGAAGCGAAGAAACGGATGGAGGATAGGAAAGCGAATAGATATTGGCGAGCCGCTTCGTCTGCAATTGCAGCCAAGGTTAGGCGACAGCTTAAAGTTACTAATACTTCTCGTGTCCAGCTTGCTGAAATGTTGGGAGTAACACCTGCCAATATAACACGCTATCTTAATGGAACAACAAATTTTGAACTACGCACGCTTGTTGAAATCGAGAGGGCCTTGGATATTGAAATTATAAATCGCAAGGTTATTCCTGAAGAGAAAGCTACGTTGCTGATAGTAAAGGAGGTTGAATACACCTCCGTGACAGGTTCATTCGATTCTCAAAAAATAGGATATACAAAACAATCTAAATTATTTAGTTATGCCTGAGGTGGGAAAGAAGCAAACGGCACATTTTAGGATTATTAAGACAAATATTGACCAGTTTGCCGTTTTCGAAGAAAATTATACGAATCTAGATGGCGTGTTCGATATAAAATCGAAGGTGTTATTTCAATTCGATCAGGCACACTCGGTTCTCAAGTGTTCTTGCGGCGTAGACTGCCTAAAGGATAATCTAATAGTTGTCAAAGCTGCCATAACATTTGAATATGAACTAAGCGAAGATACCATAAATGGGCTTATTGAGGGTGATAAGATAAAATTCCCAAAAGATTTACTTGTGTTCTTTTCAACAAATGCATATGGAGCATTGAGAGGGGTGATTATGGCAAAATTAGAATCCACTGCGATTCGCCTAATCCTCCCGGTTGTGGATTTATCCGGGTTTATTAAAACTTCAATGATCTTACCCTATTCGGATAATAGACATTGAAAGTGAGCATCAAAGTGCAAATTGACAAATGTTTTCAAATCGGCTTATGTTTATTATCAAAAATGCAAAAATGTAATTTTTATTGAAAATTTATAGTCAAAAATTTGGCACAATAAAATAGATTCGATACCTTTGTGGCGATAACGTTTAAAACTTATTGATTTTAAACGTTATCGCCATCTTTATTTTTAAAGATTCAATCTTTCTTCAACCACTTTTCAGCCAAATATAAACCCAATTAAAAGCCAAACGTTATGAAACATTTCTACACAAAAGTCCTCTTTATACTCGTTGCTTTGTTAGCGTGCGATGACATTTCCAATGCCCAAACCTATGAACAACAAATAATAAGCTTTCTAAAAGAAATTTCCAAAGAGAGTATTTCCAATTGTAATGGTTCAGATATTATGAATCTTCTTACCGACGACTCTCAAAAATGGGTTGAGAATATAGAGTGCCAAAACATAAGTATCATAAAGGGGAAAGCTGGCGTTTATGCTAAATTGTCTAATAAAGCAACTACACCCGCTTATATAAAAGTTGTTTTTAAACAGTCTAACCTAATGAATGCTTATAGAATAGTCTCATATGGCAATAACATTCTTCAAGAAGATATCAATGTTAAGATATTTTATAACAATATCTTTTATACTCAAAATAAATTTGGGTATGAACTAACAGCTTGCACAAGCCAAAACATAGATGCACTTAATAAAGTCCTTACTAATTTTAATATACCTATTTACATAAATGGCGATCCTATTTCTCCGATGAAACCTCTTAACTCAATAGAAGTTAGCATTGAGCCACAAGAAATGAACGTCGAAATTCAATTGCTTGGATTTAGAATTTATTATTCTGGAACTGAAGATCAGTCTGATATTTCTGTTGCTGTTGAGGATTTGGAGGCTGAGCAGGGAATTAGGGTTTATGAGTATTACGATCTTATGGGGAGGAGATTGGCGGAGGCGCCTCAAAGCGGGGTGTATGTGCGCAAATGCGGAGGAAAGGTTGAGAAACTTATTGCGAATGGAAGATAGAATTCCGAGTTATCGGGCTGTGCCCGATAAGGTGAAAGGTTATAGGGAATAGGGTAAAGGTGAATTGGCGCGCCTCTAATTTTGAATCAACTTCCTTTTATCAATGCTTCGGTTATTTTTTAACGGCTTTATGGTGCCGTTAAAAAATAACCGAAGCATTGTTTCTTATAAGCTACAGAAAAATGTTACGAGAAACGGTACGCTGAAATCAACCACAAATCCATGATAGATGGAGAGAACCACAAATTCTTTTCCCGACACGGAAGTGATTATCGGCAAGGTTGTGTCCATACTGGTAGCCCCACCGGATGAAATAGGAGACAAAGGACCAAACCATTTATAAAGCAGTGGCGCACCAAGAAGAGTTATAATCTCGCGAGCAATGTTGGCAAGTAATGCAACAGTGCCGAGTTCCGGTCCCTTATATTCAGTGATGAATATGCTTGAAAGTGAATAATAGCCAAAACCGGAACCTATTGCCAATATATCTGTTAGCGATCTTTGGGGGAACGCAAGAGAAACAGCAGCACAGCCAGCAAGTGTCCCGATAATAGTTAAAAGAGGCATAAGTAGTAAAATACCAGGCTGTGTACGTAAACTTTTGAGTGCTGAAAAATCACTGCCGACACTTATCCCGACACAAAACATAAGCATAGCCAATGCCGTGAAACTGACATCGAATCCAAAATCATCGATATGCAGCCATCCGGTAAGACCGAATATGATTCCGAGAATAAAAAATCCTACTATTATAAGGCTACCTTTCATTTTGCAGCCCCTCCTTTCTCATCTTTGGTGCTATTCGAAGGTCGGTTTGATATTCTCCATAGACCCAACGCAAGCAGCGAACACCCTCCCACTCCCCCTATTGCGATCACCACTGCTTCCCACCCCAACGAGGCTATCCCCTTGACTATCCTTTCTTCACCACCAACTTCCACTCCAAGGAGAAAAAGCAGAATCCAGATGAGCACGGAGATTATTTTTCCGAGGAGGTGGAGATTCCGCCCCCTCAGAAGCCAGCCGGCTAAAATACCGGATGCCATAATAAGGATGATCTTAAACATGTGTAATTTTCAAAATTAAACGCAAATTTAACAAATATTACAGAGAGCGAAGCGTTAGATATCTGAAAAACATAAATCAAAATGTGATTGTTATATAATCATGAACTCGACAACATCTGACAAATCATCCATCCGCCGGCTCACCATGGCGGGATTGCTCGTGACTCTCGGCATCGTTTTTGGAGACATCGGTACTTCTCCACTATACGTTATGAAAGCCATCACGGGGGTGAATCCACAATACGACCCTGAATATATAATAGGTGCTATTTCTTGCGTAATCTGGACTTTAACCCTTCAGACAACCATAAAATATGTTTTGCTTGCATTGCGAGCCGACAACAAGGGGGAAGGAGGCATACTTGCCCTCTTCGCTTTGTTGAGAAAGAAATACGGCAAAAAGCTATGGGTAGTAGCGGCAATTGGAGCAGCCGCACTCGTGGCAGACGGCGTGATCACTCCAGCAGTAACGGTAACATCAGCTATTGAGGGTCTCGGGATCATAATGCCGCATGTGCCGATCCTGCCCATCGTGGTTATCATCATATTGTTTATATTCATCATGCAGCAGATGGGCACCGGAAAAATAGGTAAATTTTTCGGTCCTTTCATGCTCTGCTGGTTCCTCATGCTCGGAATATTGGGATCAATGAACATATATCTTTGGCCCGGAATATTCAAGGCATTCAATCCATGGTGGGCAATAAAGTTATTGTGCAATAACCCGGAATGGTTCCTTATTTTAGGAGCTGTGTTCCTTTGCACCACCGGAGCTGAGGCATTATATTCTGATCTTGGTCACTGTGGACGTAAAAACATCTCCGTCAGTTGGATATTTGTAAAGATAATGCTAATACTGAATTATCTCGGACAAGGAGCATGGCTCCTTGCCACTCCTGACACTGCTGACATAAATCCGTTCTACGGCATTATGCCATCATGGTTTACAATAATCGGAGTAATAATGTCGACCGGCGCCGCCATAATAGCGAGTCAGGCTTTGCTGAGCGGATCTTTCACGATATTCTCGGAGGCAATGAATCTCGTGTTCTGGCCCAAGCTCAAGATAAAGTATCCTTCAAGAGAAAAAGGACAATTATATATCCCCTCAGTAAACTGGTCGCTGCTGGCAGGATGTCTGCTCACCGTACTGATATTTCGGGATTCAAGCCATATGGAAGCCGCTTACGGACTTGCCATAACAATAACAATGCTGATGACTACGGTATTGCTCACTTTTTATCTCCGGAGTCTCAACGTAAATATCGTGATATGCTCGGCATTCCTGGTTTTCTTTGGAATTATCGAGGGTATATTTTTTGTTGCCAATCTTTTCAAATTCACCCACGGAGGATGGTTCAGCATTCTTATAGCAGGAATAGTGGCGACAATCATGATCATTTGGAACAAGGCAATACGTCTGAGAACATCATACGTTCAATATTACGACCTTGATAAAGCTACGGATATCATACAGGCAATAAAGCATGATGATGAGATACCTAAGTATACTTCCAATCTTGTTTATCTTGTTCAGGCATCTGATGATAATAAAATTGAAAGTAAGGTTCTATATTCCATTATCAATAAACAACCCAAACGAGCGGATCATTATTGGTTTGTTCACGTTACGCATGTCGACTCTCCCGACACATTGGAATATTCAGCCAAGGTTGTTGTGCCGGAAACAATCTATCGCATCGATATCAATCTTGGATTCAGAGTGCAACCCAAAATAAACGTATATATCCGTCAGATTATTGAGGATCTTGTGAGTCAGGGAAAACTCGATCTTCGAAGCGGTTTTCCGTCGCTCAGAGAACGTGGAATACCCGGCGACTTCCGGTTCATAATCATCAGGCGCATATTCTCTGCCTCGAGTAATTGTCCCCGCTGGTCAGCATTCATCATGCGTATGCACCAACGCCTGCGTCGTCTGGGCATCACGGATCAGGAAGCTTTCGGACTCGACACAAGTATGGTTACTGCTGAGACGGTTCCGTTAATTATCAACACAGCCCCCGGCAGGCGCATTCTACCCCAAAGTGAAGAGCCGGAAGAGGTTCAACAATAAAGAAAAGATATAAACAAAAAAGCACTCATAATGTGAGTGCTTTTTCTGTGACTCCTGCAGGATTCAAACCTGCAACCTTCTGATCCGTAGTCAGATGCTCTATTCAATTGAGCTAAGGAGCCAAACTTTGTGATTCGTGCAGGATTCAAACCTGCAACCTTCTGATCCGTAGTCAGATGCTCTATTCAATTGAGCTAACGAACCATTGCGTCATCGGGTTATTTCCGATTTGCGATTGCAAAATTAATGCTTTTTGATGATTCCACCAAATATTTCTTAACTTTTTTTCCAAAAATATTCCACACCGCAACTGCCTACAATGCCAGAGATCGGAGGCGTGCATTTCTCAATTTTCACAACAATCTCTTGCGCGATTTTCCAACGCTCTGATATTCTTCTTGATATACAAAGAGCCGTGGATTCAAGCAACTGACGTTCAATCTGCATCTCTTCTTTTATTTCTTCATACACATCAGCATAAGAAATCGAAGAATCAAGTTTCTCATCCTTGAACAAACAGGCATCGTATGCCACACAGACATCAACAACATATTCATTTCCAACCTTCCTTTCCTGGTCAGAAACACCTATTCTCGAATTAAACCTCAGATCGTTAAGACATATCCTCAGAATCTCCATATCAGATCGCCTATATCTTTCTATGCATCAATCAGAGCACGGGCATTTTATCTATGCGGCGCTGGTGACGACCGCCCTCAAACGGAGCCGCCAGATAAGCGTCAACAATACTTTTTGCAAGAAACTCCGAAATAAAACGAGCCGGCAAAACAAGAAAGTTTGCATTGTTATGACGTTTGGCAAGATCCGCAAGATCCTCCATCCATGCAAGCCCAGCCCTTATGCCCTGATGTTTATTAAGCGTCATACCGATACCATTGCCCGAACCGCACATGGCTATGCCGAATGCACACTCCCCTTTTTCCACTGCCACAGCAGCAGGATGAGCATAATCCGCATAATCGCAGGATTCCTCGCTGTCTGTTCCGAAATCCACGACTTCATACCCTTTTTCGGTCATATACTTCTTCAAGACCTCTTTCAATTCATAGCCGGCATGATCGCTGGCAAACGCAACTTTCTCCATAATATTAAAATATCAAAATTATGATACTAAGTATAATCAATTTTACTCTCAAAGGTTGAGTGAAGACACCTGCGGTGTCCCATAAGCCCTTAAACTTTCCTTTTTTTCAGGCTACTTTGGAAAATCTTTGCCTTGAAGGCAAATCTTACAAGGAAGAAATTGACAGGCACACATATAGCCAATGCGGGAAGCAACGCCAACGTAGGTCCTACCAATCCTTTGAAAATCGCTACAAGACCTGTTTGCATTCCCATGTTTATAAGATGACTCAGCGTGAAAGCCAGACCTTTCTTGGCATTGGGATTGCTATGGAAAGTAAAATAACTTGACAAAAAGAAATTGGCAACAAAACTTATGGCATAACTGATCATCGTAGAGACTACAGCTGTTGTGCCAACAGCATTCACGAAAACCACATACATCCCATATTGCAACACAGTGGCGAAGCCACCTACTGCTACAAACCTTATCGCCTCAGATTTTTTGTCATTGCTCTTGAGCAATTTCTCCTTGTCCACTTGCAGTTTCTTCATGGTGTTCGGTATCTTCGACTCCTGTTTTAGAGTCTTTGAGTTCTTTATTTATGGAATAAATGTAATCAAGCAATTCTTCCCTTCCTTTCCCTTTCTCAGAAGAGGTGACAAAAACCGGTGGCAATTCCTCCCATCTTTTGAGAAGTTCTTTCTTGTAAGCTTCCACATTGCGCTCTGCAGCCACCGGACCAAGTTTATCGGCTTTGGTGAATACGATAGAGAAAGGAATTCCATTTTCCCCAAGCCAATCCAGAAATTCGATATCAATCTTCTGTGGCTCATGACGTATATCTATAAGCACAAAGAGAGATGTGAGCTGTTCCCGTTCAAGGATATATCCTTGGATGATTCGCGCAAGCTTTTCACGCTGTTCTTTCCCCCTGGCAGCATAACCATAACCGGGGAGATCGACAATATACCACTCTCCGTTATCAACTTTAAAATGGTTTATGAGCAGTGTCTTTCCAGGCTTCTGCGATGTCTTGGCAAGGCTCTTGCTTTTTCCAAGCATATTGATAAGCGACGATTTGCCGACATTCGATCTACCGATAAAAGCGTATTCGGGAACATCCGTAGCCGGGCACTTATGTGGATTTTCGTTGCTGATCTCGTATTTTATATTCTTGATATCCATAGTTAATTGGGTTTAGGGAAACAGAGAGAATGAATAAGATTCAGCCCTTCCTTCACTTGATTGCTATTCACAACAACAGCTATCGTCGTGTCGGAAGCACCTTCAGAAATGGCTTTGACATCTACGGATGAATCCTGCAACTCCCTTACAATATCCGACCCCAGCTTTTTCATCTGCTTAATGCCCTCGCCTACAACAGCTATAACCGATAAATCATCGGTTTTGTTGATAGCCGTTAGCTCCCCGTTTTGTATTTCGGGAGAAAATTCAAGTTTCAGCTGCGCCAAGGCTTTGTCACCGTCAGCCTGGGGCATAGCAATGGAGAACGATTTTTCAACCGATGGCTGCGCCACGAGGAAAACACTGATTCCATTTCGTGCCATCGCATTATAGGCTCGCGAATTTATTTCCGCAACATTCGAAGTCAACGGACCACACATTGTTATCATTGATGTGTTATTAAGAGATGACACTCCTCTTGGCTTACCCTTGTCCGGGATATTATCGGAAATATATGTTCCGGGAGCGCCAGGATTGAAAGTATTCAGAATTTTTATCGGTATGTTCTTATGAAATACGGGATAGATGGTTGGAGGATAAATCACCTTTGCACCGAAAGAACATAATTCCATACTCTCTATAAAAGACATCTCCGGAATGATTGCAGCATCTTTGATGATGCGCGGATCAGCCGTAAGGAATCCATCGACATCAGTCCATATCTCGAGAAGATCTGCATCAAGCGCAGCTGCCATCAATGCTGCGGTATAATCGCTGCCACCTCTGCCCAGATTCGTTATCTCTCCAGTATCTTTATCAGTAGAGATGAATCCCCCGGCAACCGCATGCTGCTCTAACGGAAGTTTGAACTCCTCTCTTATGAGACGATCAGTAAGATCTCGATCGGCAATATTGCGATTAAACCATTTTTCTGTCTTTATGATGCCCAGCGAATCATGATGAGTTGCATTTTCAAGCATCCCTGCTACGATCACTGACGACATGCGCTCTCCAAAACTTACAACTTCTGCCAATGTGCGCTCCGGAAGGATATGGATAAGTGTGAGACCCTTGTACCTTTCCTCAAGCATATCAAGCAGAGTATTTACCGTTGACAACACCGTTTCCTTACGACCGGCAGGAATCAATGCTTCGATTATATCATAATGACGTTTGCGGATAATTTTCATCTCATCCACATAGTCTTCTTTACCTTCAGAGGCAGATTTGGCAGTGGCGATAAGCCTATCGGTCAAGCCGCCAAGAGCCGACACAACAACAATAGCGGGATCTTCCAAACCTTCCACAATGGCTTTGACATTGCGGAGACTGTCTATTGTGCCGACGGATGTGCCGCCAAATTTCAAAACTTTCAACATCGGCTATTAATATATATTAATGCAAAAATACAAAAAAAAATGCAAATAGAACCAATTTTAACTTCGCAGTGTTTAATTTTAAAAATTCCACTACAGATGAAAAATCTCAATGACATAGACCCTTCTTGTTGCAGGCTCGATTTCAAGCCTGTTACTGAAAACGATATACCTTTATTAAACAAATACTTCACATCATTTCCATCTCGTTCTTGTGATTTCTCGATTGGCGGCACATTGATGTGGACAGAGTATTATGAATACGAGTTCGCGGAATTTAATGGCACACTGTTTTTAAGAGGTAAAGACCCGGAGTCGGGAGAGACTATATATTATTCCCCTCTTGGTTTGCTTCCTCTCGAAACGAGTAAAAGACTGATCATAAAGGATGCTGCCAATTTTCCAAAATCAAGAATGCTGATTCCAATCGAATCAGAGGCAAATGCCGGCACTGACTCAGAAAACAATTATGATGAAAAATTGAAGGAATATTTATATCCCATCGAACGTTTTCTGCATTTTGCAGGAAAGAAGATGGAGAAGAAACGCAATCATCTCAATTATTTTCTTCATAATTATGACAATGCGGTTATAGAGAATATATCTCCTGCAAACATCGGAGAACTGATAAGATTCACTTACCGGTTTTCTTCAGCACATGAAGCAACGGGGCTCAGTATGTATGAGAACCTTCAGACAATTAAAGTGTTGGAAGACTTCGAGTCATATCCATTCGAAGGAATTGCCATACGTCTCAATGGTGAGATAATAGGCTATACTTTCGGTGAAAAAATCGGAGATGTATTTTTCGCACATGTAGAAAAAGGGAATATCGAATTCCGTGGTGTCTACCAGGCTTTGGCTTCATTCATGAGTCTGGAAGTCAACAAAAAATATCCTGATGTGAAATATCTTAACCGAGAAGAAGATATGGGCGACGAGAGTCTGCGTCAAAGTAAAGAATCATACCATCCAACGTTGATCGTCAACAAATCTGTGGAGTGTCTCACCCTTTGCACAGCGTCTACAGTAGCCATGCGCGTATGACAAGCCTGTAATTTAATTAAAAAATGCAGATAATATAAAATGTTTTTTATTAACTTTGCAGGTGATAAGAAGCTGTTAAAAAAACGGACCAATGAGCGACGTTCTTGTTATTATACCCACATACAACGAGATTGAGAATATCTCCAACATCATCGATGCCGTAATGGAACTCCCCGACGGCTTCGACCTTCTCGTCATTGACGATGCTTCTCCCGATGGCACACAAGATGCTGTCCGCAAAAAAATCGAACAATATCCCGGTAGAGTGCATATGGAATGCAGGTCGGGAAAGCTTGGTCTTGGCACAGCATATATACACGGTTTCAAGTGGGCTCTTGCACGCGGATATCAATTCATGATTGAGATGGATGCTGATTTTTCTCACAATCCGCAGGATCTTCCGCGTCTATACCACGAATGTAAAGACAGGAATGCGGACATGGTAATCGGTTCACGTTACATATCGGGAGTGAATGTTGTAAATTGGCCCATGGGACGTGTGCTCATGTCATATTTCGCATCAGTATATGTCCGATTCATAACCGGCATGAAACTGCGTGATGCCACCGCCGGATTTGTCTGCTACCGTCGTCGCGTGCTGGAAGCAATTAAGCTTGATGAGATTAAATTCAAAGGCTATGCATTCCAGATAGAAATGAAATTCAAAACCCACTGCAAGAAGTTCAAGATTGTCGAAGTGCCAATTGTTTTTGTCAACCGGCAACTTGGCACATCCAAAATGAACTCCTCAATTTTTGGAGAAGCGGTATTTGGAGTGATACAATTAAAACTCGCCAGCATATTTAAAAGCAAAAGCTTCCGTTAAACGGAAGCTTTTTTATCACCTCTTTAATTATTAATCATCCCCTTTAATCCCGATAATACTGTTGGAGATAACACCTGGATATGAAATCAAAATTTTTGGCAACGAGTTCATGATCTTCTGTTCCTGGGAAGACAGCATCTGGCAACCATCCGTTTTCAAACGCAAATTTCACGAGATCAGCAGGACACCTTCCTCTTACGGTAAGAAAATCGAAAGCGTTTTTTCCGGCATATTCCTTATCATAATAAGGATTTTCAGGATCGGCAATACACCGCGCTGCATTCCGCGCCACAAGCATTCCGCGCTGAGGATTCACCATCACCACAAAATTACGTTCAGGTTTCATTACGGGAAGATGCTCTTCATTTTTCTCCCACCCCATCTTATCAATGAAAAAACGGTTCATCTCCTCATAATTACCGAAATATTTAATACGTTTGCCCCCGGTTGCTGCTATAAATTTTTCATAATAGGGATGAATGCCCTTATCAGATTTACGCTCAGCAGGCAACTTCCCTTCCAATATCAATTGTAACCATTCGGGTATAAAGAGAGCCAACGGTCCGGTTGGATCCTCCATCATTGATTGTTCCATTCGGTTATGAAGCTTTGTAACGTCCTCATTGTTCATCAAGTCAGGATCCGACATAATCTCCGACATTGTCAATGCAAATGCAGGAGTCATAAGATAACAATGAAGGAACAGCCATGAACCTAAATGATAGATTTCCTCCTGATCTTCCGGATCTTTAAGTTCGAGACCTCTCGCAATGTTATAACTTTCTGAAACAGGCGCATCTTCATACACTGAGTCGAGATAAGCGAACATGTTGTCAGCCAAAGCGAGAATTCTGGAATCATGAGGATAAATATCTCGCATATCCTCATAAGTCATGGCAATTATATACCATGTCAGGAATCTTACATCCTCAATATTCAGCTCATAGTCTACATATTCTTCCCCTTCAAGATGAAAAGGAACTGAATACCCATAGAGTCTGCGGTTTGCATCAACAAAGGAACGCCAGAAACCGGCATCCGCCACTATATCCTGAAAATACCCTGTGATTCCGAGACAGAGGCGTTTCCCAACCATTTCCGGAACAAGCTTGCCAAGCTCAGAATTGCAATAAACACTCAACAGTTCGTTTGCAATGCCAAGATAAAACAAATCATTAGGATCCTGCTTCGGGAAAGAAGGCTGTCGAAACAGAAAATCTTTAATATCGATCTTTTCCATTGTTTTAGAGACACTAAAGCATCCCTTATTTTAGAGACGATATGATATCGTCGATAGTCATCTTTTCTTGCGTTCCGGAGATCATGTTTTTGAGCATTATCGTGCCGTCGGCAAGCTCACTCTCCCCCACGATGGCAACAAACGGTATTTTCTCGGCATCCGCGAGAGCCATCTGCTTCTTAAGCTTCGCTGCATCGGGATATAACTGTGAGGCAATGCCGGCATCACGCAATGCTTTCACATATTTGAGAGACTGAAGAGCCTCGGCTTCTCCAAAATTCACGAACATCACCTTAACAGACCCAGATATCTCTTCAGGATAGAGATTAAGTTGATTCATTACGTCATAAATACGGTCTGCACCAAAGGATATTCCGACACCGGAAAGTCCGGGCATTCCGAACACTCCCGTAAGATTATCATATCTTCCGCCACCGGTGATACTACCGATTTCAACATCCAGCGCCTTCACCTCAATGATTGTGCCGGTATAGTAATTCAATCCGCGTGCAAGCGAAAGATCAGCTTCTACGACACATTTATGTCCCAAAGCATCAATGCCGGAAAGAACCTCCCGCATTTCAGTCACTCCCTTCAGTCCATCCTCTGATCCTTTGAGGATTTCCTGCATGATATTGAGTTTCTCCTCATTGCTGCCTGTCATCTCAAGAATCGGACGGAGTGTTTCGATAGCTTTTTCAGTCAATCCCTTCTCCCGGAGTTCGGCATTGACATTTTCTATGCCTATTTTATCTATCTTGTCGATAGCTACCGTGATATCCACAATCTTATCGGCTGCACCTATTGTCTCGGCGATTCCTGTAAGAATCTTACGGTTATTCACCTTTATGGCAATATTGATTCCGAGATTTGCAAACACGGTGTCAATAAGAGAAAGAAGCTCAATCTCATTATTCAGTGAATCAGACCCAACTACATCAGCATCACACTGATAGAATTCGCGATAGCGCCCTTTCTGGGGACGATCCGCACGCCATACCGGCTGTATCTGGAAGCGTTTGAAAGGCATCTGAAGATCATTGCGATGCTGAACAACGAAACGCGCAAATGGCACAGTCAGATCATATCTGAGTCCCTTTTCACATATCTTATTAGTCAAACGTGGAAGATTTCTTTCAGCAACCTCTTCATCACTCACTGATTTCAGAAAGTCTCCCGAATTCAGTATCTTGAAAAGAAGCTTATCCCCCTCCTCTCCATATTTACCCATCAGTGTCGACAGGTTTTCCATGGCTGGTGTTTCTATCTGTTTATATCCAAAAAGCTTAAAAGCTCGTTTGATAGTGTCGAATATATAATTGCGTCGCGCCATCTCGATAGGAGAAAAATCGCGCGTACCTTTAGGGATGCTGGGTTTCTGAGCCATTTTCTTATCTGTTGTTGATTATTAACGCGAATTTACAAAGATTTTCGGAAATTATCAAACTACTTTAATATTTGCAATTCTCCTACTCAACCCTTGTTGCCGATATGGAATGATTTCCAACCTTTGATAGAACTACAGATGAGCGAGGATCGCACTTTTCTCCGTCGACTGATACGATATTCATTCCTCGGGGCGCAACAGCTATTGCAGAAGTTCCATCAGGAATACTGAAACTGAATTCGATGCCATTGGAACCTTCTTTTGCTTCAAAATTTATATCACCCCTGACAGTTGGCACAACCGTACGCACCCATTCGATTCCTGCCAAGTCGGGAGCAACACGGAATGATCTAAAGCCGGGACTCAATGGTTCAATGCCGCAAACCTTTTGTGATAGAATGGTTAATCCACCTCCACTCCACGCATGATTAGTGGTGCCTCCACCAAATCCCTCCTTGCCAATTCCCCACCCTTCAAAGAGGGTTGAATATTCAGGGTTATCAACCATTGGTCCGAAACGTCGTTTCATACGCTCAAGTGCGAATTTACCTTCTCCCATATCGAACAGAGCTTCCGTTACATATTTCTCCATATATGGGCTGGCATGTTGAGTGGTCTTGAAGATTTCAAGAAGTGCCAGATACTTATCCTTATCTGCAAGTCCTGACACCACTGCAAGAGCCTGAACTCGGTCATCGGTATCATCCTTGTAGTCCGGATGACGATAGGCTTTCTCGGTCCAGAACGAGCGGTTGAAAGCTTCTTTAAGATTATGCATCTCCTTGGAAATCGAATCTGCATCAGCTTTGTTACCAAGAGATATTGCCATTTCCCGCAAGCCGGTTTGAGCAATGTAATATAATGCGTTATAGAGCGCTACTTTGTCGATATTGTCTCCCCAATCACCCCAGTGCCAGCCTCCTTCTCGATCTGCCATGGTGCCGTCGGGAGCCTTTTTCCATACGGATAGATATCGTTTCACGCCATCATAAAGATCCGCAGCGGTTTCAAGATCACCGGTATTGAGGACATAGTTCCAGAAACCATATTTACCAACTGAAGCAAGCATCTGCCCTGGCAACTCCTTGTTCCAGTTCGACGATGGCACTGGAGCATAGATACTTCCATCGGGACGTTGCCAACCAATGAGCTCGTACATCCCCTTTTTCATCAGAGCGTGGCTTGAGGGAGAAAGAGCATAAAAAGCCTCTCCGGATTCGTTAACCTCGTCACCCCACCACTGCGCGCGTTCCCGATCCGGACAATCCATATACGTATCGCGCATGGTCACATAGAGCGTACGCAAAGCTTTTTGCCGGTATTTGTTAAGGAAATCGTCGCTACATTCGAATGTACCTGAAAAATCAGTATCATAACCGGTCTCTCGATAAGCCACATTCTGCACCTGCACCTCTTTGGGAACTGTGTATATCACATGATGACCGTTCATCCAGCCGGGAGCTTCATAAGTCTGAACCCCTTTCTTAGTCACATACTCTGCATATACGCCGGGCTCTCCTCCACCCATGTAATTATCAGTGCGGATATCGATTTTTTTACCAGCAGGCGCAGACACTGTCATTAGCGGGTTTACGTGGCAATTATAAGGAAGCTTTGCTATGATAGTATCCGCCTTGACTCCAGGTCTGCGCTCTACCGACACATAGTTTGCAACACCATAGTCTTTCCACTGCGGTATAATTCTGTCATGAAGTTTGCCCCAGGGTTTGTCTCCTTCAGCACCAACTTCTTTGGCATTTTTCCATTTCTGTGATTCAGACTGCCAGCCAGATATGTCACGACGCGCGTCGAAACCAATATTTGACTCCGGAAGACGATAATTTGGGATAGTTCGATCGGGCATATAAAACGCCGGATGCAGCTGTCCTCTCCAGTTATTGCCTGTATTTAGTTCGGGTAAATACTCACAGCTCATAAAGAACGCACCCTTGCCTGAGGGGTTATAGGAAAAACCTTGCTTTCCAAAATACCACACAAGAGCGGATACAAGATTCTTCCCTTTATGGAGATAAGGACTTAGATCCACCGCATCGCAATATGAATCCTCCGGATTAGGTCCGCGCTTCACACCTCCTTCTCGCACCACAAGAATGCCATTTATCCAAAGCCAATACTTACTGTCAGCGGCAATACGGGTGAACGCATTATGTGGAATGTCTTGCAGATCAAATTCATTCTGAAAGCACATCCACGTGCTTGTCTTGTCCTTGTTGTCAACAGTGGTAATCCAACTGGGTTCGGAAGCAAATGCATAAGAACATAAAGCGACCGATACCAACATCATAAATACTTTGAGTTTCATAATACAGGTTAATTATCGCTGACTATAGCCAGCATTCTTGATATATTGGTGTTTGCAAATTTAACGATATATTCTGAAGCGGCAAACAATTCTGATAAATTTAAAACGCTCTTATCTCCAATCCCTACTCACCACGTTTATCGTCGTGCAAAGCCCAACGATAAGGTAAAAAGTAAGAACCCCCACATTAGAGGCGTCCCAATTCACCTTTAACCTATTCCCTATCACCTATAACCTTATCCGGCATAGCACAATAAATAGGAACGAGTTTGGTATTTTTAAGACATATATATAATTTTGCACTGATAAGTAATAATTTCAAATACTCATGTTCCAGAATTATTAATGATATGTTTGACATCAAATTTTCTGACAAGATAAAGGTTGCTGCCCTCGGTTTGCGGGTTTTGGCAATAGAAGCAGATGTTCTCAACCCTGAGACATCAGACTCACTTTGGAATGAAATTGAGAAAGAGGCTGCTGCCATTAAAAATCAATTCACCACGGAGATGATCAACAAAAGATCTGCCATCTCCGCCACCCGTCAAGCCTATAAAGCTCTTGGGAAAGAACCCAACAGATACCGACCTTCAGCAGAAGCTTTATGTCGTAGGGTAGTTAATGGCAAGGGACTATATCGACTCACGACATTAGTAGATTTTATAAATCTTCTATCCATGCATACCGGACACAGTATCGGAGGCTTTGATGCAGATAAGATCTCAGGTAACACACTGATCCTTGGGAGTGGAGAACAGGGGGAAGAATTTCATGCCATAGGTCGTGGTCTCCTCAACATAGAGAATCTTCCCGTATATCGCGATGCGATCGGTGGTATCGGTACACCTACAAGCGATGAGGAACGCACAAAACTAACAACCGACACAACTCGGTTGTTGATGCTTATTAACGTCTATGACACCTCTGAGGATATGGAATCTTTAAAGAAATTTACTCTCGAACTTCTTGAAAAACATTGTCATCCTACACGCGTAGAATACACTCTCATCAGCTGAATCAGAATTCCACCGACAAGCGCACATTAAACTGACGGCGCGTTAGATAATTAGGCACTGCATACTGGATGTTATTGACATCCGTGACCCAATAATAACTGCTGACATTACTGATGTCGAGAAGATTGAAGCAGTCGAGTCCGAGCACGATACTGCGGAAATGTCGCCAGAAATTATATGGTCTGACCCCATTTGTGGGCGCACCCACAAGCTGATAACTGATTCCTATATCCAATCGCTTGTATGCCGGAGCACGGAAATACGATTCGGAACGGCTTTTATGCGGAGCGGTCATCGTTAGTCCGTCGGAGAATATACCCCTTAAACTGAATTTAAGCTTAGGGAATTTAGGGAAATAATCCGTAAAATACAGACTGACAGAATATCGTTGATCGCTTGGAAGCGGAACTTTCTTACCATCAAGAGTCTGCTGCGTTTTCATCAATGAGAAACTCAGCCAAGAATCAGAACCTTCCACAAACTGACCGAAAAGTTTCAAATCAAGACCGGTAACAAAACCTTTGGAATCATTCACACCTGAATAATTGACTTTAAGATTGTCATATTCATAAGATATGAGATTCGACATGTTCTTATAATAAACCTCTCCAGTAAGTTTGAAGGGGCGATTCATTGCCCGGAAAGTATAATCTGTACCCACGATAAAGTGTAGACTACGGGGAGATTTTATATCACGGTTTAACTCAATTGCATGATTCCCGTCAGCATCGGTGACTGCATGCCGGAACTCTTTGTAAAATGGAGATTGATAATACAATCCCGCTGCAGCTCTGAAATTAAAACTACTTCCAACAGGAGTCAATGAGAAATTAACACGCGGTGATACGAGAAACTCCTTGTTAAAATCCCAATAAGAGAATCGGAGACCTCCGTTTATGGTCATATACGCCTTGTCGGTGTCTATATAATATGCATCTTCCGCATATGCCGAGAACCGGTTGGTCGAAAGATTATGATTTGACGAAAGATTGTAGATCAGATGCACTCCATCGGGCAATGTCGGAAGTGAATATCCCGCAGAATCTCGCCATTCCCACTCTTTTGTGCGATCGCGGAATGTTTCACGCCTGTAGTCAAGCCCATAAGAAATATGGTTACCCTTTACACGGGTTTCTCCTTTAAGAAACAGACGGAACACGGATGCTTTCAATCGGTTGCGGGAATGCTCCATATATTTGCCGACACCAAGTTCTCCTCCGACACCCTCCGAACCGGAAGTGCCTGCCTGATTAAGCCAGTATTCTCCGGATATGTCGTAAGAGACAAGTTCATTTGTAAGAAATCCGGAGGCTCCTATCATAAAACTTGTGGCGCGGTTATGTCGATACAAAGCTGAGATTGATCCGAGGAATGTCTCAAACTTGTCCCTCTCCTGCCCGTCGAAATATACCTTAAAATGCTTCACATCCTGCGCGGTTCCAAATGTAGTTTCGCGATCATGGGGTGTAAAGTTATAATGATTCAAGGATATATTTCCCAGAAAATTAAATGTCCATTTGTCGTTGGGCTTAAGATTCAGATTAGTCTGATAATCAAAATACGTAGGATCATATTCTCCCTTAGTATCCATTGAGGAAAGGAGCGAATTGTTTTTCTTAAACCTCAATCCGTGGAGTTGCGAGAATTTACCGGAATTTTGTCCAATTGTGAGCGATGCCCCCATAAGGCTGGCAGATACGGCTCCTTCAAACGCTTCCGGCTCCCGATAGGTTATATCGAGTGCTGACGACATCTTGTCGTCATACCTTGCCGGGAAACCGCCTGAAGAGAACTTAAGATTACCAACCATGTCAGGATTAATTATGCTTAGTCCCTCTTGTTGCCCGGCTCTGACAAGCTGAGGACGATATATCTCGGTACCGTTGATATATACTGAATTCTCATCAAACGATCCCCCTCTTACCGAATATTGTGAACTCAACTCATTGGAAGAATTGACTCCGGGCATTGTCGAGATCATTGCCTCTACGCTACCACCGGAAACATCTGGCGAAAGTTTGAAACTTTCAGTGTTGAAACTCTGCATCCCATTGATATTATTCTTGAATCCGAGCACTTCGAGCTCTTTTAATTCAATATCATTAGGATACATTCTCACATTTAGAGTCAGATCCCCTTTAGGATTTATGAGTTTATGATTAACGGTTTTGAAACCAATACAGCTGAACACCAACTCCACAGTGTCTTTCTGCGCTACAGACAGGCTGTATTGTCCTTTAAGATCAGAGTTGGTTCCAATGGCTGTGCCTGCAACTCTTACAGTTGCAAATTCAACAGGCTTATCTTCATTATCCACTATTTTACCGGAAATCTTTACATTTTCGGCAAAAATCGGCAATGAAACTGAAATTGATATTATGAGTGTTATGAATGCGCGGATTCTCATTTCTTGATTGGGATAGGAGCAACGGCTCCAATACTAAGAAAACGCGACCACACCATTTATATTATATCCACATCGCAGACCGTGCATAAGATGGCTTTAGGCCCCTTCTGTTTTATATTTACGATGGAGCATAAGAAAACACAACATCCCTACTAAGGCGAATGGTATTCCGATAAGTGCCGTAAAATCATACGGAAGCCCATAATTGATCGCAGCTCCACCAATAGCAGCAGATGTGGCATTAGAAACATTGAATGCAATCTGAATTCCGGCGGCACCAAGCATCTCTCCTCCTTTTGAAAACCCAACGATAAGATATTGGGGCGGTCCACCTACTCCGAAGAGACACGCACTCGCCACAAAGGCAAGTAAAAGTGAAAGGAACTTGATATCACTGAAGAAAAACAATGCCGGCAAAACGATGAGCATTAGTCCGGCAATAGTCGCACTGACAAGCGAAGGACTATGTTTAGTTGCCATTTTACCGGCAATAAAGTTTCCGAAAACCATACCAAAACCGACAAGTACCATTATCCAGGTCATATCTGACAATGTGAATCCTGTGATATTTGTCATTACAGGACTTATATAACTCAGCCAGCAATACACAGCTGCCTGTGCAAAAAACACACCACCATAAATCAGCCATGGCGCGGATGACCTGAGAAATTTAAACTCTCCTTTGATATTGGAATGTGGAAGTGGAGAGATATAGGGCACAATGAATTTTATACACAGAAAGGCAATTAAACCGAATAATGCCACCAATGCGAACATGTATCTCCATACGAGCACATTGCTTATAAATGTAGCAAAAGGCACTCCAACCACATTTGCCACAGTCATTCCCCCTATCATTATTGCAACGGCGGCAGCCCCCTCTCCTTTTGTCGCGAGTTTTGTGCAAACTATCGCTCCTGCTCCGAAAAAAGCGCCATGCGGCAAACCGGCTATAAACCTCGCAACGAGCAACGCAACATAACCGGGCGATAATGCAGCAAACAGGTTTCCTCCGAATATTACTGCAGCAAGAATTAACAATACAGATTTTAAAGGCATATTGCGCAGCAACAATAACAACGGAGAACCTAAGGCAACACCTAAAGAATATGCTGAAATAAGATGACCCGCCTTATCCACACTGATATCCAGGTCTTTTGCCACATCTCCAAGTATTCCCATCATGCCGAACTCTGCAATTCCCAAAGCAAACGTGCCGACTGCAATAGCCCAGAAACTGAATTTAGTCTTCATTTTAACCTTATCTTAACCTAATTTCAACCTTAATGACACTATAATAACTCAATTTTTCTCATTTTAGTTTGCAAAAGCGATTGAAGCTATTTAAACTATTTTTATTGTGCGTGTATTAAAACTTTTGTGCAAGTGCAACCCAAAGGTTAATAAAGGTTCCATTTTTATTTTCGCTCGAATTTTTATACTTTTGCATTCACTTTATTTGAAAAATGGAGAATATCATATCTGACGTTGCAAAGCGCCTTTCACTTCCGGAACGGAGTGTGTCCGCTGTTATAAAACTTCTTGACGAAGGAGCTACAGTGCCTTTTATCAGCCGCTATCGTAAAGAAGCCACAGGATCTCTTGATGAAGTAGCCGTGCGTTCAATTGAAACCACTCTTAAAACCGTTCGCGAGCTTTATGCTCGCAAGGAATTTGTTAAAGAGGCAATTGAATCAGCGGGCGCGATGACTCCAAGAATAGAGCAAAGTCTTCGCGACGTCCAGACTATGACTGAAGTCGAAGACATCTATGCCCCTTTCAAACCTAAAAAACGCACCCGCGCCACAATCGCTCGTGAACGCGGACTGGAACCGCTTGCGAAAATAATTATGGCTGGAAATGCGACAGATCCGTTCGCTTCTGCGAGACGTTTCATTCGTAACGAAGAGGTTGCAAGTGCTGAAGATGCCATTGCCGGTGCCTGCGACATTATTGCCGAATGGGCTTCAGAATCCACAAGATTACGCAATATGACCCGCAACTCCTATCAACGTCGCGGTTCACTCGTATGCTCTCCGGCTAAAGGGAAGGAGGAGGAGCTGGCTGCTTCTCCCTTCGCAATATATGGTAATTTCTCGAATTCAGTAAGAAGAATCCCTTCCCATCAGTATCTTGCCTTACGCCGGGCTGAAACCGAGGGAATGATAAAGGTAAAATATCAGTTAGACGATTCTCACGGTTCGCTTGAGGAAGCACTGACCGAAGCATATGCATCGCGCAATGCCACGAATCAATGCAGAGAAATCATCGAAAATGCAGTGACAGATGCCACAAAAAGACTTATCCGTCCTTCTGTAGAAAACGAGGTTTCTTCTTCGCTCAAAGAGGAAGCCGATCGAGTTGCGATTGATATCTTTGCCCAAAATTTGCGACAGCTTCTGCTTGCCTCTCCTCTCAAATGCCGCAGAGTGCTTGCCATTGACCCGGGCTACCGCACCGGATGCAAGGTCGTGGCTATTGATCAGCAAGGAAATCTTCTGGACGATACCGTGATTTATCCTACTCCTCCACGCAGTGACCTTGAAGGAGCAGCCACAACCCTGAGAAAACTGATTTCTCGTCATAAACTCGATGCCATAGCCTTGGGTAACGGCACGGCATCTCGCGAAACAGAACGTTTCCTGAAGGATTTCAAACTCATGGGACCCGGCGCGATATTCGTCGTAAGTGAGGATGGGGCCTCGGTATATTCAGCCTCAGACATTGCCAGAAATGAATTCCCCGATAAAGACGTGACTGTGAGAGGAGCCGTGTCTATCGGGCGGCGCCTGATTGATCCTCTTGCTGAACTTGTGAAAATTGATCCTAAATCTATTGGTGTAGGACAATATCAACACGACGTTGACCAAAGCAAGCTTAAGAATGCCCTTGATTACACAGTGATGAGTTGTGTAAACGCCGTTGGAGTAGATGTCAACACTGCTTCCGCCAGCTTGTTGGCATATGTTTCCGGCATCGGACCCTCATTAGCGGCAAACATCGTAAAATATCGAGCTGAGAACGGACCTTTCTCTACCCGAAAGGAGTTGAAGAAAGTTCCGAGATTGGGAGAAAAAGCATTTGAACAGGCTGCCGGTTTTCTACGGATCAGTACCGGTGAAGAACCCCTCGACAATACAGGTATTCATCCAGAAAGCTATCCGATTGTGAAGGAGATTGCAAGAATTGTAGGTGTCAAAACAAAAGATCTTCCTGCTAATGATAATCTTTTAAATAAAATCAACCCCGCAGAGTTAGCATCGAAAGGAATTGGCGGACTGGAAACAATCACTGACATCATTGCGGAATTACGCAAACCGGGTCGCGATCCTCGTACAGATAACGCCGAGACAGCGTTTCAGCCTGCAATAGAATCGTTCGAACAGTTGAGAATCGGGCAGAAACTTCCGGGACTTGTCAGTAACATTACCGCATTCGGAGCCTTCATCGACCTCGGAATAAAGGAAAGCGGATTGCTACATATCTCAAAAATATCCACCCGACACATAAACGCAGTCAGCGATGTGCTTCGTCTTGGTCAGCAGATAGAGGTAACAGTCACCGATCTTGATCCAATTCGACACCGCATCAGCTTATCCCTCCTTCCGCAGTAGTTCTTACTTTTTTAGTTGACGGATCACTCTTACAAATGATTCGGGGAGACGGACATTATAGAGATCCATTGCGTCTGCAAAAAGAGGCGCTATTTCTTCATCCGAGAAACCGGCGATTCCACAACCTATACGTGTAACGTAGAATGTGGTCTGGTCCCACTCTCTCGCCAGATCTATGAACTCGTCTACGTAAGGCTTTATTGTTTCAACACCTCCCTGCATTGTCGGAATTGCATATGACTGCCCTTGAAGTCCAACGCCTTGACCCATTTTTGCACCGAATTTCTCAACCGCTGTCCGGGCAGCTCCTCCTAAATGCAATCCCTCGAGGTTGCTGCCAAACACAAAAATTTCATCCTTTCCCAATTTGGTTATATTCTCGGGAGTATAATTAAGCTTTTCTTCCATAGTATTATATTAACCTGAATATTAAGAAATTTGTTCATACCTACCTATGCCACACCGCATAGCTCTATTTCAAATATAAGCGTTGAACCACCGGGGATGCCGGGGATGTTGCGCATACCATACGCCTGCTCTGCCGGAATATAGATCTCCCATTTATCGCCTACGTGCATCTGCTGAAGAGCGATAATCCAACCCGGTATCAAGTCGCGGAGACGAAATGCGGGTGCCACTCCACCTCGACTGCTGTCAAAAGTTTTGCCATTGATAGTCTTACCGACATAATGAGCTGTCACCACACTGTTTCTATTAGGAGACGCCCCCTTGACATTCCCTTTCTTTAACACTTTATAGTATATCCCTTTATCGAGTGGCATTACTCCGGGTTCTTTCCCTTTCTCAGCCAGCCACTCCCTGTTCTTCTGAATATATTCCTGTTTTGCCATAATTATTATTTAAGTTTCGCACACTTCAACTTAAAGTTTAAGAGTTTATCTCGCTTGATTCTTGGTGAACATTAGATCGAGTCCTGACGGAGCTTGATATATGCAAAGACCAAATTTACCTATAACTGCATATACATAGTCGAAAATATCACTTTGAATCTCCTCGTATTGTGCCCAATCGGTCTTATTGGTGAAGAAATACAATTCCAATGGTATTCCTTGAGGCGTAGACTGCAATTGACGCACCATGACAAACATTGTCCGTCCGCGTTTCAATACAATGTCCTTCCTGTTTCTTAACCAATTCTCCATATGCCTGCGGAATAGTCCGAGATTAACTATCTTCTCCCCTTCTGCAATCTCCTCATTTATCAGATTCTCTTCTCGTAATGCCGCCAGTTCCGTTTCGTTAAGGAATCTTACACTATTCACATCTATATAGACGTATCTTGATACGCGCCTGCCTCCGGAAGCTCGCATCGGCTGATAATTCTGAAAAGAATCGCTGATAAGATTATATGGAGGTATGGTGATAACAGAATTATCCCAGTTGCGCACTTTTACTGTAGTCAACGATATGTCAATGACCTCGCCGTTGGCACCTGCTTTCTGGCAAATTATCCAGTCTCCTTTCTGCAACATTTTATTGGCAGTCAACTGCACGCCCGCCACCAACCCGAGTATCGTATCCTTGAAGACCAACATCAGAACCGCCGCCGATGCACCAAAAGCTGTAAGGATGGCAATTGGCGAGCGGTCGAACAGAATGCCGGAGCCGACAATTATACCGATACCGATAACAATCAGTTTCACCATCTGAAACGTTCCCTTAAGCGAATGTATACGCTCAAGATTACGCTTATCGAACGCTCCAAACACCGCACCTATCACCTTATTCACAAAATTCACACATGCCCATACGATATAAAAAAGTGTGAATTTCTTTATCCAGACATAAAGCAATTCATGACTGACAAACATTTTCGGCAACAACCATGCAACAACTATTGCGGGCATCATCTGACTGAAGGCACGTAGCACATCTTCTGTCAGAAGATCATCATCCCATTTCGTGCTTGTTTTATCCGCAGCGTAGATGATAAACGGAGAAACGACCCTTCTGAACAGTTCGTATGCCAGCCACGCAATCAAGGCTACGGCAATGAGTGTCACGGGGAAACTGAAATCTTGTGCGAATGAATCGCCTCCTATCTCACTGAGCCAGTATGTTATCTTCTTTTCCATTTATCAGCCGGAATAATTTGTTATCAGTGTCAAAGCTTCTTGATAATTCGCGCCGGATTTCCTCCAACCACAACATTGTCGGGAACATCTTTAGTAACGACAGCTCCGGCGGCAATCACGACATTATTACCAATCGTCACTCCAGGTACGATCGTTGCGCTTCCTCCTATCCACACACTGTTACCTATGGTGACAGGTTCTGCCCATTCCACACCCGTATTCCTCCTCTCCGGATCAAGAGGGTGACATGCCGTATAGATACTGACGTTGGGACCAATGAAGCAATTGTCGCCAATCCGGACTTCCGCCTCATCGAGAATTGTAAGATTAAAGTTTGCAAAGAAATTCTCCCCAATAAAAATATTGCATCCGTAATCGCACCTGAACGGTTGATTCACATGGAATTTCTCACCATAACCACCTAATATCTCCCGCAAAATACCTTTCATCTTATCCATTTCGGAAGGACGGAGATTATTGAACTCCCACAGCTTCTCACGCGTAGTGCCAAGCATTTCTATGAATTTCGGATGCATCGCATCGTATATCTCTCCGGAGAGCATCTTATCCCACTCCCTGTCAAATATTTCGTTTTCTGATTCTTTCATAGTGCAAAAATACTAAATTTCTCATAAATAATCGCTATATTTGCAATAAGCAATATACACGTAATAAATGAAACTCCTTCATACTTCCGACTGGCATCTTGGGCATGTGTTGTATAATTACGACCGTCATACCGAGCAAGAGCACATGCTTGCACAAATTGTAGATATAGTTAAGGCAGAAAAACCCGATGTATTCTTATTATGCGGAGACATATATCATACAGCCCAGCCATCGGCAACTGTGCAACGCATGTTTGCTGATACAATGATGGAGATACATTCAGCGTGTCCTGAAATGCAGATATTTGTAACATCGGGCAACCACGACAGCGCTTCGCGCCATGACATTTTCACCACTCCCTGGAGAGCTCTCAATGTAACTACTGTCGGAAATATCGACTCCTCAAATCCGGATTCATTGATTCATGAAGTGAGCGGAAAATGTTTTATAATTACAGTGCCGTATTGCCATGAAAGAAATATGCCTGAGAATCTGTTTCAAACATTACTTGATCGCGTTGATGAAATGAATCCGGGGCAGCTACCGGTGGTAATGATGGCGCATGCCACTGTCTCTGGATGCGATTTCAAGGGTCATGAAGAAATGTCTGAAACTATGATTGGAGGTATAGATTCTGTTACTTTAAATGATTTTGGCACAGGCTACGATTACCTCGCTTTGGGGCACATACATCATGCCCAGACAATCAGAGGCAGCCAAGGCAGAGCAAGATATTCCGGTTCACCATTAGCCGTTTCTTTTGATGAGGAATATCCTCACAGCGTTTCAATTGTGGAAATGTCCGGGAAAGAAGCCAAACCTGAAATACGTGAGGTCCCAATTGATAACATTTTCCCATTGATATCATTGCCAACTGAAGGATACTCTCACTTCGAGGAAGCCCTTGAATCATTGAAAACCTTTCCGGATGATATAGACGCCTATATCAGATTAAATGTTGAGATATCTGGTTTTCTTCCGCATCTTGCCAGAGAAGAGGCGTTAGCTGCTGTTCGCGAAAAGAAATGCCGATTCTGCCATATCAATGCCGTTAGAAAAAACAACTCCGATGATCCAGCGAATAGCAATTACTTATCGATAGGAGAATTCAAAAAAATGTCTCCTGCAGGGATTGCTGAGAAATTCGCAACAGAGAAAGGATTTGTGATCGATGAAGATTTAAAAGAGTTGCTAAAGGAAATTATTGAATCTGTTAATGAGGAGGAAAGAGAATGAGACTGCTGAAACTTACTATACACAACATGGCTTCCGTTGGAGACGCAACAATAGATTTCACACAGTCTCCACTCTCCGACAGCGAGGTATTTCTGATATCGGGAAAGACCGGTGCCGGAAAATCTACGATTCTCGATTGCATATGCCTCCCCCTATATGGCACTGCCCCCCGTTTTAAGAACACAAAAATAAATGGTGCAACTCTCGATGGAACTGCAAATGATGCCATAAGTGTAAACGATCCTCGACAGATTCTCAGAAGAAACACCGGCGAGGGGTATGCCGAACTGGAATTCACCGGTAATAATGGCATACACTATATAGCTCGTTGGGGAATACAACGATCACGCAAAAAGATTGAGGGAAAGTTGCAGAAAAAAAATTGGACACTTGAGAACATTGACAAGAAGGTTTCATTCACAAAGGATGCAGACATACAGCAGGAAATTTCCGATGCCGTAGGTCTCGACTTCAACCAGTTTTGCCGCACGGTTATGCTCGCGCAAGGAGACTTTACGCGCTTCCTCAACAGCAACGATAATGACAAAAGCGAGATTCTCAGCAAAATCACAGGTACAGAGATATATTCTAAAATCGGGATTAAGATTTTCGAACGATTCAAAGAGGAAGAGAATATTTACAATACCTTGAAATTAAAAATCGAAGGTGTCTCCATACTTGAAGAGGATGAAATCGCAGAGAAAAAAGAGGCATTGAGTCAGCTTGAAAAAGAAAATAAAATATTGCAGGAGAATCTGAAATCAGAATCTGACCTGCTGGAATTGCTAAAATCTCAAAGTGATACAGCACTGACCATCAAAAAACTTTCAACTAAAATCAATGACCTAAGTAAAGATGTCAGCTCCTTATTGATATCTCGTAATGAATTGCATGCCGAAATACTCGATATTAAAAATGACATGCAGTCAAAATCGGAAGAGATCAAAAAATTTGACGATTGTAAAGAGATCTTCAACGAAGCTGAAAATATTATGCGTGATTCGCAACGAATCAAAACCCTCAATATTGACATTCTTAACGAAAAGAAATCCATTTCAACCAGAACCAATGACTTAGAGGAAAAGCTTTTACCCCAAAGCTTAGAATATGAAAAAGAAATTGAAAAGCTGACTGGTCAGCTTTTGGATAATGACACATCTGCCGCCGGATTGAAGACGGAACTCGATTCTTTAGAAATTGATGAATTAAGAAAAGAGAAAGATCTGATAACCACGCGTCGCGTGGAACTACAGAATCTGATGATTCTGCTTCAGAACTACAATGATATCGCACAAAGGATTGAGATCGAGCAGAAGGAAATAGCTTCAAATGAAAACCATCTCAAAGAAATCACCGACAAGCGTAAGTATCTCAGCGAACCATTCAAAATTGCCGAAGAAAAACTTCTTCTTTACAAGGATGTGTATGACAAATTGTTTGCTTCAAGTGAAAAAATACTTGGCAATATCAGAAGTTCATTAAATGTAGGAGACGTTTGTCCTCTATGTCGGCAGAAGATATCAGCCAGTCTTCCTGCCGAGTCTGAGATAAAGGAGATGATCAAAGACCGAAAGGAAGAACTTGACAAAGCCCAAGCATCCAGAGATAAACTCAATGATGAGATTATTTCAATCGAGGCTGAAATAAAAACAATAAAGACTGCGATTGAGAAGAGCCGTAAAAAGCTCGAAGAAGACAACTCTTTAACTGAAGCCTTTAATAAAGTAAAGATTAAGAGTGAGGCTTTGGATATTGATTACAGTAATGAAGATATCAAATCCCTCATTTTGTATGAAATAGACAATATTTCTGAAAAAATCAATGTAGTCGCAGGCAAAATTAAAACAGCGGAGCTATTGGAGAAAGATTTAAAGAGCCGGAATGACAAACATAAAGAACTCTCTGATTTAATTCAAAAGAAGAAAGAGAATTTCTCCGAAATCAAGATCAGAATTGAAACTGTAAAGACTCAGAATGCGGATGCAACGCTGAATATCGCAAAGGCAGACAATGAAATCCGCAATATCAGGGAAGAAATATTATCCATACTCGTAAATTCCCGATATCATGAATTGTTTGAAAAAGATATGACCGTATTCTGTAGGGAGCTTAAAGAAGATGTCAACAAATATAAAGATTTGAATAGGCAATTAGAGAATCTCCGGCTCATAGCTGGAAATAAACAAAATACTCTTGAATCGTTCGACAATGTAATCGAAGCCATCAGATCACAATTGCCTGATTTCATGCCTGAATCTGAAGTTTCAAGAGTAAGTGGCATCAAGGATCTTCACAAGTTCGCCACAGATATTCTGATGGAGATCTCCGCCACAAGCAAAGGATTGAATGATAATAAAGAAAGATTGATTGAAATAGAAAGCAAACTTGAAGAAACAGGAAAATGTCGGCAAGAAGATGATCTATCATTTGAGGCAACCACAACTCGCGTGAATGCTATCAATGACAAGATTCGAGAAAATGACATCAAAAAAGGATCAATAGAAACCGAATTGAAACTGAATGACTCGCAGGTAAAGAAACTTGGCGTACTGATTGAAGAGCATAAGAAACAAGGCAAAATTCTCGACAGATGGCGGATTCTTTACGACATGTTTGGAGACAGCGAAGGGAAGAAATTCCGTAAAATCGCTCAAAGCTACATACTTGCCGAATTAATCCACTCCGCCAATCATTACATGAAAAGTCTATCCGACAGATACCGGCTTCGCGTTGAACCCGGCACATTCGTCATTCAGGTTGAAGATGCATGGCAAGGATACACCGTGCGTTCTGCTGCAACCATCTCCGGAGGCGAAAGTTTTTTGGTATCGCTTTCCTTGGCACTCGCCCTCAGCGACATTGGAAGCAATTTCTCCGTCGACACACTGTTTATAGATGAAGGATTCGGTTCATTGAGTGGCGATGTATTGCAGAATGCGATTTCAACATTGAGACTGCTTCACTCAAAATCGGGACGCAAAGTCGGCATCATCAGCCACGTTGAGGAACTGCGCGAGCGCATCCCCGTCCAAATCAACGTCATCCGCGAAGGAGCCTCCGCAGAGAGCCACATCTCCATCTCCTCCCGCTGATCCAGCTTCTCCCCCTGGATTCCCTTCTACACCCCAGCCTCCCTCTCTCCTCCCCTGATGCGTCGTCCGTCGTCCTCTGTCCCCATCCCCACTAAGCCCCATCCCGCCCCATACAGCCCCATTTCGCCCCATTTTCAAAAAAATCCTCAAAAAATTTGCACAGAATAAAAATTATGTCTAACTTTGCATCGCAAAACCGAAAAACATGGTCGATTAGTGTAGCGGTTAGCACGCCACCCTCTCACGGTGGAGACTCGGGTTCGAGTCCCGGATCGACTACCCAAGGACTACTTTCAGTAGTCCTTTTATTTTTATATATCAATAATTTACTTATTATCGAATTAACAAATAATGAGCGAAGAGATAATCATCAAGGATGGGGAGATTAAGCGGCATCGGAGGGTCGATGTTGCGGATGTGCTGCGAGGTGTGGCGGTGATGGGCATTGTGTTGCTTCATAATATCGAGCATTTCAATTTTTATTCTTTCCCGGACAAGGCACTTCAACCACTTTGGCTAAATTTCACCGATAAAGCTATATGGGATTCCCTATTTTTTGCTTTCGGAGGTAAGGCATACGCCATATTTGCACTTCTCTTCGGATTCAGTTTCTTTATTCAAGACGATAATCAGAAAATGCGCGGAAACGATTTCCGTGCACGGTTCTGCTGGCGCTTGATGCTGCTTTTCGTTATCGGATGTATCGACGCGGTTTTCTTCACAGCCGAAATACTTGTGATGTATTCGCTGGTTGGTATAGTGCTCGTGCTCACATGTCGGTTCAGAACAAAAATACTCATCGCACTGGCTGCAATATGTATGCTGCAGCCGATGGCGCTTTATAATATGATTCATGTATTGATTGATCCGGCGTATCAGTCACCCAAAGTTCCAACAGCTGATTTATGGGCTGCCACATTTGCCGTGCAATCTGACGGCACGTTCTTCCAGACTGCTATAGTCAATCTCTGGGAAGGTCAACTCGCAAGTCTCGCATGGGCGTGGGATCATGGACGCATATTCCAGACTGCCGGTCTATTTATTATCGGAATGGTTCTCGGTCGTCAGGGATGGCTGTTGAAATCATACCTTAAAGGTTGGGGAATAGCAGCCTGCATTGCTCTGCCACTTTTCTGTGCCTTGCGCGGTCTCGACACGATGCTACCCGATTTTATCTCAAACGAGGATTTTATCTCCCAATCCCATCTCCTGCTCAGCTCGCTCTATAATCTATGTTTCATGACGCTGATCGTATCAGCAGTCTTATTCCTTTATTACAATACTTCCAAAGCAAAATCCTTGCTTTCCCGACTGATTCCTTATGGAAGAATGAGCATGACCAATTATGTATGCCAAAGTATCATCGGTTCATTCATTTATTACAATTGGGGACTCGGATTACATAGCAAATTGGGCATCACGGCAAGTTTCTTTGTCGGTATTGCAATATTCTTGGGTCAGCTGGCATTCTGCAGACTCTGGATGAAATATTTCTCTCATGGTCCCATGGAAGGAGCGTGGAAACGTCTTACTTGGATCGGGGCAAAATGATTAGGACCAATTTGATATGCTGATACTTATTGCAGAATCCAAGACGATGACTGATTGTTCGAGCCGAATACAAAATTCAGCTTTGAACAAGCATGAACCGATGCATGACACAGCGGCTAATGCCGAGATGGAATATCTCGACAAATTTTCTGTAGCGGAATTAGCACAGAAAATCGGGATAAGCGCAGCGCTGGCGCAGTCAATGAAAAAGATGATATTTGAATTTCCCAACAAATCTCTTGGGGAAGCGGCTCTTTATGCTTATACAGGTGTCGTGTTCAAGGCTTTGGAACCGAAATCTTTATCATCCTCCGCAATTCTCAATGCAAATAAGAATCTGAGAATAATATCCTCTTTATATGGTTGGCTACGACCAGACGACATAATCAAATCATATCGCCTGGAATTTAAATGTAAGGCGAACCCGGAGTCAATTCCTACATATAATTATTTAAAACAGGAAATAACTTCTGCCCTCTCCGAATACCTTGAAACAAATCATTGCAGCGAAATACTTGACCTTATGCCCGCTGACGCTGCCAAATGTATCGACTGGAAATCCTTAAAACCTGGCACAAAAGTATGGAAAGTTGATTTTGTTGAAACAATCGACGGCATAGAGAAAACTCCCAATGCCGGGAAATTAAAAAAGCTGCGCGGTACTCTCCTCCGTCAGATCCTTTCAGAAAATATTAGTGAGATCTCGTCGCTGTCATCCCTCGAAAATGATGATTACATATACGACAAAACGGACTCGAAAAACCATCGAATCCGTTTTATCACAGCATGATATATTTTAATATGATGTATCGTTCAGGTTCGCGTCTATTCGGAGCGACGGTTGCTTGCAACTGTCGCACAAGCGAAGGTACAAGTCCACTTACAAAATAATAATCGACGTCTTCGATGCCGCAGCGACGCGATGCTGGGTTATAATTAAATGCCCTCTTCAAGGGCAGCCGTGCCAATTTGCCTTTACCCTTTTACCTTTCACCTCTAACCTCACATATATTACTTTATCTCTATCACCATTCCGTCGTAAGAGGGTTTTACATTCTCCGGACATCTTGCCTCAAGCTCGGTATGAAGACCTGCCTCATGACCGAAATGGGTGAGATATGCTCGTTTAGGTTTCAACTCCTTTATCATTTCTATAGCCTCGGCATATGAAAAATGAGCAAAATGCGGTTTATCGCGCAATGAGTTGATGATTAAAACATCCAGATCTTCAAGCTTTTCCTTCTCAACATCCGAGATTGTTTTGGCATCAGTTACATATGCAAAATTACCAATTCTATAACCGAGAATCGGAAGTTTGCCATGCATCACCTCCACGGGTATTATTTTCAATCCGTTAATATAGAATGGTTCATCACCTACATCATGCATATCGAATGTCGGAACACCGGGATAGGGATGCTCCCTGAAACAATAGTCGAGACGACGATGCAGATCTTCATCCACATCCTTACGCAGATATATCGGCAAATTGAAATTTCCACAGAATGGGCGCAAATCATCGAAACCACCGACGTGATCATAGTGGCTATGAGTAACCAAGACGGCATCGATATCGGCAAGCCGTAGACGCAATGCCTGCTCCCGCAAATCAGGAGAAGGATCAATCAGCAACCTCAGTCCTCTTGTTTCGACAAGAACCGATGCCCTTAATCTCTTATCATGAGGATCCTCCGAACTGCAAACCCTGCATACGCAGCCAAGCTCTGGCACTCCTTTAGATGGGCCACTACCAAGAATGGTCACAGTGATGGAAGTGTCAATAAAATTCACCTCCGGCTTCAATGTCACATAGAAGTTTGAACGGACTCTCAGAATGACCTCATCCGCGAGACGTCTGACATCAGAAGCCGTTGCATCCCCGGCATTCACAATAACCAACGGTTGCTTCTTATATACCTCTGCGCCTCCAATTCTAAACCCTTTCATTCCTGCGTGATCTATCAGCCACGCAGCTGACAGTTTCGTTAACCCCTCTCCTGCCGGATATCCTGGCATGTCAGGATATTCCTCTTTCATTTTTTCATAAAAATGGGTAGAGACAACCGGATTTTTGAAAAAACTGCCTGCACTTCCGGTTTCACCAGGCTCAGGAAGCTTGTTTTTCCTGACTTCGGTAATCTCTTCTGCAACCTCTCTTATCGAGGGTTTCCTTCCTAATCTCTCCTCCAAAGAACGTAATGGTCCGTAATCAAGATGACGGGCTTTACCATCAGGATTGAGTTTAAAAGACACCCGCAAAACATAATAGCGACCTCTTACTTCATCATGTTTGAAAAGACTGTCGCGATAACCGAATTCACATTCCTCATTCGTAAAAATCACAGTCTTGCGCGAAAGTGTATCAAAACATTCTACCGTATGGATCACATCCTTTGCCTCAACACCGTATGCACCAACATTCTGAATGGCAGACGCTCCTACCTCTCCGGGTATATGTGCAAGATTCTCGACACCAGCAAGATTTCTTGCAAGACACCATTCCACAAAATCAGTCCATTTTTCACCTGCTCCTACAATCGCATAGACCGTATCGTCATCCTTCCTGTATTCCTTTATTCCCTTTATTGTCGAATGCAAAACAAGTCCGTTGAAATCATTAAGAAAAAGAAGGTTGCTACCGCCTCCAATATGGAGCACCTCATTATTCAGGAATTCCTCCCTGCGGGAAATAGCCAGCAGTTCTTTTTCCGATGAATACTCGGCAAAATATCTTGCCTTCACCGGAATGCCAAAAGTGGTGAGAGAGGTTATGTCTTTATTCTCTATTATATCAATCATGTATGTAACTTATTAATTTCTGAAGGCAACAAGAAGTCCATCCTGAAAACGGAGATATGAACCATTAGGATATTGCCAGAAATCTATCGTTGAATTCCAATCATGCCCGGAATTTACATCCGAAGGATTACCCAGAGCAAGTTTACATTCCTCTTTTGTCATGCCGAGACGAACTTGCCCTCTTTGAATCAGCTCCCAAACATCCTCATGGATTGAAGGATAACGATCTTTGGGATCTGTAAGGCTGAAAAGATTCTGGAATGTGCGGCTTTCAATGCCCGCGGTTCCGGCATTCATATACATCATCGCCGGCTTCCCGTTTTCATCTATTAGATAGACTTTAAGAGGAAAAACCATTGTTCCTGGATTAACATCCACAATCTCGACCGGTACAAACTTACGCCCGTCAATCTTATTCTCATTTCTATCATACCATAATTGCGAACGAGTCCAGACCTTTCTTCCTACCAGCAAATCCTTGACTTTATCCACAAGCTCCAGATCTATGAGCATGGGAACATCCATACTCGAAATGGAAGTTGCGGCATCATTCGTATTCTTTCCGGTAGAATATTGCAAAGAGCCGGAACCGTTTTTGAAAACTATAACAGCCTCATCCGCTCCCCCTGGGGTTGCTTTCAACGTAACGCCTGCATATTCTATAATCTTGCCACCCAGCTCTTCCTGGTCGTTTATCATCGAATATGGATCAAAAACCAGAGATGCCCTATTATCCGACACGAGAAACTTTTTCCCCTCTTTCCATTCAGATAGCATAGGAGCCTTGACATCCTCCATCAGTTTCTCTTCGGGAGATGCCTCAAGCTGTTTGCGTTCACTTTTAGAAAGTGTTATTGTCTTGGTACTTTCGATTCCTGTATGGCAACTAACTGTTAAACACACCAATAAGGCGAATAATAATATATAATGGAGTCTTGTCATCTGCAATGAATGTGAAAATTTCTTTCAAAATTAATGAAAATTTTTGAGGAAATCTTTGTCATGTCAAAAAATATATATACCTTTGCACTCGCAAAACGGAAATGACAATTTCCCGAAAGCATGACGGCGGGATAGCTCAGTTGGTTAGAGCGTCGGATTCATAACCCGGAGGTCTCGAGTTCAATTCTCGATCCCGCTACCTTAAAAAGGCGAGCTAAAACAGCTCGCCTTTTTAACTTTTATGAGTGCCATTTGTTAATATTAACAAACAGGAATTCATTTTGTATTGACATTTGTCACTGCTCTATTTCATAAGATTTCATAAATCTCACTGCTATGGCTACAATGTATGAGACAATCATGAATCTGCCGCTCTTCAAGGGATTGAGTCATGAGCAGGTTTCGTCTTTTCTCGAAAAGACACACTTCAAATTCTCAAAATATTCTGACAGAGAAAAAATCGTATCGGCTGGTGAACGCGTTGAGGAAGTGAAATGCGTGATCTCCGGTCAAATACGTTTACGCCACATAATTGGGGATAAAGACCTACTGCGCCTTACCGAACTACGCCGGAATCATGAAGTAATCGGAGCTGACAGACTTTTCGGGATGGACACAACGTATGGGGCAGACATTTGCGCAGTTGGGAATGTGAGTACCATGGAATTCAGTAAAGACCAATATCAAAATCTTCTTAACGCAGGATCAATATATCTTTTAAATTATCTCAATTCCTTATCTTACGGTGCTCAGATCCGCTTTAATATTTTTAATGATTATCCTCAAGGAGGATTTGCTGCAACCTGCAGACGTATCATCCACACTTATTGTTCCAGAAATTCTGAAGAAATTTCATTTTTTTTCAATCCTAAGTCATTTGCCGGATTTTGCAATATCGATACCAATTCTTTCAAAAAAGAAATTATTGATCTTGAAAGCATCGGGGCAATCAAACAAATTCCAGGTGGCTTCACGATTGTTTCTGAAGAGAAATTCTTCGAAGCATAGAGCGCGTTCCTTAGAATGATTTAACCTTACACATTGACTTTCCTTCACTTTTTTTTGACATTAGGAAGATAATGGTTATCTTTGTGCTTAAATCCAAAATTCAACGTTTCGCAAACGTAAAGTTGAAGTTTATAAGTTTAGTTGCGCAAAGCGCAGTTTATGAGTTTATTCATTCACGATGAAATAAGTGTGACATCAGGCACATTCACATCTTATAAGCCCTTAAACTTTTAAACTTTAAGTTGAAGCTTGCGGAACATAAATTAAAAAAAATTATGGCTTCAAATACCGCTATGAAAACTCGCCTAATCGTAATGAACTTCCTGGAGTTCGCAGTGTGGGGTTGTTATCTCGTTTCGATGGGTATATACCTTGGTTCAGTAGGATTGGGTGACCACATCTTTTGGTTTTATACCGCCCAAGGACTCGTCTCCCTTTTCATGCCAGCTCTTATAGGCATTGTTGCAGACAAATGGATACCCGCACAAAAAATGTTAAGCCTGTGCCATGGCATAGCCGGTATCTTCATGATACTCGCCGGATGGTATTGCTGGCAAAGCAATGGAAATGTAAACTTTGGAACTCTCTTTACTTTCTACACGCTTTCAATCGCATTTTTCATGCCCACTATCGGGCTTGCAAATTCTGTTGCATTCAATGCTCTCAATAAAGCCGGGCTCGACACAGTAACTGCTTTCCCTCCGATTCGCGTCTTCGGCACAATCGGTTTTATTTGTGCGGAATTGTTCGTCAACTTCACAAATTTTCAATCAACATACGCTCAGTTCGTATCTTCAGGAGTGGTCAGCCTGATTCTTATGATCTACGCCTTGACAATGCCCAACTGTCCTGTGAATCCATCGTCCGGCTCTTCTTTGACAGAAACACTCGGTCTCTCCGCTTTCAAACTTTTCAAACGCCGCACAATGGCTGTGTTCTTCATATTTTCAATGCTTCTTGGTGTTTGTCTTCAGGTCACCAACAGCTACGGCACAATGTTCATTGATTCATTCCAAAACATTGCTGAATATGCCGAAACATGGGGTGCAAAGAATGCGACAGCACTGACAGCCATCTCCCAAGCAAGCGAAGCTTTATGCATACTTCTGATACCATTCTGTCTAAAACGATTCGGTATAAAAGGAGTAATGTTAATGGCTATGCTGGCATGGGTCTTCAGATTCGGGTTCTTCGGTATTGGAGACACAGGCTCCGGACTTGTATGGATAATCCTCTCATGTATAGTCTATGGCGTAGCATTCGACTTCTTCAACGTTGCCGGCGGTCTATTCGTAGATCAACAGACAGATAAGAAAATTCGTTCAAGTGCACAAGGATTATTCATGATAATGACAAACGGCATCGGTGCAAGTGTCGGAACATTCCTCGCCGGAACCCTTGTAGTAAACAAACATGTTGATATGTCAGGTATGACTTCAGCTGCAGAAAATCTTTCAGGATGGCAGCATTCCTGGTTCATATTCGCGGCATATGCACTGGTGATAAGCATTCTTTTCATATTTATTTTCAAGGCTCCCAAACACCCTGAGAACATAAATATCGACAAAGCTATCGACATGGGTGGCGAAAATCCGGATGGAATGACAGAATAACCCTGTAAAGAATATAACACATCCTCTATGATTCGTTTCTATGCCCCCGATATTGAAACTGACTACTCTCTGCCGGAGATGGAGTCAGGTCATTGCTGCAGAGTGCTGAGAATGAAAGAGGGGGATACAATCCATGCAGTGGATGGCAAAGGCTTTGCTTATGAATGCATCATAACCGATGCGAATCCAAAGAAAACTGAGCTCGACATAATTTCACGCTCAGAAGAAAAACGTCATTGGAAACCTCAGATTACGCTTGCAGTAGCTCCAACCAAAAACATCGACAGAATGGAGTGGCTGCTTGAGAAAGCAGTAGAAATCGGTATTGACAGAATCATATTCCTAAAATGCGCAAGAAGCGAAAGGAAAGATGTCAAGACTGATCGCCTCAACAAGATACTTGTTTCAGCCATGAAACAGAGCATGAAAGCAACACTGCCGGAATTCTGCGGCATGAAGACATTTAAGGAATTCATCAAGGATCTCAGCACAAACAAAGACCAGGGCATAAAAATCATGGGATACTGTTCGGAAGAATTCCCAAGAAAGGAACTTGTCAATGTCTATGAGGCTGGAAAGAATGTCACTTTGCTGATTGGTCCGGAGGGTGACTTTTCTCCGGAGGAAGTTGATCTGTCTGTCAAGGCAGGATTCATACCAGCCACATTCGGCAATACCCGTTTACGCACCGAAACGGCTGCACTTTATGCCCTCGCTGCAATACATGTTATAAACGACTTAAGAATAAATAACTGAATAATGACAGACAACATAATAGAATATATAAATTCAAGTGCCATCGGCAATTTCTTTCTTCTTGCCGGTCCTTGCGTGATTGAAGGTGAGGAAATGGCTCTTGACATAGCTGAGAAACTTCTTAAGATAACCTCCGATCTGGATATTCCATATATCTTTAAAGGGAGTTATCGAAAAGCCAATCGCAGCCGTCTGGATTCCTTCACCGGAATAGGAGACGAAAAAGCACTCAAGATATTGAGAAAAGTAAAGGAAACATTCCAAATTCCGGTAGTAACCGACATTCATTCTGCCGAAGAAGCCCCGATGGCAGCTGAATATGTAGACATACTCCAAATTCCGGCATTCCTATGTCGACAGACTGAACTGCTCGTGGCGGCGGCTAAAACCGGCAAGATGGTAAACATAAAAAAAGGACAGTTCCTTGCTCCCTCTTCAATGCGTTTCGCGTGCGAGAAAGTACGCGAGTCAGGCAATAACAAGATTGCTGTCACCGAACGTGGCTCATTCTTCGGCTATGGAGACCTTGTGGTAGATATGCGCGGAATTCCGGTGATGAAAAAAGAATGTGAATGCCCGGTGATAATGGACATAACACATTCCCTTCAGCAGCCCAATGGAGCCGACGGTGTCAGCGGTGGTCTTCCTCAATTGATCTCCACAATTGCGAAGTCAGGACTGGCTGCCGGTGCAGACGGAATATTTATGGAAACTCATCAGAATCCTGCCATTGCCAAAAGTGATGGCGCGAATATGCTCCCTCTCGACCAAGCCGCCGGACTCTTGAAGAATCTCACTACCCTTCGCATTGCGCTTAATGATATGAACATATAATTCCAACAACGATATAATTCACAGCTAAATGAAAATAAAAGTATTGCTTTTAAGTCTGACACTTTTTGCCTGTGCAGGTGCGAGTGCTCAGCAGATCAGCCCTATTACCAAAGCCGTGTTACGCGGATATCAGGAAATCCTGAATGAGAATCCCAAAGATTACAGCACACTGTATCAGCGTGCAACTCAGTATTACAATCTTTCAATGTATGATGAAGCACTCGTGGATATTGTCAAGGCTCTCGAATACACTCCGGAAAAGGAGAAAGTTCTCAGAACGGATGAATACTCAATGCTTGCCGACATCTACATTCAGACGAAAGAATATGACAAGGCTCTCACAGCCATAAATAATGCCCTGGCGCTTTCACCCCAGGACTATGCGTTGCTTTATAAGAAAGGAAACATTGCCCTTTACCTTAATTGTCCGGATGACGCTTATCAGTCATTTGCCTCTATGCAGCGTCTTAAAAGCCGCAGCCAGGAAGCATTCTTCGGAATGGCGAGAGCGGATATTATGATGAATAAGACCGAGGAGGCAAAAGAACTTATTAAACAAGCTGAAAATGCGGATCCCAGCAGTTATCTTACCTATTGCCGAATCGGTGAACTTTATGAAGACATGCATGAAGATGAGAACGCAGCGGCAAACTATCTGAGCGCGTTCAGCCTTGCCGACGGCAAATCAAGTCGTCCTCTCGAATCTCTCATCCACCTTGCCGACAAAAATTATCCTGCAGTTGAGACTGCAATACAATACGCAGTGTCTCGCACTTCAAATACTGACCCCTTGTTTTTCCTGCAGGCAAGTATTGCTTTCAATAGTGGGAACTACAGACAGGCGTATGATGGTTTTACAAAACTGTTGCAATCCAAAGAAGGGCAGATAGCATCTGTTTATGCCAACATGGCTAAATGCTGCATCGCTCTTGATAAGATTGCTGAAGCTACAACTAATGCAAGCCTTGCGGTGCTTAAAGAAAACAGTGTCTCGACGCAGATTGTTAAAGCCGAGGCAGAATTAGCTGCCGGCAACGCAGCTGCTGCCCTTCTTGCTGCAACCAAAGCTTTGCACATCGATGCATATTCAACCAAAGCCCTCATCCAGTCTGCCCTCGCCAACATTGCATTGGGAGATGCCAAGGCAGCAATGCAGAATCTAAACGAAGTTGTCATGATTGATCCGGCTGACCTTCATGCTCAGATGATAAAAGCATATGTCAACTTCAACATGCTCGATAATGCAAAAGAGGCTATTCTCGAATATGGAAGAATAGGCAATACCCTCGATCCTGAGACATTCAACGACATCACATATAAGGCACTTGCTCAATGTCTCGCCGGCAAGAAACTTGATGCAGATGAAACCATGAAATGCGCCCTTCTTAATAAAGAAGATAAAACTAAAGATGATTACTATATGGCAGCAGTCTATTATGCGCAAACAGGCGACCTGGTAAAGGGAAAAGAGATGATTGACAAAGCTATCAGTCTTGGCTATCAGAATCTCTACAACCTTTATTCAAATAAGACCATAAACCTTAACATAGCACCATTGCGTCATCTTCTTCAGAGATGACGCAAAATAATTTTCCAAAGACCGTCAGGCAAATGGAAAATATGATTCTGCCGTATTACCCGATCATATTCAAACCCTAAAAATCTCAAAATAACTTAACCAAATGAAAACGATGAAAAACGTTGCCGCACTTATGTCGCTCGGCATAATTGCATCAGCAAATGCTTCCGAAGCGCCTAAAAAAGAAAAACGCACTTCAGATCCATCTCGCCCGAATGTCTTGATAATTTATGCCGATGACCTCGGTTATGGAGACTTGCAGTGTTATGGTGCAAAAAATGTTGAGACACCCAATGTAAACCGTCTGGCAAACAATGGCATCCGTTTCACAAACGCATATGCCACAGCAGCGACAAGCACACCTTCTCGCTACGCTATGCTCACGGGTCATTACAGCTGGCGACGTCCCGATACTGACATAGCCCCCGGTGATGCCGGAATGATAATCCGACCGGAGCAATACACTATGGCTGACATGTTTAAATCCGCAGGATATGCCACATGCGCAATCGGCAAATGGCATCTCGGACTTGGTGACAAAACAGGAACACAAGACTGGAATGCACAGCTACCCGCTGCCCTCGGGGACATAGGTTTCGATTACTCATATATTATGGCTGCGACCGCCGACCGCGTGCCTTGCGTATTCATAGAAAACGGTCATGTGGCAAACTATGACCCGTCAGCTCCAATCGAAGTCAGCTATAAGGAGAACTTCCCCGGTGAACCCACCGGTAAAAGCAATCCGGAACTACTTTACAATCTCAAACCGACTTTCGGTCACGATATGTCGATTGTTAACGGAATTTCTCGCATAGGTTATATGAAAGGAGGCGGCAAAGCTCTTTGGAAAGATGAAAACATTGCTGATTCAATAACCTCACATGCAATCCGTTTTATCAAAGAGAATGGTAATGAACCATTCTTCATGTATTTTGCCACGAATGATGTTCATGTGCCTCGCTTCCCTCACGATAGATTCCGCGGCAAGAATAAGATGGGACTTCGTGGAGACGCAATCGCACAGTTCGACTGGAGTGTCGGTCAACTGCTCAAGACACTTGAAGACATGAAGATCCTTGACAATACTATCATCATAGTTTCAAGCGACAACGGTCCCGTGCTCAACGACGGATACGACGATCATGCAGAGGAACTCCTCAACGGACATTCCCCAACAGGCGAACTTAGAGGATCGAAATATAGTCTCTACGAAGGAGGAACCCGCGTACCAGTAATCGTACACTGGCCTGCAGGCAACCTTACCAAAGGGGAAAACGCAACAGTCCTCTCCCAGATTGACCTTGTGGCATCTTTCGCCGGATTCCTTGGTGTGCAGATGCCCAAAGGAAGCGCACCCGACTCTTTCAACCGCATGGACAACTGGCTTGGACGCGACATGACAAACCGCCCTTGGGTTGTGCAGCAGGGTTATGACCACACTCTCGCTCTCCGTGTGCCGCAATGGAAATATGTTGAAGCCAGCACATTCCCCAAAATGAAGCCACGTGGTGCATACGTTGAAACCGGATGCGCACCTGTACAGCAGCTTTTCGACATGAGCAAAGTATATGAAGATAAAAATGTGGCCAATTCCCATCCGGAAGAAGTAGGCAAGCTGCATCTCCTTCTTGAGACAATTCGCAAGGGAAATTACAACGAACTTCCCGCAAACGAAATGCCTTAAAAATCCCAAGGCAAATGCTAATGCATTAAATAACACCACACTTATTTTTTATTAAAGAATTTTAACATTTCCACAATATAGAATTTGCACATGCCCAAAAGGTGTGTGCAAATTGTTTATATACATGTTGTAAAACATAAAAACTCCATAAAGCTCCTTATAGTATAGAGTTATGACTAATATTTTCAATGATTCGTCAAAACAAAATAAAAAAAGTTGTTAAATAATTGGGATTTAGGAGCAATTTTGATTATCTTTGAATCGTAAGAAGTTGAAAATCTTAAAATTTGTAAACAACAAAAACATGGAACAGACACTTGTAATCCTCAAACCATCTGCAATTGAACGTAATCTTATCGGTGAAGTTATCAGCAGAATCGAGAAAAGAGGATTAATAATATGCGGAATGAAAATGATTCAGCTTGACGAGGCTATTCTTCGCGAACATTATGCACATCTCGTTGATAAACCTTTCTTCCCATCAATAGTCGCTTCCATGACTGCATCTCCAGTAATCGTCATGTGTCTTAAAGGCGTTGATGTTGTAAGTGTTTTCCGCGAGATGACAGGTGTTACAAATGGTCGTAAGGCAGCCCCAGGCACACTTCGCGGCGACTTCTGCATGAGCGGTCAGATGAATATAGTTCACGCAAGCGACAGCGTTGAAAACGCAAAAATTGAACTCGCACGCTTCTTTAAACCAGAAGAGATTTTCGACTACACACCGGGAAACATTAGTTTCATTTATGGTGACGACGAACTAAATTAATAACACATAAAACTCTCTTTTCGAAGACCTGTCTCCTCGAAGCGAATAACAGAAATGATTAGATTTAGAAACATATTTGGTGCTGCTCTGTTAATGGCAATAACCGCTACCGGAGTGTCTGCACAAAAAATTGTATCGAAAGCTGCCCATTCCGACATGCACAAGCAGCTTCTCGCGAATCAGGCTAAAAATAAAGATCAGATACGCCTGGTTGAAAAAAATACATTCATAGACCTTATCGATGACCTCGAACCGGAACTTGACATATATACTGAAGGCTGGAACAGCAAAGCTGTGAATCCTTTCAAGGAAGCTGATGTTCCCAATTCAAAAGTTATTGATGTGACAGGCTATTTCATGCCAGTTCCAGGCAGAGTAACATCAAATTACGGTTATCGTGCAAAATTCGGAAGAATGCACAAAGGAATCGATCTTGCTATCCGCAGCAATGATACAATCTATGCCGCTTTTGATGGAAAAGTCAGACTTACTGCATATGAAGCAAGAGGATACGGAAATTATGTGATCCTCCGTCACCCTAATGGTCTTGAAACCGTTTATGGTCACCTTAATAAACATCTTGTAAAACCCAATCAGACCGTAAAAGCAGGAGAACCTATAGGTCTTGGGGGAAGTACAGGCCGAAGCACCGGACCTCATCTGCATTTCGAAACACGTTTCATGGGATATGCAATCAATCCTTCGGCAATATTCGACTTTGCAAACCACACAACCCATACCGATACGTATACATTCTCTAAATCAACATATACCAAACCGAGAAATTTCGCACCTTCGAAAAATCTCGCAAGGGCTGAAAAAGAGAATCCCTATAAGAAAGGTAATGACTCAAAAACAACCTATACTGTCAAAAGAGGCGACACACTCTCTTCCATAGCTCGCTCTTATGGTATGTCTGCTACTACGCTGAGAAAAATCAATAGACTCGCAAGTTCCGACAAGATACAGGCAGGTCAGGTTTTGAAATTGAAATAATTGTTTCATAATAGTGTTTTACATTAATTTTGCATAAATTCTGACGGGATGGCAAGTGATTGTCGTCCCGTAATATTTATTACCCATGCTGTATCAGCCAAAGGCAAATGAATTAATCTCGGAATTTGAACTTTTACATTGACCACGTTGTATTAAATGCATAACCATATTGCATTTGACACACGTATGATTTCAATATTAACACCACCTGCCACTCCCGCAGCCGATCCCAATATGGCTGATGCGATTGGGCTGCATCTCTCCTCCACAACTGAAGAAAGCACATACTTCATTGCACGAATATTGATGAAATGTGTGTATTGGTTTCTCGATCTTTTTGGATTTGAACATCATTCAAATCTTTTTCTCCTTCTATATGCCATTCTCGTGTTTTTAGTGGCTTGGGGAATCGGAATGCTTGTAAAATGGCTGATGGTATATATCCTCAATAAAATCGGTCCACACGTAAAAAATGATTTTTATCAATATCTCGTTGATCATCATTTCTTCACAAAAGTTTGCAGCATTATTCCTCCGATAATATTTCTTATACTGATTCAGTTTACCCTCAACGGCAAAGAATCATTGGCATTATGGCTCACAAGAATAACATGGATATATATAGTTTTCGTGTTATGCAGAACATTCACGACACTCGCAGATGTAGTATGGACGCACATCAATAACCGCGCTAACAAACGCCATCTGCCTCTAAATGGAGTTGTGCAACTCATAAAACTGATAATGTGGATTATCGGCGTAATCATCGTATTCGGAATATTGTTCAATCGTTCCCCCGCATCAATGCTCGCCGGCTTGGGAGCATTCTCGGCAGTGCTGATGCTGGTGTTTAAAGATAATATTCTGGGTGTGGTTGCAGGAGTGCAGCTTGCAGAAAATGATTCTCTTCATGTTGGCGACTGGATTGTGCCCAATGGTTCCGATGCAAACGGCACCGTTGTGGAAGTTGGTCTGACTGCAATAAAAATCGAAAACTGGGATAAGACAATTTCTACCATTCCTCCTTATAACCTTATCAGCAGTGGCTTCAAAAGCTATCGTAATATGCAGCAGAGTCATACGAGACGTATCCAGAGATGCTACATGATAGATGCAGACAGCGTTGTAGCCACAGATGATGCCATGCTTGCTGAGTTCACGCAGATTCCTTTACTTAAGGAATGGATTGAGAAGAAAATTGAGCAACGAAATGCCGGCAAAGTTGAAGATGTCAGCAACAGTGCAGGGCTTGCCGACGGCTCCATCGACACCAATCTTGGCATCATGAGAGCATACGTCAAGATTTATCTTGACAACAATCCTTCAATAAGCCATGACGACGACTGCTTCGTAAATACCCTTGCCCAAACAGCTGCCGGAATACCATTGCAAGTGTATTGTTTCACGTCTACCTCAGCCTGGATACCGTATGAAGGAATTCAGTCAACAGTATTTGAGCACATCGCAGTTATGCTATATCGTTTCCATCTCTACACATTTGAGAATCCCTCAGGCAGAGACACCATTGTCGACGGGTATCTCAGTCCTGGGAAAGATCCTGAATACATCTGGGGACTGCCTTATCCGTTCTTTACAGACAGCGGCACACCCGGAAGACCGGGCATGCCGCCAAAAGGGTTATATCCTGGAGCAAACCTCTATTGCGGACCTGTGCCAGCACCTGAGCCGCAGACTGCTCCTCAAAAATCTTAAAAACGGTTTAATCAGCCAAGAGGTTCGAGTTTGACAGTGAAATGACGCATGAGTTCTGCTTCCCATTTAATCTTAACACCTCTTGTGATTTCATGTCGACGGTCATACACGTTTTTCAAAGCAGCGGCAATCACATTCATATGGTTGTCAGTATAGGTGCGCCTACAGATGCAAAGACGTAGAAAATCATTTCCATCGAAACGATTCTCGCGAGTAATGGGATCCCGGTCTGCAAGCAGATAGCCTATCTCACAGCCACGCACACCCGCCTCACGATAAAGCTCAATAGTGAGTCTCTGAGCCGGAAATTCTTCTTTAGGAACACGGTCAAGCACTTTGTCGGCATCAATGAAAAGAGCATGGCCACCGACAGGACGTTGGTATGGGATACCGTATTCATCAAGTTTGGCAGCAAGATACTGCACTTGCCTGATTCGGGTTTCCAACATCTCAAATTCTGTATTCTCGTCAAGACCCACCGCGAGGGCTGCCATGTCTCTACCGTTCATACCTCCATATGTAAGGAATCCTTCGAAAGGAATCACAAAACGCTTTGCTCCTTCATATACATCTTCCCAACGCGTGGCAATGAAACCTCCCATATTTACAAGACCATCTTTCTTCGACGACATGGTCATGATGTCGGCAAGACTAAACATCTCGCGACAAATCTCTTTTATGGTGGCATCTTTGAATTCAGGTTCGCGAGTCTTAATAAAATAGGCATTTTCCGCAAAACGTGCAGAATCAAAAACTACCCTTTTTCCATATTTGTCGGCAAGCTTGCGCACGCCACGAAGATTCTCCATGGAAACCGGCTGACCACCTGCCGTATTGTTGGTAATCGTCACAATTATGAAAGGTATCTTATCGCTATTCTCGGAAAGGACTCTCTCAAGTTTATCAAGATCCACATTGCCTTTGAACGGGACTTCAAGCTGTGTGTTTTTTGCCTCTTCAACAGTGCAATCCACAGCAAATGCCTTGCGACTTTCTATATGTCCTTTTGTCGTATCGAAATGTGAATTACCGGGCACGATATCACCCTCCTTTACAAGATGGGAGAACAATACATTTTCTGCAGCTCGTCCCTGATGTGTGGGTATGACATATTCGAAACCCGTAATACGGGTTATAGTATCCTTGAGTTCATAGAAAGAGCGTGCTCCCGCATAAGATTCATCTCCGGTCATCATGGCAGCCCACTGACGGTCGCTCATGGCACCTGTGCCGGAGTCTGTTAGACAATCGATATACACTTGATCGGCACGAAGCATAAACACATTATAATCTGCCTCTGCAAGCCATTTCTCACGCTCTTCACGTGTGCTCTTGCGAATTGGCTCGACCATTTTAATTTTCCACGATTCTGCGAAAGGAAGTTCCATGTATTATTAGGTTTTATTGTTATTAATAATTGCATTTATTCGTTAAAATTAAGAATCCCGCATCAAATTTCAAAGAAATTTTCCTTAAAAATTCGATACGGGATGAATAATGAATAAATATATTCGTCTATATTTATATCATGCTTATAAATATTCTTTAAATATTATTTTTTAATCGCGGTAACTTTGTAACCTGCCTTGCGAAGTCCTTCGATCACTCCATTCTCACCCGGAAGGTGAAGAGCTCCAACCGCCACAAAAGTCGGAGCCTCCTGCATAAGTGCCGGGAGCTTAGTGATCCAGTCGGCATTTCTTTTGTTAATCAGAATGTCAAGGAAAGCTGTCGAATCCTCATTCTCACTTTTTGCAAACTCAAAAAGGGTATCTAAGTCCTGAGCCAGATATGCCTCATTAAGTTTTTGAGATTTTTCAATGCCTTCTTCCGGTTTGTCAAGAATTTCTATCAATGATTCAGCCTGTTTTGAAATAGGATCTGTGCCATAGAGAACTTCTGCCTGAAACTCAGGAGTCTCAAGACCTTTTATCTTTTTACCGGTTGCCTTTCCCTGAAGCTGGAAATATGTGTCAAGCTGCTCCTGTGGATTGAAACCCGGGAGTTTCTTTTTTACCATTTCAACAGAAACCATGGAGGTCACAACCATAGGCTTCATCATATCGAGCATCGTCAACTCCATCCCCGGCATTGGAGCCCATTTCTTGAATTCCTCATTTATGCGTTTGAAATCATCAGGCGCAATAACCTTTGAAAGGGTGCTGTCGGATGGTGCGAGCATATAAGGCTGCATCTTCATCGCAAGCTCCATCTGGTCAAGTGTCATATCAATCTCTCCCACTACCTGCTCGGCTGCATTATATGCCTCGCGACATCCGGGCACGGAATCAATCACAGAGAGGGGAGCAAGATGGTGCGTTCCGAATATGTAAGAAGGAGATTTAAGTCCGTTCCCTTCTACCTTGTAAAAAATCTGACAGAATGCCGGCACACAAGCAACCAAAATCAAAGAAACCAGTGTTGTAAATTTTCTTTTCATAAAATAGTTATTAATATTGTTTTATTTATTAGACGTTACAAATCGGAATAAATTTCATCAAACCCGTTTTTTTTGTTAATTTTGTAAAAACGATATGAATAATGGATAATAAAACTCTAATAGACACCATAGCCGGAAAAATCGGTAAGAGCCGGGAAGAGGTAATGGAAATGACCGATGCACTCGGCATAGTTATCGCTGACACCATCAAGGACGGCGATACTATAGCCATCCCTTCTGTCGGCACTTTTGAACCTAAACTGCGGGCTGAAAGAATAGCTGTTCACCCTTCTTCGGGCAAAAGATTACTTGTTCCTCCAAAGTTATCTATATACTTCAAACCCTCAACACTTCTCAAACAAAAAATCCGCTGATGAACGAAAAGATCACACTCCCGTCGCTTGTTGCCCTTCTCTCTGCAAAAACGGGCAAAACAAAAAAACAATGTGAAGATTTCCTACGGGAATTCTTCAATACCTTAGTGGATACACTTTCTGCAGGTGACAACGTAAGAGTCAAGGGATTGGGCACTTTCAAAGTGATCCCGGTAGAGCCACGTAAAAGTGTCAATGTCAATACGGGGGAGCAGATGGAGATTCCCGGTCACAACAAAATAGTTTTTGTGCCTGCAAAGGAACTTGCGGAGGAAGTCAACACACCTTTTGCAATGTTTGAATCCGTAGAACTACCTGATGATGTCACCGACGCAGAGGTAGAGGAAGAGGTTAATGAGGATATAGCTGACAATCCAGAGGAGATTGATAAAAACGAAGAAATCCTTATTGTCGAAACTCCGGTGCAAAATGCCACTGAAAAAATCGTAGAAAATTATGAGATAAAAGAGGAAGAAGGGAAAGGGAAAGAGGAAGAGGAAGAGGAGAAGAAAGAAGAAACTGTTGAGGAAGAGCAAAATGTAAATAATGTAGAGTCAACGGAGGATGGCGATAAGAAGGAGGAAGATGAAATCGACCAGTTGGTTGAGGACGTTGAAAGAGTCGAAGAGTCGCGCAAGAATTACAGGTTCATATTAGGTTTTGCCTGTGGAGTTGCTTGCGCAGCGCTGATATGCCTTGGTGCTTATCTATTCTTCTTTGAAAAATGGTCTGACATTTTCACTTCTGAGAAAGAGACGCCTGTTGCTGTTATTTCGGAGTCAGTTGAGACAGTCAAAGAAAAGCCCATGACAGCAACCGTAGCTGTTGAAAACGATTCAGTTGCCAAGGAGATTACTTCTGACCCCAAAGAATCTGTTAAGGAAGAAGATTCGAAAATAGACGCGGAAAAGATTGCTCCTACACAACCGTCTGATAAGAAGGTGTATGATACCATCTCTAAAACCCGCTATCTCACAACAATGGCAAAAGAACATTACGGCAACTATAATCTCTGGCCATACATATATGAAGAAAACAAGGCAATCCTCGGTCACCCCGACCGTATCCGTCCCGGAACAAAGGTGGTGATTCCCTCTCTTTCCAAATATGGCATAGATCCTAAGAATCCGGAAGACATTCGTCGTGCCAAAAACAAAGGAGTGGAAATCTACGCACGATATCAATAAACATTCCTTATACAAAAATAAAATCCGCAAGTTTTACGACTTGCGGATTTTATTTTTGCGAGGTATAAGGAATTACTCTGCTGCCTCGGCGGGAGCTTCTGCAGTTTCTGCCTCGAGAGCTTCTTTAGCAGCTGCCTCTTCAGCAGCAAGCTTCTCTGCTTTCTTCTTAGCTACGGCTTCACCTTTGATACGGTTTTTCTCTACCTCAGCTTCGAATTTTGCTTTAGCCTCTTCAGCAGCTTTGGCTGCTGTCTTAGCTTTTGCTGCATCCTCTACCTTTGTACGCTCTGCTTTCCAGGCATCGAAACGACGCTGTGCCTCCTCTTCTGTGAAAGCGCCTTTCTTAACGCCACCACGGAGATGCTTCATCAGCATTACTCCCTCTTTGGAGAGGAGTGAACGAACTGTGTCGGTGGGCTGTGCACCTACCTCTACCCAATACAAAGCACGGTCGAAGTCTAAACTTATTGTAGCAGGATTAGTGTTCGGATTATAAGAACCTATCCTCTCAATAAATCTACCATCTCGTGGTGCCCTGCTATCGGCTACTACAATTGGATAAAAAGCGTAGCCTTTGCGGCCATGACGCTGTAATCTGATTTTTGTTGCCATAAACTTGCCGGTTTATTGATTGGTTAATTAATGATTATTGAAAATGATTTCTCATTTCCGGGTGCAAAGTTAACTCTATTTGTACAATCCACAAAGTTTTTTCCATTTTATTTTGTAATTTTGCAATCTAAAATGGAAATTCTACTATGGCAGAAATTACACTCCTCGACCGCCTGGACGGTCTTGACGCGCGATTTGAAGAGGTTTCTACCCTTATCACCGATCCGGCTGTGATTGCTGATCAGAAGAGATATGTGCGCCTATCTAAAGAATATCATGACCTTGAGGTGATTATCAAGGCAAAAAACGAATACAGATCAAAACTCGACACCATCGCCGAGTCCAAGGAGATTCTTGCAGAAGAAGATGATGAGGAAATGAAAGCTCTCGCAAAGGAGGAACTTGAAAGTGCCTCGGCTGCAATTCCGGCGTTGGAAGAACGCATCAAGCTTCTCCTCATTCCTGCCGATCCCGATGACGCAAAAAATGCGGTCGTCGAGATCCGTGGCGGCACAGGTGGCGATGAGGCAGCCCTCTTTGCCGGCGACCTATTCCGCATGTATCAGAAATATGCGGAAACAAAAGGATGGCAACTGTCTGTTTCATCTGTATCAGAAGGTGCATCGGGTGGTTATAAAGAGATAGTCTTCAACCTTACAGGTACAGACGTTTACGGCACAATGAAATATGAAAGCGGAGTGCACCGAGTGCAACGTGTCCCTGCCACCGAAACCCAGGGAAGAGTTCACACATCTGCCGCAACGGTAGCCGTGCTTCCGGAAGCCCAGGAATTCGATGTAGAGATTCATGAAGGTGAAATCAAATGGGACACTTTCCGTTCCGGTGGGGCCGGAGGCCAGAACGTCAATAAGGTCGAATCCGGCGTGCGCTTGCGTTATAACTGGAAAAATCCCAACACCGGCGTGGTAGAAGAAATACTGATTGAGTGCACGGAAACTCGCGACCAGCCCAAGAATAAAGAGCGCGCCTTGGCTCGTCTCCGCACCTTCATCTACGATAAAGAGCATCAGAAATATCTTGACGATATAGCCTCGCGACGCAAGACAATGGTGAGCACCGGAGACAGATCGGCAAAAATCCGCACGTACAACTATCCGCAAGGACGCATCACTGACCATCGCATCAATTATACCATATATAACCTCGGAGCATTTATGGATGGCGACATACAAGGATGTATCGACGCCCTCATAGTGGCTGAAAACGCGGAGAAACTTAAGGCGGCAGAACTTTAGAAGAGATTCTATTGTGAATTTTTTTAAATGTGGTAATCTTTTCGTTTATTCTGGTGTTATAATGAAAAAGATTATTAACACCTAATAGACGAAAAAAATATGAAAACACTTTCCTTTATCAGCTACATTATAGGATCCATCCTCTTGATTGTGTCATGCTTTACCACTGCTGTCGCAACAACATGGTGGATAGGAGGTATCGCAGTAGTTTTTCTTATTCTTGGCTGTGTCTTTCAGTTCAATAGCAGCAAGAACCGCTCATATGTGCATCACCATCAATAAATGCTGATGCCCTCTTCAATGTTTCTGGTTTACCGATGTCAATAAGATCTAAATCCGCAGAATAATGTCTGCGGATTTTTAATTTACCAATTGAAGTAAGAAAAAAATCCATGACGGGGAACACATCCATTCCCCGTTCCTGTCCAAACCGGCATAAAGCATCCAGACCATTTTCACTGACAATATATATACCGCTGAACGCATTCTCTTCGACACGTTCAAGAGATCCCGTTTCTACCGGACGAAACTCACCGGTAGTTAAATTATGCCACCCTTTGATGTCATCTTTCTCTCCGAACAGCAATTTCCGTGAAGAGTCCCTACCACTCGTCAGCAAGGTCACATCATCCCCTCTCTCTTTATGAACAGCCATCAATTCTCCAAGATCAGCATTGCTGAGTATGTCCACATTGTGCACAAGAAACGGCTCTCCCAGCAACAATTCGGAAGCATTTGCCAATCCTCCACCGGTGTCAAGCAACTTGCCGGTTTCGTCGCTAATGCTTACTTTAACTCCCAAATCATTACCATTTATAAAATCAACTATCTGATCCGCGAAATGATGCACGTTTATAACAATGTTATCAAAACCTTGAGCCTTTAGCTTAAGTATTACTCTTTCAAGCATCGGTTTGCCTCCTATTGGCACCAATGCTTTGGGATGCTCAAGAGTCCATGGTTTAAGTCTTGTGCCGAGTCCAGCAGCCAATATCATCGCTTTCATTATTGTAATGTTGTTTCTAAACCCTGCTCCCGGTGAATAAGAACGATATGCGCAGACGGGAACTTCTCGGCAATAACCTGCGCCGTACGCTCTGCGCAATAAACCGAACGATGCTGACCTCCCGTACATCCAAATCCTATCTGGAGATTAGAAAAGCCTCTGCGCAGATATGTTTCAATTGATGGAGAAACGATTTTAACGGCATTCTCTACAAATTCCTGCACCTCTCCCCTCTCCTCAAGAAAATCAATAACTGGCTTGTCTCTTCCGGTAAGGGATTTATATTCAGCATATCTACCCGGATTATGCATTCCTCTGCAATCGAACATAAATCCTCCGCCATTACCTGTAAAATCTGCAGGATAACCTTTTTTATAAGAGAAACTGAAAACCGTAACCCGCAGACCATCTTCCGTTTTTTTTGCGAAGCGTTTGTCGGTACATACACGACTACAGACCCTTTTCAGTTCCGGATATCTGTCAACAGCACCATTTTCAATCAGATTCTTAAGATTCTCAAGTGCCGCCGGTATACTCTCTATGAAATGAGCCTTTCTCTCCACAAGTCCGCGCAATCCATAAGCCCCGAGAACCTGAAGAGTCCGGAACAATGCGAACATATTTACCGATTGACGTTCTTCTTGCTCATTGCGGCGACATGACGTAAGTCGCGACAACTCCTCAAAATAATGTTCAAGCATTTCCTGCCTGAAATCATCTGAGAATCCTGCCTTTGCTTGCCATAGAAACGAAATCGCATCATATATCACAGGACCTGGTCTTCCCCCTTGAAAATCTATAAAATATGGTTTGGATTCATAAACCATAACGTTCCGGCTTTGAAAATCACGATACATGAATCCTTGCATGCCTGCACCGGGAGAGCATAGATCTTCCGCAAACCTTTCAAAATCATCTTCCAGTCTGTCTTCCTCAATATCAATTCCTGAAGGACGAAGATATTCATATTTGAAATAATTCAGATCCCACATAGCTTGCCTGATACTGAAAGATCGATATTCGGCATGACTGCTCCATACAGTCGGATCTACCGATTGCATTTTTGCCAATTCGCTCAGAGTCTCCCTCACAATTGGTTTTACAATATCCGGGTTCCCACTCTTCTTGCTGTCGTTAATAAGGTCAAAAAGAGAAAACGACCCTAAATCTTGCTGAATGTAATGCATATAATCATCCGTTACCACATACACCTCAGGCACTCGAATCCCTTCCTTGACAAAATCTTTTGCAAGCTTTACAAATGCCCGACAATCGCGAAGAGTATCCCCGGCGACACCAATACAATTGAATTCAACAGATTCTCCATCTTTAATTACATTTCCCGACAATCTGTAATATTTTCTGCCGGACGCCGCTCCCGGAAGCCGAAACACCGAAGACGGAGGGAAACCTGTATAATCTCTATATAATTGTGAAAGTACGTCTGTATCCTGTTTCATCTATTCAAAAAAATTTCAACTACAAAATTAATAAAAGTAGTTCAAATTAACCTTATTAATACACCACTAACAAATTTTAATTTGCTCACATTTGTTATTTTTATTAATTTTGCAGTTGGTGATTACGGTTATTGCATACCGTTGCAACAGGTATCACCTCTTATCGTCATACATGAAAATTCAATAACCCAATATAATTTATAAAATGGCTAAAATCGAAGATTTTAATTTTAACGGCAAGAAAGCTATCGTCAGGGTAGATTTCAATGTGCCCCTGGATGAAAACGGAAACATCACAGACGACACCCGCATCCGCGGTGCCCTCCCTACTCTCAAGAAAATCCTTGATGACGGAGGTGCCCTGATCCTTATGTCTCATATGGGTAAACCCAAAGGGAAAGTCAATCCCAAGCTCAGTCTTTCTCAGATTCGCGAAGCTGTTGCCAAAGCTCTCGGACGCGATGTAAAATTCGCTCCCGACTGCATGGGCGCTCAGGAGGCAGCCAAAGATCTTAAACCCGGCGAGGTTCTTCTTCTTGAAAACCTCCGCTTCTATCCTGAAGAGGAAGGCAAGCCAGTAGGTATCGACAAAAACGATCCCGCATATGAGGCTGCAAAGAAAGAAATGAAAGAGCGTCAGAAAGAATTCGCAAAAACTCTTGCAAGCTATGCAGACGTTTATGTAAACGACGCATTCGGAACAGCTCACCGCCGTCACGCTTCGACAGCTGTGATCGCCGACTATTTTGACCAGCAGGATAAAATGCTCGGCTTCCTTATGGAGAAAGAGGTAAAGGCTGTTGACAATATTCTCAAAGATATCAAACGCCCGTTCACGGCAATCATGGGTGGTTCTAAAGTATCAACCAAGATCGGCATCATTGAGAACCTCATGGACAAGGTTGACAACCTCATCCTCTGCGGCGGCATGACATACACCTTCGCAAAAGCCATGGGCGGCAATGTTGGCAACTCAATCTGCGAAAGCGACAAGCTTGACCTCGCCCTTGACATCATGAAAAAAGCAAAAGAGAAAGGTGTGAATCTCGTGCTCGGAACTGACTGCGTCGCAGCAGACGCTTTCAGCAACGATGCCAACACTCAGATCTGCTCCGTGCTGAATATCCCGGAAGGCTGGGAAGGTCTTGATGCAGGTCCTGAGTCTATCAAAGCATTCCGAGAGGTAATCGTACCAGCAAAAACCATCCTGTGGAATGGTCCCGCAGGTGTGTTTGAATTTGACAATTTCACAACCGGATCAAAAGCCATAGCCGAAGCTATCGTTGAAGCAACCAAAGATGGAGCTTTCTCCCTCGTTGGTGGTGGCGACTCTGTTGCGTGCGTCAACAAATTCGGCCTTGCCGACAGCGTTTCATATGTATCGACCGGCGGCGGTGCCCTTCTTGAAGCGATAGAGGGTAAAACCCTTCCAGGCGTTGCAGCGATCGAAGGCAAATAAGCAAAGCGAACATCACAATGAATAAATCAGAGACCCGGCAAACAGTCGGGTCTCTTTTGATATGAAAGTGAAAATTTATGTTATAAAACATATTTTTCGAGTCGAATTACTTAATAAATTTAAATTATAGCGACAAACTCAACATTTTTTTATAATCGAATGATGATTTATTCAAAATATATTGTAACTTTGCAATGTCGACAATTCAAATGGCTCGCAAAGTGCCAATAGCGACAAAACAAAACACATGAAAGCTCGCAAAGATAAACCTTACATCATGCATACAATCTGAAGCGGGCCGACATTAAAAACAAGGAAAAAATCTTAAAGAAATAATTAATCTTTTAACAAAAACAATTAAAATTTAGAACGATTATGGAATCTCAGAAACCTATGGCACCCCAGCCAGCAGCAACTGTTTCTGCAAAAGTAAAAAAAGAGGAAAAAATCAGCAACATCCGCGGTATCCGCAACGCATTCCTCGTTATCATTGCCTGCGCTGTAGCAGCTGTATGTATCTTCCTCTTCGGCATGGGTTACTCTGGTAACTTCGAAGGCGGCACAACAGACGGCCATCCCTTGAACCTTGCAGGTACAGTTTACAAAGGTGGTTTCATCGTGCCTATCCTGATGACTCTTCTTCTCACTGTTATCGTCCTTTCAATCGAGCGCTGGATCGCCATTAGCTCAGCTTCCGGCAAAGGTAACACAACTAAATTCGTTGCCGACATCAAAGCTGACCTCGCTGCCAACAAGATTGATGCAGCTATGCAGCGTTGCAAAACTCAGAAAGGCTCTGTAGCATCTGTAGTTTACAACACTTTGGTTCGCTACAAAGAGATGGACGAGAACACAACTCTCAGCAAAGAGCAGAAACTTACAACGCTTCGCAACGAGGTTGAAGAGGCTACCGCTCTTGAGATGCCGGGACTTTCTCAGAACCTCCCTATCATCGCAACCCTCACCACTCTCGGTACACTCGTCGGACTTCTCGGAACCGTTATGGGTATGATCAAATCATTCCAGGCTCTTGCTTCTTCCGGTTCTCCTGACTCTACAGAGCTTTCAACTGGTATCTCTGAGGCTCTTGTGAACACCGCCTTCGGTATCGCAACCGGTGCTTTCGCTGTAATTTCATACAACTTCTTCACCAATAAGATCGACAACCTTACCTACGCTATCGACGAAATCGGTTTCTCTATCGTAGCTACTTTCGCTGCTACTCACAAGTAATTCTTCGACAGAGAATACACAACTAACTTTAACAAAACCGAATTAAGTTTATAGCTAATATGGGAAGAGTAAAAATTGCAAGAAAAAGCACATTCATCGATATGACCGCGATGAGTGATGTGACCGTGCTTTTGCTTACCTTCTTCATGTTGACTTCTACCTTCCTTCAGAAGGAACCGACCACAGTTATCACACCTCCTTCTGTATCTACAGAAAAGGTGCAGGAGACCAACTTCGTGCAGGTGCTTCTGAGTCCGGAAGGCAAAGTTTGGCTCACAATGAACAATGACACTTCATCAAACTGGAGCAACGAGAAGATGAAGATGGCACTGCTCGACAAAGTGAGCGAAATCTACAATGAGTCGCATAAGAACAAAATAAGCTTCACACCTGAGCAAAAGTACGCCTTCAGCAAGGTCGGTTCATTCGGTGTGCCACTCAATCAGTTGGGTGAATTCCTTGACCTCGCCTCTCAACAGGAAGGTCAGACAAGAATGGACGAATGGTTGGCAGGTGAGGATGAAAATCCCAACCATGTGACCGGCATTCCAATCTCTTGGAATGAGGATGAATCCAAACCTAATGAATTCCAGATGTGGATGAAGGCTATGCGCCAGACTGAGAACTCCAACCTTGCCGACAAAATCAAAGACGGTACAGGCGTTGCCATCAAGGCAGACCAGAATACCTCTTTCGACATCGTGCACATGGTTATGGATAACCTCCAGACAATCCACATGAATAAGTTTACGTTATTGACAGCTCTTAAAGGAGCGGAAGAATAATAATTATGGCAGAAGTTCAGCAAAACAATGGAGGTGGCAAAGGGAAAGGCCACCAGAAAAAAATGACGATTCGCGTGGATTTCACGCCTATGGTCGACATGAACATGTTGCTTATTACATTCTTCATGCTCTGTACGACCATGATCAAGTCGCAGACTTTGACTATAGCGCTCCCGTCAAATGAAAAGGTGCAGAATGAAGAAAACATGTCACAGGCTTCAGCCGACGATGCTGTTACAATCATTCTTGATGCAAAAAGAAAAACCGGTTCTTTCGATGTGGACACAGTGAATGGGAAAGTTCAGCCTATCATCTATTATTACTTCGGCAAACCCGGTGGTGATGCAGGTATTTTAGGTCCCGGCGGAACAGTACTTTCCGAAAACAACAACATTCAGGAATCTGAATTCCTTGCTAACGATGAGAAATCTGGCAAAGCCCGTGGCATACGTGAGATTATCCAGCAGCGTAACAAGGAAGTCTTGACCGAAATCAATAAGCTCAAAGAGAAATACGCCAGTGGCGGTTTCGGAAGCCTCGAAACCAAAGATGGTCGCGAAAAAGCTCAGATGGCTTATGATGAGGCTGCCTCCAAGATCAGAAAAGATGAAAATCTGAAGAAACCGGTGATCATCATCAAGTCAACACCCCAGGCTTCATTCGGAAGTCTTGTGTCTGTGCTCGACGAAATGCAGATCAACTCGATTTCTAAATATCAGATCGACAACATGACCAAGGCGGATTCACTCATGGTGATTGACTACCAGAACCACCACCATAAATAATGAGTTAGATTTATTAATACTTAAAGCAGAAAAGAAATGGCTAATAGAAACGTAGATCTAACCTCACAAGATTGGCGTAATCTCGTCTTCGCAGATAAGAATCAAGAATTTGGTGCTTATCAGCTACGTAAAGAAAGCGACAAACGTCATAATCTGGCTGTGCTCTTTACGCTGATCGGTCTGGTAGTGATCTTCATACTTATAATTGCATTCAGCAAATGGTCCGACTATCGTGCCGAACAGCAGGCTCTCGCTCTTCAGGAGCAACGAGAGAAAATGATGGCTGCACAGCTTGCTCAGGAAGCTGAGGAAACCGAGCCGGAACCAGAAGTTGAAGAGCAGAAATTTGAACAACCCGAAATTGAGGTGCCCGAAGAGGTTCTCGCAACAGTCCAGGTTACCCAGATTGCCATCGTTGATGCCGACAAGGTGAAAAACGAGGTGATGGATATGGATACCCAGAAAGAGGACAACACCGCACGTGGTGTCGTGACTCAGGAAGGTAGCGATGATGCCGACAAATTCAAAGCAGTTCAAGAGCAGGTTGTAGTCAAAGAACCCGAACCCGAGGTTAAACCCAAAGAGGAGGAAATTTTTGTGGCTGTAGAGCAGCAGGCTGAATTCCCTGGTGGAACAGCAGCCATGATGAAATGGCTAAACAACAACGTGCGTTATCCGGAGTCAGCTCAACAGAATGACATCCAGGGTCGCGTAATCGTGAAATTCGTCGTTGAGAAGGATGGATCGATCGGTAAGGCAGAAATCCTCAAGGGTGTGGACCGTGACCTCGACCGTGAGGCACTCCGAGTAGTGAAGAAGATGCCGAAATGGCAGCCCGGTAAAAACAATGGTGTTGCCGTGCGAAGCTACTTCAACCTCCCTGTGGTGTTCAAACTTCAGAATCAGTAATCCAATTTACATGTAATATTAAAGGAGCGATCTCAAAGGTCGCTCCTTTGTTTTTTTAACACGTTCTTTTAAATGTTAAAATTAATTGTTAATTTTGAATTTAATAATGATTATCACTCACGATAATCACCAATAGCCGTAAACCATATCAGATAATGATTGTTAAAAATATAAAGAACATCTAAAACATAAAGTTATGCAAGGTTATGATAATGATAATCGCCCCATGGCTCCCAAGGGAGCACGGTTGGCATTTGGCATTCTGATGGTCATCGTATATGTTGGAGTAGGACTTCTATTCATCTTCAATGTTTTCGATATCATCAATTATACTCTCAGTTGCATTATAGGTGCAATACTGATTGTTTACGGTATTTTCCGTGGATATAGACTTTACAAAGGCACGAACTGATGAAAATATGAAAACCAGATCCTTAATTACCATAATGCTCTCGGCGCTTTTGGCACTGGGAGCTGTTTCATGCACTAAAGTGAAACGCGGGGAATACGCCAAAGGCAGCGCAACAATCTTCTGCGACGACGGTTTCCGAAATATTCTCAATGAAGAAATAGAGGTTTTTGAGTTTTCCTATCCGGGCTCATCGATAATCCCATTCTTTGTGAGCGAGCAAGATGCCATAGATACCATCATGGCAGACGGGACACAAGCCATTATTGTGACACAGGAACTTACCAAAGAACAGAAAGATTATATAAAAAGCAAATTCAAACGTGTTGTTAAGACACATTGCATCGCAGTTGACGCTGTTGCCCTCATCACCAACAAAGACAATCGTGTAACTTCTCTTTCAATGAAAGAGATCAGCGATATCATGAATGGTAAAATAACCCGCTGGAGCCAGCTTGCCGGTAATGACACAACTGCAATAAAACTTGTGTTCGACAATGCCGGTTCTTCAACTGTCAGCTATATGCGTCAGAAATTCCTTCCGGAAGGAGCCAAGATTTCAGACAATCCGAATGCGTTTGCACAGAAAGACAACGCTCAGGTGTTTGATGTGGTCAAAAGTGATCCTGACGCACTGGGTATAATCTCAGTGAGCTGGCTGGGCGATGATTTAAGTCTGGCAAAGCAGATTCCGGTTGAACAGAGAAACAAGGACTATGCCAACCAGAACGACACGATCGCCACAAACCTTACAACTGAAGTAAACATAGTCAAGGTGAGCAATCCGACAGAAGCAAACGATTTCGATCCTACCGGTTACAAACCTTATCAGGTATATATAAACTCCGGAGAATATCCCCTCTTCCGCAAGGTATACATGATATCGACAGCATCAAACTCAACAGTGCTTCATAGCTTTTATACATTTGTCACCGGCTTTGTTGGGCAAAAGATAATATCGAAGACAGGTATTCTGCCATACCATATGAATCCCCGGGTTGTGGAATTGAAATAAACCCGAATATGTTTCAACACCTCGGATTTTAACATATATTATATTCATAGTTCGTGAATAATTTGTGAATATAGCAAAAAATTAGTAATTTTGGACTCGCTCTCAACATCAATAAGTGTGGGCGAGTCTTTTTAGGAAATAAAACAAACAATCATAAGACGTATGAAATTTAAAGGAATCTTGACCCTCTGCCTTGCCGGATTCGCAATCTCGGCAACAGCACAGACACATGTCGAAGGTGCCGAGTATTACAAAGCCGACCAATTCGACAATGCAAAAGAGCTTTTGCTTCGTAGCCTAAACAACGCAGGCACAGACAAAGCTGTCAGTGACTACTACCTCGGCATGATCGCGCTCCGTGAGAAGAAAAATTCCGAGGCTCAGAAATATTTTGAGCAGGGAATGCAGGCAAATCCCGAGAATGGCTACAACTATGTTGGCGCAGGCACACTCGCGCTCATCAATGGGAACCAGAAAGAGGCTGAACGTCTTTTCAAAGAGGGAGAATCGAAAGGTAAAAAAGATCCTTCACTCCAGATTGCCATCGCACGTGCCTATGATATGGTAGATCCGGTCGCTTATGAAAAGCAGATAACCAAACGTGTGGAGAAATCCTACAAACAGGATATGAAAAATCCTGACTATTACATTTTCGAAGGCGATCAGGCTGCAGAAAAGAAAGACTGGGGAGACGCAGGTGCTAAATATGAAATGGCAACAAGTTATAACCCCGAGGCATCTTTCGCATATGTAAAATACGCTAACCTCTTCACAATGGTTAACCCCCCTTACGCTATCGACATGCTTAAAAAGCTTCTTGAAGTAAATCCCACTTCAGCGCTCGGTCAGCGTGAGCTTGCAAACGCGTATTACAATGCCAAGGATTACAAGAACGCAGCAACCGAATATGGCAAATACGTTCAGAATCCAAGCCACTTCAAACAGGATGAGAACCGCTATGCGTTCCTACTCTTCTACGGCGGCGACTATCAGAAGGGATATGACTACGCAACCAAACTTCTACAGCAGGATCCTGCCAACTTCACTGCTCAGCGTTATCAGTTCATGAATGCCGCTCAGCTTCCCGCAATGAAAGATCAATTGCTTCCCATGGCTGAGGCTCTTTATGCAGCACACAACGCAAATCCAACAGCCAACAAGTTCGCAGCCATCGACTTTACTCTCATCGCAGATGAACTCGCGAAGGCTAAACGTCCCGATGAGGCTGTGGCTGTACTCGAAGAAGCCATAAAGGAGATGCCCGACAACGCAGCATTCAGCAAAGATCTCGCAATGAAATATGTAGATCAGAACAACCTCACAAAAGCTGCTGAGTCTTTCCGTGAATACGTGAAAAAAACAGAGGAACCCGGTTACAACGATTATAATCAGCAGGCTGTGTTCTCCTTCTACGCTGCGGTTGAAAACAAAGAGAATCCTGCCAAAGCCAAAGAATTCTTTGACGAGGTTCTTGCAAATGCCGACAAAATGGCTGCCATTCTCCCCGACAACTACAAACCCAAAATGCTACAGGGAGATGTTGCCAAGCAGACTGCAGCAACTGAAGATGATGCAGCCGTAGCTGCTCAGCCAAAATATGAGGAGGCTATAGTTCTTCTCGAAAAGGCTCCGGATCCCTCAAGATATGCACGTGACGCAAAAACTCTCTATATGTATCTCGGCAACTACTACATAAAGAAAGACGACAAGGTTAAGGCTAAGGAATATTACAATAAATTCCTCGAACTTGATCCAAACAACGAGCCCGTGCGCAAATATGTTGATAGTCTGAAGTAAAAAATAACGATTTAATATAAAAAGCTTCCATTCATCAAAAAATGAATGGAAGCTTTTTTGATTTCTTTTGCATTTTTTGTATTTTTGCAACAAGTATGCCGAGGCATATCATTCTCCTCATCATTTGTGTAACACATATTGTCATATGGCAAATTTGATAACTATTAAAAAAGGTCTCGACATTCCTTTGCAGGGGATGGCAACATCGGAGACTAAAGAAGACATCAACACTGATGTCTTCGCTATCAATCCCGATGATTTTCCGGGATATACGTGGAAAGTGGCTGTAAAAGCGGGTGATGAAGTAAAATCTGGCTCTCCCCTCCTCTATGCAAAGGAATGCGAAGAGATCAAACTGACATCACCGGTAAGCGGTAAAGTAGTGGAGATTCACCGCGGTGAACGACGCAAGATTGAATATGTATCAGTACGTCGCGAAGGCGAAGAGAAAGTATCCGGATTTGAGAAATCTGATTCTCTTATTCACAATCTATATAAATCCGGTTTATTTGCCATGATGCGTCAGCGTCCCTACGACATTGTGCCTGATTTCAATGCAAAGCCACGCGATATCTTTGTTACGGCTTTCGATACGGCACCTCTTGCACCCGCTTTGCTTGATTCCCAAAATTCAAAATATCTTGAAAGCGGATTGAAAGCACTTGCTTCCCTGACAGAGGGGAAGGTTTACCTTTCCGTTGCCACAGGATCCGGAATCACATCAAGTGTTGCAGAAGTATTTGAATTCAAAGGTCCACACCCTGCAGGAAATGTAGGGACACAGATAGCAAATATAAAACCTGTAAATAAAGGTGAGACGGTATGGACACTTGATGCTGTCACTGCGTGCCGTATCGGAAAATTCGTGGAAACCGGTGAACTTGACTACAGCACTGTGGTTGCCCTAACTGGTCCATGCATCGACAATCCGCATATGGTCTCCACAACAATCGGAGCCAACCTCGCTACTCTCCTTGAGAATGAAATTAAATGTGAAGGAGGGAAAGTAAGAGTTATATCAGGCAATGTCCTGACGGGATGGCGTGTAAGCAAAGACGATGGATTCTTGCGCTATCCCTATCGTCAGATCACGGTAATTGAAGAAGGAGACCAGACTGACGAATTTATGGGATGGGCATCTCTCAGTCCCAAGAAATATAGTGTAAGCCGAACATTTCCGGCTTTCCTCCGTGGACTTTCAAAGCCGTTTAAGTTTGATGCGCGTATCAAAGGTGGGCATCGCGCGATGATTATGAGCGGAGAATACGATAAAGTCTTCCCCTTCGACATCTATCCTGAATACCTAATCAAAGCCATTCTCGCAAAAAACATCGAGAAAATGGAAGAAAGAGGCATTTATGAAGTGGCTCCGGAAGATTTTGCTCTTCCTGAATTTGTAGACACTTCCAAGCTCGAGCTTCAGAAGATTGTCAGGGAAGGTCTTGACTATCTCCGCAAAGAGACGATGTAACTAAAGCAATACAGAAAACTGAAAACAAATAAATCGTGAAAGGATTAAAGCAAAGAATAGACAGAATCAAACCCCAGTTTGAAAAAGGGGGAAGATTCGAGAAGCTGCATTCCGTGTTCGACGGCTTCTACACATTCCTCTTCACTCCCAACGAGACATCTTCATCAGGAGTGCATATCCACGACAGCAACGATTCAAAGAGAACCATGATTACAGTGGTCATAGCCCTGTTGCCATGCTGCCTGTTTGGAATGTGGAATATCGGATTTGAGCATTACCGCGCCATCGGAGAGTTCAATCACAGCTTTATCGAGACGTTCATTTATGGATTGTTCGCTGTGCTTCCGCAGATTCTGACCGCCTACATCGTGGGTCTCGGAATTGAATTTATTGTAGCCCAGATGCGCGGACATGAAATTCAGGAAGGATTTCTTGTATCTGGCATCCTGATTCCGATGATATGCCCGGTTGATACGCCATGGTGGATGCTTGCAGTTGCAGTGGCTTTCGCCGTGATTTTCGCAAAAGAGGTATTCGGAGGAACAGGTTATAATTTCCTCAATGTTGCGCTTGTGACAAGAGCATTCCTCTTCTTCAGTTATCCATCGAAAATGAGTGGCGACAACGTGTTCGTTTCACTTGGAGGCAGCCACGCCGTTGATTCCTATACCGGTGCAACTCCGCTGGGTCAGCTTGCATCCTCAGAACCGGGAGCCGTTATCACCAATGTGCTCGGCGATCCTCTATCATTCACAGATATATTCTTCGGGTTCTATCCCGGCTCATGGGGTGAGACATCAACATTCTGCATACTTATCGGCGCGGCAATTCTTCTCTTCACCGGTATTGCAAGTTGGAGGATCATGGGATCTGCCCTCGTTGGAGGTTTGCTTATGAGTGTCATCGCAAACCATTTCGCATCCGACCTCTATCCGGTAACCTTCATCTCTCCTCTTGAGCAGATATGCCTCGGCGGCTTCATGTTTGCCATAGTCTTCATGGCAACGGATCCGGTCACCGCATGCCGCACAAATACAGGAAAATACATTTATGGATTCCTCATTGGCGCGGTGGCAATCGTTATCAGATGCTACAACACCGGTTACCCGGAGGGCGCAATGCTGGCAGTGCTACTGATGAACTGTTTTGCACCGCTCATCGACTATTGTGTTGTAAATGCCAATGTGCGCCGTCGTCTACATCGCTCTGAAATTAAAAACTCCTAACATCATATACCCATGAACAGACAAAGTAATCTTTACACCGTGATTTATTCTGTGGTGTTGGTGGTGATAGTGGGAGTTGTCCTTTCTATCGTTTATCAGGCTCTGCGTCCACAACAGGTTGAGAACATCGCCAACGACACAAAACGCCAGATCCTTGCCGCCGCACTCATCGTGCCTACAGAAAATCAGAATGTGAGTGATCTCTATGCCTCACACATCATCGACTCCTATATCGTAAACACTGACGGCAACCGCATCGACTCTGATGTAGATCCCTTCTCCGTCAACGTGAGCCTGGAAGTCAAGAAACCGGCTGCAGAAAGAATACTCCCCGTATTCGTTTGCAAGACAGACGGAGGAAATAAATATATCATCCCCGTTTACGGAGCAGGCCTTTGGGGTCCTATCTGGGGTTATATAGCCTTTGATTCCAATGGCGATACAATCTATGGAGCATATTTCGCTCATCAGGGTGAGACACCGGGACTCGGTGCAGAAATTGAAAAACCGGCTTTCAGTAACCAGTTCCAAGGTAAAGACATTTTCAATGCCGAAGGTGGTTTCCAATCAGTGAAGGTTGTGAAAAACGGTCAGGAACCCGCAGAAGGCGCATATGTCCATGCCATCTCCGGTGGCACAATTACGAGCCAGGGTGTGCAGCGCATGCTCGAAAACTCCCTTGAACCCTATTCAGCATTCTTTAAAAAACTTAGTGAAGGAAAGGAGGTTGAGAAATGAATCTTAAGAAAACATTCCTGCCGCTGATTAATCCTCTGTCTAAAGACAACCCTGTCATCGTCCAGGTGCTCGGTATTTGTTCGGCACTGGCTGTCACTGCAAAAATGGAGCCGGCGCTCGTTATGACAATTTCCGTAACAGCAGTGCTTGCCCTCTCCAACGTGATAATCTCTCTTTTGAGAAATACCATACCTACTTCAATCCGCATCATTGTTCAGCTCGTGGTCGTGGCTGCCCTCGTAGTCATCGTAGATCAGGTTCTGAAGGCATGGAACTATGAGGTTTCCAAGGCTCTTTCTGTGTTCATCGGATTGATAATCACCAACTGTATCATCATGGGTCGCCTTGAGGCTTTTGCCCTCAACAACCGTCCGTGGCCCGCATTTCTTGATGGCATCGGCAATGGTATCGGTTATGGCATTATTCTCGTGATCGTATCCTTCTTCCGCGAACTCTTCGGCAGCGGAACCCTCATGGGCTATCAGATATTTCCCCAAAGCTGGTATGAAGCCGGATACATGAACAACGGTATGATGATTCTTCCTCCGATGGCTCTGATTCTCGTGGGTTGCATCATTTGGGTTCACCGCGCAAAAAACAAAGATCTTCAAGAATAACCGCAAATCTGAATTGAAAAAATGGAGAATCTTAATTTATTTATACGGTCGATTTTCATCGACAATATGATCTTCGCTTACTTCCTCGGCATGTGCTCGTTTCTGGCTGTGTCGAAGAATGTAAAGACAGCGTTCGGTCTCGGAGTTGCGGTAACTTTCGTGTTGCTCATCTCTCTTCCGATCACATGGTGCATAAACCAGTATATTCTTCAGCCGGGAGCGTTGAGCTGGCTGGGAGAAGAATATGCCTCGGCAGACCTCTCCTTCCTCGGGCTAATAATGTTTATCGCGGTGATAGCAGCCCTCGTGCAGATCCTGGAGATGGTAATAGAGAAATATTCCCCTGGACTTTACAACTCTCTGGGTATATTCCTCCCTCTGATCGCTGTTAACTGTGCGATCTTAGGTGCCGTTCTCTTCATGCAGCAACGTGAGTTCACAAACGCATGGACAGCTACAGTATATGGCGCAGGTTCGGGCATAGGTTGGCTTTTGGCAATCGTCTGCCTTGCAGCTATCCGCGAACGCCTCGATTATAGCAATGTTCCCAAGCCCCTGCGTGGCATAGGCATCACATTTATCATTACCGGTCTCATGGGTATCGCATTCATGAGCTTCCTCGGCATTAAACTGTAATATGAAATGACAATGTATTCACTCAATATGATTCAATGGAACAACGTGGTGGCTGCCTCGTTGATATTCCTCATAATTGTGCTGGTTCTGGTTGTGGTGCTCCTTGTGGCTAAACGATGGCTCGTAAATAGCGGAGAAGTTACCATATCCATCAATGACGGCAAAAAGATGATTCATGCAGCCGGAGGGAAAAGTCTCCTCGCCACTCTCGGTGAGAATGGTGTGCACCTTTCTTCTGCTTGCGGTGGTAAAGGAAGCTGCGGTCAGTGCAAACTACAAGTCACTTCAGGTGGTGGCGACATGCTGCCGACTGAAGCCGTGCATTTCACACGCCGTCAGATTAAAGACAACTGGCGTCTCGGTTGTCAGGTCAAGGTGAAAGGCGACATGGAGATCAAGGTTTCCGAAGCCGCTCTTGAAGTCAAGGAATGGGAATGCGAGGTTATATCCAACAAGAATGTTGCCACTTTCATCAAGGAGTTTATCGTGCGCCTCCCCGAGGGAGAACATATGAACTTCATCCCCGGCTCTTATGCACAGATCCGCATCCCGAAATATTCTATGGATTATGATAAGGATATAGACAAGAACCTCATCGGAGAGGAATATATACCTGCATGGGATAAATTCGGACTTTTCACTCTCAAAGCCAAGAACGATGAAGAAACCGTGCGTGCATATTCTATGGCGAACTATCCGGAAGAAGGAGATCGCATAATGCTCACAGTGCGTATTGCGACGCCCCCCTTCAAGCCGAAACCTCAGGTTGGATTCCAGGAAGTGCCTGCAGGTATTGCTTCTTCATATATATTCTCTCTCAAACCGGGAGACAAGGTGCTCATGAGCGGACCTTATGGGGATTTCCATCCTATAGTCGACTCAAAGGCGGAGATGATATGGGTAGGAGGGGGCGCCGGCATGGCTCCTCTTCGCGCCCAGATAATGTGGATGACAAAGACTCTTCACACAACCGACCGAAAAATGAGCTATTTCTATGGAGCGCGCGCCCTCAACGAAGTCTTCTATCTTGAAGATTTCCTGCAGCTTGAAAAAGATTTCCCAAATTTCAAGTTCTATCTTGCCCTCGACCGCCCGGATCCTGCTGCGGATGCTGCCGGAGTGGAATACACTCCCGGATTCGTGCATAATGTGATGTATGAGAAATATCTCAAGGATCATGATGCTCCGGAAGATATACAGTATTACATGTGCGGTCCCGGTCCGATGAGCAACGCAGTGAACAATATGCTTTATAATCTCGGTGTCGAACCGGAAAGCATACATTACGATAACTTTGGAGGCTAACCTTAAATCATAATAAATTTAGAATTCATGAAGAGAGACAACGAAATTTTTGATATCATCGATCGCGAACATTTACGTCAGCGTCGTGGAATCGAACTGATCGCCAGCGAGAACTTCGTAAGCGATGAAGTGATGCGTGCTATGGGTTCATGCCTCACCAACAAATATGCTGAAGGATATCCGGCACATCGTTATTACGGTGGATGCCAGGTAGTGGACGAAGCTGAAAATCTCGCTATCGAACGCGCTAAAAAGCTTTTCGATGCGGAATGGGCAAATGTACAGCCCCATAGCGGCGCGCAGGCAAACATGGCAGTATTCATGGCTTGCCTCCAGCCCGGCGACAAGTTCATGGGTATGGACCTCAGCCACGGCGGTCATCTCAGCCATGGAAGCCCCGTAAATTTCTCAGGCCTGATGTTCCAGCCTATCAGCTACACTGTGCACGTTGAAGACGGTCGCGTCAACTATGAAGAGATGGAAGAGAAGGCACGCGCAGAGCGACCAAAACTCATAATAGCCGGAGCCAGCGCATACAGCCGCGAATGGGATTATGCCCGCATCCGTAAACTCGCTGATGAAATCGGTGCGATATTCATGGTTGACATGGCTCATCCTGCGGGTCTTATCGCAGCCGGATTACTTGAGAACCCAGTAAAACACGCTCACATCGTAACCACAACAACCCACAAAACCCTTCGCGGACCTCGCGGCGGTCTGATTCTGATGGGGAAAGATTTCGACAATCCCTGGGGCAAGAAAACTCCTAAAGGAGAAATCAAAAAAATGTCTGCCCTGCTGGATTCAGCCGTATTCCCCGGAGTGCAGGGTGGTCCGCTTGAGCATGTGATTGCAGCAAAGGCCGTGGCATTCGGTGAGGCTCTGCAACCGGAATGGAAAGAATATGCTCTTCAGGTGAAGAAAAACGCTGCCGCTCTCGCTGCCGCTCTCATAAAGAGAGGTTACAAAATCATCTCCGACGGCACCGACAATCATTGCATGCTTGTGGATCTTCGTCCGAAATTCCCGGAGATGAGCGGCAAGAAGGCAGAAAGAGTGCTCGTGGAGGCTGACATTACAGCCAATAAGAACATGGTGCCCTACGACACCCGCAGTCCTTTCCTCACCAGCGGTCTCCGCTTCGGAACTGCAGCCATCACCACACGTGGCGCAAAAGAAGAACTAATGGAAACAATCGCCGAACTCATAGATACCGTTCTCTGCAATGCTGATGACGAGACAGTAATCGCAGATGTTCGTCGGAAAGTAAACGACATGATGAACGATTATCCCATGTTCGCATGGTAATCATGCAGTTATAATGAATTTTAAAGAAATAAAATTCCCATCCCGCGTATTCATCACGGGAATTGATACAGATGCAGGCAAGAGTTATGCCACGGGCTGGTTAGCCCGTGGCATGCTCGATGCCGGCATTAATGTAATCACCCAGAAATTCGTTCAGACAGGCAATAAGGAATTCAGTGAGGATATTGAGGTGCACCGCCATCTCATGGGCACAGGCATGCTGCCGGAAGATAAGCTGCACATCACAGCCCCGGAAATATTCACATACCCTGCATCCCCTGAACTCGCTGCAAGAATCGATGGTAGAGAACTAAACCTTAAGGTAATCTCCACAGCTACAGAAACACTTGAAAAAAAATATGGTCATGTGTTGATTGAAGGTGCGGGAGGTCTTATGGTGCCCTTGAAAGGTGATTACACGACAATCGATTATGTCCGCGAACATAAGATACCCACAATACTTGTGACAAACGGAAGACTTGGATCCATCAATCACACACTTCTCGCACTGTCGGCATTATGTCATGCGGAGATACCTGTTTTTGCAGTGATATATAACTCTCATTTCGATAAAGACAAAATAATTTGCGAAGATACCCGTAATTATATAAAGCGATGGCTTGAGCATCATTGTCCGGATGCCTTATATATGGAAATGCCCTCTCTCTAAGAATACAATTACCAAGTGCACAACAACGCAGATACAATATGGAAGAGAATAACAAAATCGTAAGTATTTCAAAAGAGGAGCTCGCCACTCTTCCGGCTGCTTCATATCAGGGCAACATAATATTGATTGATTCGGCTGCAGACGCAGAAAAAGCTGTCGCGAAATTATACCAGGAATCAATAATAGGATTCGACACTGAGACCAAACCCAGTTTCAAAAGAGGACAATCCAACAAAGTTGCATTGCTTCAATTGTCATCACACACAACATGTTTTCTATTCCGCCTCAATCATATCGGATTGACAGAGCCGATAAAAAAACTTCTTGAAGACGAAAACGTTACCAAGATAGGTCTCTCCATCCACGATGATTTCCACAATCTAAACAAACTTTGCAAGATTAACCCCGACGGATTTATTGATCTGCAGCAATATGTGAAGGAATACAAGATTGCCGACAACAGCCTTTCGCGAATATACGGAATTCTGTTTGACATGCGCATATCTAAGGGACAACGCCTCACCAACTGGGAAGCGGAAGAACTATCAGAACATCAGCAAGCCTATGCAGCATTGGATGCGCTCGCCTGCATTCAGATTTACGAATACCTTGATTCGGGCAAATTTGACCCATTGGCTTCACGTCATCTCAAAGATGCTCCCGAACCGGAAACACATTAACAATGCCGAAACGTAAAGCAATAAAGAAATCCATCTGGTTGCCATCAGTGCTTACCCTCTACTTTCTCGCCATGGCAATCATCTTCGGTCCGGATCTCATCCGCAATGGTGAGACCCTCCGTTTCATTATCGTCTCTGTTATAGAGATCGCCATAATAATCGCTGTCCATTTCTTCTACCGTCACCGCGAACGCCGCAACTTCTGACCGGATACAACATTACCGGTTGAATTTAAGTAAGTAAGAAAAATTAATGCACATATAAAACGCAGTTATTTTTGAGATGTTTTTGCCGCGTAATGATGGAGCATATTGGCATATGCGACTGAATTACAAGGGGGAAACAGCAAAAAAGAACAAGTTTTATAGTGCAAGATTTCATTACTTACATATATCGGTTAATTTTTATTACTTACTTAATCAATTACTTACACCTGTTTCGCAATAAAAAATTTTTCCTTCGCATAGGGGAAATCATATAATTCCGGGTCTTAGGTATAGATAACATCAATATTCAACTTTCGCAGCCGTAAAGTTGAAGTTTATAAGTTTATTTGTTTGAACCCCAATTAAGCCTCAATTCCACTCGAATCAAATAAACTATTAAACTTCTAAACTTTTAAACTTTAAGTTGAAGCTGGCGAAACTTAACTTAAACAAAAAAATGAAGAGAATAGTTTTCTATGCCTTTGCAATTGCAATTATGACATCTTTTTTATCAGCAACTGCACAAAACAAATGGAATGTATCCGCCGGAGTCAATCTTACGCCTGACATTCAGAAAAAATTTGAAGGTTCCACACATGATGTCGGAGCAGGCGCTTTCATTGGTGTCGGATACGAAATAAATTTTACACCTCATTGGAGTTTTAATCCACAGATTGAGGCAAATTATATCAATAATTGCCATATTAAGAAATATGGAGGATCAAAACATTATTTCGGGAAAGAATATTGTAATATCAACCTACCGCTGATAACAAGTTTCAGGTTTAATGTTAGCGATAAAGTAGGTTTACGTTTCGGAGTTGGACCGAATTTTCAAGAATCATTATGTGTAAGACAATATAAAGACGCCTCCACAAACAAAAAAGAGAAAATGACAGGTAATTTTTTCAACCGTTTCAATGTCGGCATTCAGGGAGAAGCGGCAGTAGAGACAGGTGATCATCTCTCTTACATGTTCCGCACTGGCTATACGCTAATACCCGAACATCGAATGGGTAAAACCCTTACCCTATCTTTAGGAGTCAGGTATTCTTTCTAATACTTATAGACTCGTTTACTTATAATACTCGTTCTAAATCTATAAACGCGAATGCGGCTAGTTTCGCAACCAGCCGCATTCAAGTGTTTTTCCATAATACTTTTTCGAACTAACCTAACATCATGAAACGATTTTCTATACTCTTATAACATAACGCGCATAAAAAAGTTCAAACAGCCTAAAAATTTTTGAAAAAATTTTTCCGCCTCCCTATTTACTAATAAAATCCCCATTTATCGAACTGGGTTCGATAAGGTAAAAAGTAAAAGGGAATAGGTAAAAAGAAAGAATTGGCAAGACTCTAATGTGAGCGTCAAGTCGTAGCTGCTGTTCGATACAAATTTGTCAAACGTGCCTCACCGATTACCATCATAAAATCAAAACGCGAAGAAGCGAAGAATAAAAGCTTTTGAGACAATAGCTTAAGATGTTGCGATACAACAATTTAAACACAGAGACTCAGAGGTACAGAGGGTTTAATTAATGTTCAATGTGAAATGTTGAATGTGTAATTGGAAGGCGCAGAGGCATCTCGCGATGCTGACAGAGCCACAGAGTTAGAGACTCCATCCGAGACAACCCTCGGCTAAGCACAGAAGTCAGAGCCGATTTCGCGACAACCCTCGGTAAAGCACAGAAGTCAGAGCCGATTTCGCGACAACCCTCGAAGAGGGTGATTGGTTATAACCCCATATCGGTTAAGCACTTATGAAATAGTGCTTGACCGGTGTGGGGGTCACATAAGTCGTGTCGCTGCGGCCTCGGAGAGGTCGATTAATAAACTTTGCGCGGTACTATTCGACATCTCCGATGCCGTCTGACGCGAAGAGATCCAACCTCCACACCGACCGGTTCGTTCCTTGCAGAAACTCCCGGTCGATGTGGGGTTATAATTATATGCCCTCTCCAAGGGCTGACTCGATATTTAAGCTACGGTCTCTGTGTCTCCGTAAGGTCGTTAAGACCCTCCGCGCCTGAAAATTAACATTATACATTCAAAAATTTCACATTACTTTAAACCTCTGTTCCTCTGTGCCTCCGTGTTAATATTTTCGTGACAATGTCTGTCTTTTCCTAATTTTGGTTGACTGTCAGATTATGATAACCCTATCTTTAGTTGACTCGGTTTGTTGAGGCGTGTCAATTCACCTTTAACCTATTCCCTATAACCTTTAACCTTATCGGGCTGCGCCCGATAAATCGGAATCTAAATTATTGATATGTAGCATCGCGGATCTCCTTCATGCCTACGGCATATCGGGAGAAGACGCTGATATGGCGGATGGAACGCGGATTTATTTTCTCAAGTTGAGCCAGATCCGGAATTTGAGCCACAGCGGATTCGGCAGCCATTAGCTGCCGACGGAGAGTCACGGATTGAAGCAGATGGCTACGGATCCCTCCCCAATTGTATTCATCCGGGATATGTCTCCTACTGCGGCGATATTATCCGA
>CABUVO010000024.1 GCA_902495075.1 uncultured Porphyromonadaceae bacterium
ACGCCGTATGCGTGAGAACCACTATGCTATCTCTTGCATCAAATTTGAAAGGCTCTCAGGTTTTCAAGTTACAAGATGAGCATAACGCTTCTTATTTTCAAAATGTCGTGGATTGGATTACGCCAACCCGACCACAAAGTTACAGAATTATTATGAGATTTTAACGGTTAAGCGTGGTGACCCAGAATAAATTTGGTTGAGGTCACCACATTTTTATCTCCAGATTATGGTTAAAGTCTGTTAAAGTTTGGGGCTATGAGGCGGTGATGTGGAGTTGAATGATTTTGAATGAATTAGCGTTTGCTGTACATATCCTCGTAGTAGCGTTCGTAATCGCCGGAGGTGATGTTGTCCATCCATTCCTGATTGTCGAGATACCATTTCACGGTCTTCTCTATACCCTCCTCAAACTGCAACGACGGCTCCCAACCGAGTTCTTTCTGCAATTTGCGGGAATCTATGGCATAGCGCATATCATGTCCGAGGCGATCGGTAACGTATGTTATCAACTCATCGCTGTAACCTTCGGGATTTCCGAGAAGACGGTCAACTGTCTTAATGACGACCTTGATGATGTCAATATTCTTCCATTCATTAAATCCACCGATATTGTAGGTCTCAGCAACCTTGCCTTTATGGAAAATAAGGTCAATGGCACGCGCATGATCCTCAACAAAAAGCCAGTCGCGAACATTCTCTCCCTTGCCATATACTGGAAGAGGTTTGCGATGACGGATATTGTTGATGAAGAGCGGTATCAATTTCTCTGGGAACTGATAAGGTCCATAGTTGTTCGAGCAATTCGTCACCAATGTCGGCATTCCATAGGTGTCATGATATGAACGCACGAAATGGTCGCTCGATGCTTTTGAAGCCGAATATGGTGAATGGGGATTGTATTTTGTTGTCTCCAGGAAGAACTCAGTTCCGTAAGCATGATGATGCTCGGAAGATGCCTTTGTGGTAAAGGGAGATTCAACACCCTCAGGATTTGTCAGCTCAAGAGCGCCATACACTTCATCTGTTGAGATATGATAGAAGAGCTTACCTTCATATTTCTCGGGCAGTGACTCCCAATACTCTTTTGCAGCCTGCAATAATGAGAGCGTTCCCATAACATTAGTACGGGCAAATGTAAATGGATCCTTGATTGAACGGTCAACATGACTCTCAGCGGCAAGGTGTATAATACCTGTTATCTTGTTTTCGCGTATGATACGACGGATCTCATCGATGTCGGCGATGTCAGCGCGAACAAACTTATAATTGGGTTTATCCTCAATATCCTTAAGATTGGCAAGATTGCCGGCATATGTAAGCTTGTCGAGATTGACAATATTATAATCAGGATATTTATTCACAAAAAGACGAACCACATGAGATCCGATGAATCCGGCACCGCCGGTGATCAAAATATTCTTCATAATATTATTTTTTTCAAAAAGGTGAGACAATTTCGTTAAGTTTTGGATGATGAGAGTCTTTCTCGGAAAGAATCATATCCTCCGGAGCTATGCGCCAGTCGATGCCGAGGGAATCATCATGCAGAGAGATTCCGCCATCAGCCTGAGGGGCATAATAGTTGTCGCATTTATACTGGAACACCGCCTCTTCACTTAAGACGGAAAAACCGTGAGCAAACCCACGTGGGATGAAAAACTGCACATTGTTTTCTTCCGACAATTCCACGGCAACATGTTTTCCGAATGTGGGAGAATCACGACGCAGGTCAACAGCCACATCAAGAACCCTACCCTTTATACATCTTACAAGCTTTGACTGAGCATATGGGGGACGCTGGAAATGAAGTCCACGCACCACTCCATAACTCGATTTGGATTGATTGTCTTGTACAAACTCTACAGGATAACCAACGGCATCGTCAAAATTCTTTTTACTATAGCTTTCGAAGAAATATCCTCGTGAATCAGTAAAGATTTTCGGGCGCAAAATAAGCAACCCTTCAATTTCAGGCTTTATAATTTCCATCATATATCTGTTTGGGATGCAAATTTAATAATTTTTTTTGTAATTTTGTATCCGACATGGGCATAGATGCCGTTTAAATTATATAATGGAAAATTTACAGGTAGAAAAACTGAGCCACCAGGAACTTCGTGAGGTGGCATCTCTTGCAATAGAAATCAATTCCCGACTTCTTCCGCACCTTTCGGAAGACGAGCTCTTACGCTTCAGTCAGCTCCTACGCAATGGCATGCGTCGAAGCGTTAAGCCCCACTCCTCTCAGGGAATATCTCATGCAATTCTTGCCCTCAAAACGGCTTGTGCGTTTGCGGATATGGTTGACCCGGACCATAACATCCTTATCGCCATACTGCTCTATCCTCTCTATCATGAGGGTCTGCAACAAATCGAAACCATTCGCAAAGAATGGGGCGAGGATATTGCAGGTCTGTTGGAGGGGATCGCAAACGTATCTAAATTCAGCAATCGAAACTCGGCGCACAATCAGGAAAATTTCCGAGGACTAATGCTTGCCCTCGCCCACGACATCCGCGTGATAATCATAATGATTGTGGAAAACCTTATGCTCATGCGCTCCATAAATCATCATCCTGATGAGGAATGGGTGCGAAATGTTGCATTCGAAGCAAACTGCCTCTATGCCCAGCTTGCCCATCGTCTTGGATTGTACAAGATAAAAGGTGAGCTCGAAGATCTTTCTCTTAAATATACCAATCGCGAGATCTACACGCAAATTGCAAAAAAACTCAATGAAACCAAACGCTCCCGCGATCAATATATCAGTGAATTTATTGCACCGGTGAAAGAACGACTTCTTGAGGCTGGACTGAAGTTCACAATCAAAGGACGCACGAAATCCATTTCTTCCATCTGGAACAAGATGAAAAAACAGAAAGTGGATCTGCCGGGTATCTACGACCTTTTTGCCATTCGCGTAATTATAGACACCCCCCGCGATCGCGAAAAGCAGGATTGCTGGCTTGCCTATTCCATTCTCGCGGATATGTACACAGCCAATCCTGCCCGTATGAAAGACTGGATTTCGTTACCCAAAAGCAATGGTTACGAGAGCCTGCATGCCACCGTCATGGGTCCGGGACAGAAATGGGTAGAAGTGCAATTCCGCACCGAACGTATGGATCTTGTCGCGGAAAAGGGACTTGCCGCCCATTGGCGATATAAAGGGGGAAAAGGAGACAGCTCTGACAAGTGGATGAACAATATCCGCGATATCCTTGAAACAGCAGAGGCTGGTCCGATGCAATTGATGAAGAACATCAAGGCTGATGCATTCGGACAGGAAGTATTCGCATTTACCCCGAAGGGTGACTTGTTCAGGATGTCTGCGGGTGCTACCGTTCTTGATTTCGCATTTCATATTCATACCAATGTCGGCGCACACTGCACCGGAGCTGTCGTAAATGGAGCCCACAAACGTCTCAACTATAAGATACAGAATGGTGACACGGTTGAGATCCTTACGGCAACAAACCAGACTCCGCGACAGGAATGGTTGAATATCGTTACCACCTCCAAAGCCCGTAACAAAATCAAACAGAGTCTTAACGAAGAAAAGCAACGTCTTGCCGATATTGGGAAGGAGGCATTGGGTCGCAGGGCAAAAAACCGCAAGATTGAAATCGATGAGGCGGAACTGATGCGTCTCATAAAGAAACATGGATATAAATCAGCGATAGAATTTTTTGCCGACATGGGTGATAATAAAATCGATGCCGGACGTTTCCTCAACACATATGTGGCTGCCACAACCCGAGAGGTTGAGACTGAACATGTGTCAGCAGAAGAATTCCAGCTTATCACCCCCAAGGAAGACACACCTAAGAACGATGTGCTGGTAATCGGAGAAAAGAGTATCAACGGACTCAATTATAAATTTGCCAGATGCTGCAACCCGATATATGGAGATGACGTTTTCGGATTCATATCTTCTGATGGTTCGGTAAAGATTCATAAGACCAACTGCCCGAATGCCCTTCATATCCGCGAACGTTACCCCTATCGCATCATTCGTGCCAACTGGAGCGGCAAAAGCGGAGAGATGCTCCCCGCTTCACTGCGTGTCATCGGTAATGACGACATCGGCATTGTGGCAAACATCACGTCCATCATTTCCAAAGAGCCTAACACAATGCTGCGAAATATCTCCATAGATTCACATGACGGAATCTTCCAGGGATATCTCGTGATTGGAGTGACCGACAATAGACAACTCACCGCCCTGATCAAGAAGATCAAGACGGTGAAAGGGGTGAAAGACGTTGTCCGTATGTAAAGGCTGCGCCAATAAGGCAGTATTAGCGTCTCGGAGGAGGACCCATTCGGTGCATGCCGCCGCGTCCTCCGCGTACTCTCGGTCCATCACCCGGAGGCGGACCGGGATGACCGTCAAAGTTGTCCATCTCTGGACGTTTCTTATTCTTAAGAGTGTTGAATGTATAGGAGATTCCGAACATCACATACCGCGTCAAATCATTGTATCGGCTATCGGTAATAGTGCCGTTCGCACTGACAGATCGCGAGATGTTCTTTTTCTGTCCAAGCAAGTCGTATGCCCGAACACTCAACGTAAGACTTTTGTCGCGCAATAAACTATAAGAAATCTGGGCGTTCCAGAGCCATGACACAGAATTGAAGCCATTGGAATATCCTGTGGTCTTATCAAAATCAAGATCGGTATTGACCTCTAATCCAAAGGGAAGATAAAGAGAGGCATCCGTGCGGAATCCATATGCGTGTGTATAAAGATTCTCCTGGTTGGGAAGAGAATTGGTCGCCATATTGAAAGAATATGTCGGATTGACAGACATCTGGAAGACATCGCATGTGAAAGTCATCCCTAAATTCGGAGAGAGTCTCAAATTACCGGAACGATTGAAGTCGCCATTGATATAACCTGCCATCGACGAATAACTTGCCATTGCGCGAGCTGAAAAACGCCACTTTCGATTGCGGAAGGGTTGGTTGATCATAAACATACCCGTGCCAGAGAAATTGCCATTGGCGTTCGCATATGTTGTTTCCCTTTTACCGGTCTCAGGATCTGAAACGGTTTTATTGACAATAACATTCTGGGAATATTGAAGACGCAACATTGACATCATGGCTTGCTGTGAATCCTGATTGTAATTGTTGAAATGAACATTCAACGACTGGGTGAACGTTGGTTTCAGATCAGGATTACCACGTGTAATATGCAAAGGATCCGATTCATCTGCCACAGGCTGTAGCTGGGTTAGCGAAGGAGCCGAGGTTCTCGCGCGATAGTCTGCACGTATCGATTTTGTCTTGTTGAACCTGTAACGGAATCTCGCGAATGGAGCCACATTCCATACCCATTGAGTTGGAATGTTTCTGTTTGAATTAAGAAGGTCTTCACTCGCACTGCTTGAGGGTGAAAACACAAGACCTGCTTCGAGATTGTATTTACTGTTTATCTTTTTATACCCCACTTGAAGTTCTTGTGTGCCAAATTTGTTGCGGAAACGGTTGGAAAGATCCGTATCGAATATGGCATACTCCGGAAGAGTCGAGAAATCCACAGGAGTGAATCCTGTCAAGTCTTCAGGAAGCGGAATATTATATGTATCCTTGTTGGCATTATTGAATCTATACTGGAACCGATATGCGACCTGCAGGAAATTACCGCGCTTCACATCGCCCAGTGGCTCCGTCCATGTAAGGCGTGCTCCAACAGAGTTGTTCCACTGATGATTATCAAGAAAGCGATACAGTTTATCATCATTGTCTTCTGTATCTGAAGTAAGATAGTATTCAATATCGCTCCAGGTTGTGGAATGCTGCTTGGTATCGGAGAATTCATAACTTGCCTGCACACTGAACGAACGCCCTGGCTTAGAAGGGAAATTATGATTGAAAATCAATCTACCCGAAGCATTATAACTTGTGCCGTGATTAAACCTTTTGCTGATATCACTATTGATAAGGTCTCCACCAAAACCATTGTTATACATGTAGCTCTCGCCCCACGACTGCGTGTTACGGTTGTTGAAGCTGAATTGGGGTCTGAAATCAAGTGTATTATTGGGATCTATCTTCCACTCCATCCGGAGATCAGCCCTTAGATTATGCCCCTTGTCACGAGTAGAACTTGGGCTGCTCTTGAATTCGTTGCGCCCGGTCTGACGATATTCGGTATTGGTTGCCGACTCGGCATCGCGGTCGGTATGAGTGTAGAATATGTTTCCACCCACACGAAACTTGTCAGTCTTACCAAGATTGAAATTAAGTCCCAGCTGCTGGGAAGCTGTGATGCCGCCAGATGATCCAAAACTTGAGAAACGACCTCTGCCGGAATCCATGAAACCGAGATCATTTGTGTTGTTGGCACCTCCGACTATAGAAATCTGATTGTTGTCGGTAAAGGTTGAAATGTTGAACTTTCCTTCATAACGTTTGTCTGTGCCATAACCACCTTCAACAGTGCCAAACCAACCGTTCTTCATATTCTTCTTAACCGTAAGATTAATCACGGTCTCTTCTTCACCATCGTCAACACCTGTTATTCTCGCAAGATCACTTTTGCGGTCAACTACCTGAACTTTGTCTACAAGTTCCGATGGAAGATTTTTTGTAGCCATTTTTGTATCATCACCAAAAAACTCCTTTCCGTCCACAAGAATCTTGGAAACAGTCTTCCCTCCTGAAGTTATTTTTCCATCAGAATCGACTTCCACACCCGGAAGTTTCTTCAAAAGATCCTCAACTGATGCATTAGCCTGCGTCTTGAATGATCCGGCATTGAATTCTATAGTATCCTGTTTTGCTACAACAGCTGCCTTGACAGCCGTGACAACTGCGTCATTGAGAGTAACCGAAGTCTCGGTCATTGTGAGTGTGCCGACATCAAGTGTTGTTGTCGTATCCTTCACCTCAATGATTTTTCGAATATCATCCATTCCAACCATCGACAAGTTGATAACATAATTACCTGGATTTATTCCTTTGAAACTAAAACCACCCTTCGCCGTAGTAATCATATATCCTTTTCTTACGGAATCCGGATACTGGATAATCTGGGTTGTTACACCTTGCAAAGGCTGCGAATCGGAATCGACAACACGACCTTTCACAATTGCGGCTACCGCAACACTTGTAAAAGCTGTCATCAATGCAAAAGCAAGCAAAATTTTTCTCATTGTTTTTATAGTGGAGAAGTTTTATAAGCTGTTTCTCACAATCTTTAAGACATCAATAGTCCGAAATAGTTTAAAATGCCATCAGAAAAACAACGCATCTTATATCCAAACACTTGGTGGATTTTACATCAATTTAAACAGTTTCTAAGATAACATGTAATGATTATCTCAAAATTAATGCTAAATTTGCACTTAAGATAGAAAATATGTCAGAGATTATGACTGAGACCAAGAGATTCCGACAGCCGTAACTGACATTCTTTATTGAAAATTAAACATTAAATATTGAATATAATGAAATTAGAAGAACTCGACATCGAGACCCTGAATGAAAAAGGTATTTCCGAAGAAAAACTTAGTGAAGAGCTCTCAATGCTCGTCGAAGGTTTCCCCTATCTCAAAATTGAAGCCCCGGCAACTGTGGGACACGGCATATCTGCCTTGTCTGACGATATGAAAGCAACAGCCGTGAAATGCTGGGATGAATTCCTCGCCGCAGGTGGAATCGTAATGAAAATGGTTCCTGCAAGTGGCGCGGCTTCAAGAATGTTCAAGGATGTTTTCTCTTTCGTTAACGGAAAGAAGGATAAACCCGATAATGATTTCATGAAGCATTTCTTCGAAAGGATTGAAGATTTCGCGTTCTTCCCCCGACTCAATTTCATCTGTCTCTCGCTCTACGATAAAAGCGTTGATACTCTTATAAAAGAAAAACGCTATAAGGATATTGCTCAGGCACTCATCGGCAAAGAAGGTCTCAACTACGGTTATTTGCCCAAAGCTCTTCTTCAGTTCCACAAAGTGATCGGAACATCGCGCGCTGCTCTTGAAGAACATCTCGCAGAGGGAGCAATGTATGCTGCAGGAAAAGACCGTAAGGTAAACGTGCATTTCACCGTTTCCCAAGAGCATCTCCCATTGGTAATAGCAAAAGTTGAAGAAGCAGCCGGACATCTCGGTCATAAATATGACGTTACCTTCGATGTGACCTACAGCGTGCAGAAACCCTCTACCGACACTATCGCCTCCAACCTTGATGGCACACCTTATCGTGAAAACGGAAAACTCTTCTTCCGTCCCGGGGGACATGGTGCGCTCATTGAAAATCTTAATGATCTTGATGCCGATGTAATATTCATCAAAAACATTGACAACGTTGTTCCTGATGAGCGTCGCGAAGCGACTGTGCTTTATAAGAAGATAATCGGAGGTATTCTCGTTGCCACAAAACAAAAAATTAACGAATACTGCAAGAAACTCGAAAAAGGCACTCCCTCAAAAGATGAACTCGACGAGATGCTTCACTTCACACGCAATGTACTTTGCATCACACATGATGGCGCAGACAACATGAGCGATGATGAAAAAGCCACCTATCTCTTCGCAAAACTCAATCGTCCCACACGCGTCTGCGGAATGGTTAAAAATGAAGGAGAACCCGGTGGCGGTCCGTATCTCGCATACAATCCTGACGGCACTGTTTCTCCGCAGATTCTCGAAGCGTCCCAGATTGATCCAAAGAATAAAGAGGCGATGAAAATGATGAAAGAAGCCACGCACTTCAATCCTGTTGATCTCGTTGTTTCCAACCGCAATTACAAAGGAGAGAAATTCAATCTTCCGCAATATGTCGACAAAGCCACAGGCTTCATCTCTTTAAAGAGCCGTGAGGGTGTAGAAATCAAAGCCCTTGAGCTTCCCGGTCTGTGGAACGGCGCGATGAGCGACTGGAACACAATTCTTGTTGAAGTGCCTGCTGAAACATTCAACCCTGTGAAAACAGTGAATGACCTTCTCCGTGATGCACATCAGCCACTTGCATAATCTTAATAGTATAATTTTCGATGAAGAAAATCATATCATTTCTTCTTCCGGCAATGCTGCTCGCTTCTTGTGCGGGCGGCAATGCCGACAAGGAGAAAGCAAAAAATGAATATAAGAACTCTCTGGCAGATTCCATTGCAGCCGCAGAACATCAGATAGATTCCTGTGAAAACGAGATCAAGGTGCTCACTGATAATGTCAACACCTGGCTTCGCGATTTTACTGTTGTAGACAATTCCCGCGAAGTGGAGAGTTACTACATCTTCAATGGCTGGCAAAACCGCTATCCTCTTCAGAACACAGGACTTGTGGCTCGCATCTCAAACGGTGAACGCCTTGAGATAATTGCCGCCCTCAAAGGTTCGACATTCAATAGCATACGTGTTGAAAGTGGAGATCTCTCTGCAGAATCAGCAGTCGTGCCTCATGATCAAGCGCTCAACTACCGTCGGGAAGGATTGAATACAGTGATGTTTTCAGGTGCGCAGGCTGACTCAGTCGCACAACTTATTGCCGATAACGAACTCAATCCGGTAAAGATTGTTTATCTTGAAAACGGCAAAATAAAAGGCAATTGGCAGATGCCTGAAGATTATAAAAAAATGGTGTCTGCAACCTGGATGCTGTATTCTTCAAGAAGCCGGCAGATTAAACTCGAGGGCTATATGAAGATGCTCTGTAAGAAAATTGAGATTCTGAGAGTGCATAAAGACCGCGAATAGTCCGTATTGTAAAAATAACGCGTATGAGAAAACTCCTGATACCGATGATGTTGATACTCGGAGCGGCTTTCGCCTCGGGAGAATGGCATTTTCCGGAAAAATACACCGGTCCTAAAACACCTACCACCGACACTACCTGGCATCCGGATATTCTTGAAGGGTATGAAGCCAGATACGTGAACCATGGCGAGGCATTCGACGGGCCATGCAGGTCTACCATCATACGCAAGCTCTCCCCTAAAAAGACACGAAAAGCGTATCTATATGTGCATGGATTCAACGATTATTTCTTCCAAAAAGAAATGGGTGAAATATTTGTTGATTCCGGATTCAATTTCTATGCCGTAGACCTCAGGCGTTACGGACGCAGCTGGCAACCATGGCAATATCCATTCAATGTGCGCCAACAGAAAGAATATTTCGAAGACATTGATTCTGCATTGGCGCAGATACGTCGCGACGGCAACACAGACATAACACTCTCCGGTCATAGCACCGGAGGTCTCACCGTCGCCTATATGGCTGCCATAAAAGGAGCTCGCGTTGGCGTGAATAGAGTTGTAACCGACAGCCCGTTCCTCGAATGGAATTTCTCCCCCATCATGCGCAATGTTGGTGCCCCCTTTATCGAATTTCTGAGTAAATTTTCTAAAAACAGCAAAATCAAGCAAAGTCATTGTGATGGTTATGCTTATTCCTTATTGAAGGAATACGACGGAGAATGGACCTATAATACGGACTGGAAAATGATTTATTCTCCACCGGTTACATTCAGCTGGGTCGGTTCCATAAATCATGCCCAGTCTGAACTGATGAAAAAAGCATCACATATAACGGTGCCCATACTCGTGATGCATAGTTCACGCAAAATCTCGGGATGCAACTATACCCCGGAGTTTCACACCGGCGACTGCGTGTTGGATCCGGAAATGATTCAGAAACGGGGTGAAAAACTTGGTCATGTTCGCCAGGTATGCGCTATTGATAGCGGCATCCATGATTTGATTCTATCCCTCAAATCCCATCGCGAAGCCGCTTATGATACCATCTTCCGGTTTATTCGCACACATTAATCGGGCAAGCCCGATTAAGTAAAAAAGAAAGGATTCTTCAAATGAAGAATCCTTTCTTTTTTAGGGGTGAAATGTGGGTCTCGAACCCACGACCTTCGGAACCACAATCCGACGCTCTAACCAACTGAGCTAATCTCACCATGTGCTTTCCTTAAAAGCGATGCAAAGTTACATCTTTTTTTTTATTCCTGCAAATATTTCGTTAAAAAAATAGGAATCACAAATTAAAATTTTTATAATTTTGCATCTAATTATAAAAAAACATTTATGTGGATAGTTATTATAATAGTATGCATTGCATTCGTACTTATTATGGAGCCCATTGAGCGTGTAATCAGAAAACGATTCGCCAATAAATGGGTTCAGTATATTCTAAATTTTATAATTGCCTTTGGAATTCTGACGGCACTCTATGGAATTGCAGCCCTTTTAGGCTATAATGTTTGGATGTAGATCATTTCTCTTAATAGCGTGCTTCCGTAAAGCTTCTGTATGACGAAGGGGCAAGATTAAGCTTTCCGGCTGCCCTCAGCATCTTACGGAGTGACGTTACAAACTCTTGACTTTCTTGCAGAACGTTAAGATATACATACGCTACGGTCATATTATCGGCATCACCACGTTGCAAGTGATCATAAACCTCTCGAGTGAGACGTGACAATTTTCTCTTGATTTCTTCACATCTCTGTCTCAAACCATCGATCATTTCGGGGCAATTCTCCCCTACTGCATTTTCTGATTGCTTTAAGACATCGACAATAGCTTCGCAGACATCATTATAAGAATGATGAAATTGCTTTGGCAACGGGCGGAAATTATTATCAACGTGTTCTTTGCAAATCTCATTTATTCTTCTGAGATTATATGTCATTGACATCGCCATATTATTGCTGAGATGAAACCATGTATTTTTTTCAATAGCAATCTCCGGTTTTACTTTGCGAAGACATAACGTAAGCTTTCTACGCTGCCCTTTAAGCACATCCTTCTCAGCAACAAGCGCTTTTTCGGCTTTCGAGAGCAACTTGGAATTATCATTTATAAAGCCATCGGTTACAAGTCTGTAATTCTCACCGGCAAATTGCAGAAACATTTTCTCTTTTTCATTGACATAGACAAGAAACAGACGCCAGACCTCATCAATGTTCTCGGTTGAAAGAATAGTCTGGAACAACGTTTCCTTGTCCTCTCTTTTTTGTTTTTTACGAAACCTGATATTACTACGGATTAGAAGAACAACTGCAATCACTCCTCCGGCAATCATCACAGGAATACCACCCATGTGCATCGCACAAACCACCAGACCGGCTCCGATAAAAGCAAAACCGGCTGTGATGAACCATCCTCCAATCACTGAAATTACACCTGTGATGCGGAATACGGCACTCTCCCTCCCCCATGCCCGATCGGCAAGCGATGTACCCATAGCGACCATAAACGTGACGAATGTTGTTGACAACGGAAGTTTTAAGGAAGTACCGAACGCAATAAGCATACTCGCAATCATTAGATTCACAGCACCTCTCACAAGATCGAATGCCGCTCCATCTTCTTCTTGGGTGACACTGTTGTCCATACGTCTTCTCACCCACCGCTTCACACTCTCGGGAGTATGTTGACTGACCCAGAAATATGAATTCAGTGCCATTCTCACCACAGCCCTTCCAATACGTGAAGAACCGAAAAGCTCCTCTCCCTGACTTTTTGAACTAAGACCGACAGTGGTCTTAGTTACCTGTCGCGCTTTCTTAGAAGTGGCAAGCGACACAACCATGATCATGCCCGCTCCCACCAGAAAATAAATTGGAGTATTAGCCGATTGATTGAGCACACCCATCATATGCGATTGAGCATCTCCGCCGCCTGCCGCAGCATAATCCTGATAAGAAGCAAGTGCCGTCAACGGCACTCCTATGAAGTTTACAAGATCATTTCCTGCAAACGCCATGGCAAGTGAGAACGTGCCTATAAGCACCACAACTTTGAAAACGTTTATTTTTAAAAGATACAACACCTGTGCGATAATAGTGAAAATGACAAAAGATGACGCAAGAATCAATGCTGTGTGCGTATTGATCCAAAGCTTCAGTTCAGGTGTCATTATCGTGAGATCCTTTATTCCCTTTAAAAGCATGAAATAAACTATGGCGGTACAGGCTACTCCTCCGAACAATCCAACCTTCCATTTAAGTTTACTCTTATATTCGAAAGTGAACAAGAGACGCGCAAGAAATTGCACGACCGTTCCAAATATGAATGCTATCGCCACAGACAGGAATATTCCCACTATCACAGACAACGCTTTCTCTGCATTTAGCAAATCTCCCAGCCCCAGCGTGGATTCCGGAGCAGCCATTTTGAAGAGAGCTACAACAAACGTTGCTCCGAGCAACCCGAAAACGAGAGATATAGTGGTTGATGTGGGCATTCCCAAAGAATTGAAGATATCAAGAAGTATGATGTCTGTTACCATTACAGCCATAAAAATGGCGATTACATCATAAAAAGACAGACTCTCCGGACGGAATATCCCGTTTCTCGCCACATCCATCATTCCGTTGCTCATCGCAGCGCCTATAAAAACGCCGGCAGACGCAACTATTATAATAGTCTTGAATGTCGCTGCCTTTGAGCCAACGGCAGAGGTTAGAAAATTAACTGCATCATTACTAACTCCTACCGATAGATCAAAAACGGCAAGAAGAAACAGAAAAACAACTATCCCTAAAAACAATATGTCCATAATTCCACGATAAAATGAATTTATTTAATCAAGTTCTCGTGCAAAATTCATGTAATAATGTTTCCTAAAGATGTTGTTTCTGTTAAGTTTTTATTAATTCAACTTACGCAAGCGGAAAGTTGAGGTTCTTTAATAACGCAGCATGTAGTTTATTTCAATATGCCTGAGGCGGCAGAGCCTGACACTCCCGGTTCATTATCTCTTTTTACTTTTTTACCAAATCCGAAAGTGTATGTTGCCGATAATTGTATCAAAGCATGACTATGACCGTTATAAAATTTCTCAAATGTATCATACCACTCACTGTGCATCTCTTGAGTAGCACTCTGCCAGTTCCAACGCGTAAGATTAATAAAATTAGCTCTTATATTCCAATTCGAATTTGACCAACCGACCGTTATATACCAGTCATTTTTATTTTTAACCCATATGCCGTTCATACAACCGTCGGCATTTGCATTGTCAGAAATATATGTTAATGAGAAGTTCCAGTTTTTAAGATAATATTGAACACGGGCATACCAATCAATAAAAGAGTGATCAATGTTATATGGAACTCCGTTATGATTAAGAACATGTCCTACCTGACCGGTGAACACAAGCGTACGGTTAAGAAAATATAAAGTGCCCGTAATTCCGTATTTTCCCTGTGCATAGCTTCCCATAGGCTGTTTTATTGTGCGCACAATGCTTGCGGATGTTGCCTCATAGTCGAAAGCATATCTATTGTCAACCATCCATGCCCAACCAAATGCACTCAGACTGCAATTGTTATTGGGCAACCAGGTGTATCTCAAATCAACATCATAACTCTTGAATGGAACCAGACTCGGATTTCCTGTATATTTCAAGAAAGGGGTTGACTGAATTATGTTTGTGCTTTTATAACTTGCAGAGGGCGACCAGGTGCTATAATGAAATGTAGTGGAAACAGAATGCTTTTCTTTGAATCCATACTGCAAAGAAAGATCAAACCACGGAGCAGAGGGATTATCGCTAAAATCACCAAACTGCATTTTTTCCCAATCCCATCCGAAACCAGTAGAGCCATAAAAATTACCAACGCTGACGTTATATGTAGCTCCAATGCCGATTCGAGATGATTTTGATTTATCCAAAGATGTTGCCGTTCCGGAGTATTTAGTGCGGTTATATTCATATGCCCCACTCACAATGGCGAGAATATTGCCAAACTTGCCGAAACTATGATTAAATTTTAAATCTGTCTTTATCTGGTTGGTATTATCGACAGCGCCATTAAGAATAGGTGAATACCCGTTTTCGATGTAAGATGTATTTTGTTCTGTATGCGAATATGTGTATGAAGGTGTGAAGGTAATGGAATTATTCTTTGGAAGAATAAAGAAATAGTATCCGTCATATGATATAAATTTAGCGGAATTATTAAGGGTTGACGAATATTCAGATGCCGGAAAAATAGAAGAGGAATACAACACTTCTCCGGCGCGATCAGAACGAGGAATGCGATTTATACTTCCGTTGATCTGAGATGACGCTTGAATCTTCGGAGAATTATATGTTGCCTTGAATGCAGCAAAATAATTCTGTCTTTTTTCTTTAGATGATTTGGTGTTGGAATATCTATCGAAGATCCTGACGGTTCCATCTTCCTGTGGCAACCTATATGTTTCTGTAAGCTCGGAACCGTAATGATCATTATCCATATTCCATCCATATCCCATAAGATCATATGTCATTTTCTTATACTGGAATCTTATATTTCCGAGAAGCTGTTCGGAATAACTAAGCAAATTGGCATGTCCGAATCCTTTGATATAACCTCCGTATTCATATTTTGCCATTATGTAATTGACCACGTACTGATTCCCCTGTAACCGAGGATCGGATGGATATTCATAATATTCTACCCTTTTCACATCCGCCATGCGCATGGCTTTTAAATCATTATTTGATGCCGGGATAAAGTCAATGAAGACAGCTACATTCTTACCGGAATTAGTCTCTATACGCCCGTCAGCCAACACCCTCAGTTGAGGTATACCAATTCTCTCTATCAGCTCTGCACCGGTCTGCGAAGCATTCTTTTGCCTATTGGTCGGAATGAATGTTGATTTCTGCGCCGAAGTTTGTTGTAGGGTTGCCTCCACAACAATTTCTTCAAGTTCTTTGGGTTTAATACTATCAGCCACCTCCGACTGAGCCATTGAAGCAGTTGCAACAGTAGCACACAATAACGATGCGAGGACTGGGTGTTTCATAAGTACGGATTGAAATTTAGAAGCTGTTTATTTATCCAACTTTAGAGTAATCTCTTCTGCAGTCGGATATTTATTATACTCCAAACATTACCGTTTGTGACAGCTCCTGAATTTTTCCCTACTTAAGGTTGAAATAGAATGTTACGCCATTATTGCTGACAACGCGGATATCGCCGCCATGAAGATTAATGGCATTCTTGACAATTGAAAGACCGAGACCTGTACCGCCGGCTTCGCGCGAACGCCCGGCATCTATACGATAAAATCTCTCGAAGATATGAGGTAAATGCTCCGGAGCAATACCACAACCATCATCCGACACTTCAAAATTCCCCTCCTTATCTCCTTTCACCTCGATTTTTTCTCCTCCACTATAGGCGATTGCATTATCAATAAGATTTCTGAACACAGAATCCAGCAACGGTTTATTTCCTTTCACCGCTATCTCCGGCATATCCAGAATAATCTTTATAGATGTTCTTGCCTGCTCTTCATCAACAATCCCCTTCACAAGTTCGGTGAGGTTGATTTCCTCTTTGGAAATCATTTCCGCACCCTCATCCATTCGAGTGATTGCTGAAACATCCTTCAATAAAGATTCAAGTCTGCGAGCGTTAACATGAATCCTTTCGATAAATTCTTTTTTTCTCACTTCATCCATCTCCGGATGATCGCGTAAAAGATCGAGGGAAACAAGAATCGACGCCACAGGAGTCTTCAGTTCATGATTGATATTATTTGTAAGCTGTTTTTTCAACCGTATTTTATCACGTTCCTGTATGATCGCCTCTCTATGGCGCTCATCCCTTTGCGCATACAGTCTGACTATATGACTGGCAATACTACCAAGTTCATCATCGGGAAAAGCCTCGTCATCATATATTTTTTCTCCACGTTCTGCTTTTTCCGCAAACCTGTTGAGGCGTTCAATACTTGTGGAAATCTTTCTGGTTGCCCAGTAAGCAATCAGACTCATCAACAAAGTCAAGCCCCCCATAATCCATATCAAAGTACGGTCTGCCGCAAGAAAATCATCAAGAGAATGATTATAAGGGGCAGCAGAACGAACCACGATACCGTTATCCCCGAGTTGGGCGGAGTAGAAATAATTTATGTCATCACTCTCCGAATGTCTGGCAGTTGCGTGACCTTTCCCATATTGACGTGCCATGACCACCTCCGGTCGCGTGCTGTGATCAGAAGAAGGAAACGGAGTTCGGTCATTATTATCATAAATAACTTTTCCGGTGTGGTCTATCAAGGTAAACCTCAATTCTTCAATTGGAGCATCTATACGCGAAACTATCTGCTCGACACTCTCTCCGCTTCTCAGCTCCTCGATGATACGGGAGTTATACATTTGCAGCTGGGTGTCGAGCAATGACGTTTTGAATTGACGTTCACGATCATATTGAAATATCATGAATCCCCCAACCAGCACCCAGCAAATGGCGAGCACCATTATAAATATGCGTGTGTGGAAATTAGATTTCATTCCATCCATACCCATAACCCGACCTTGATATTATATTTTTTCCATAAGGTGATATTTTCCCTCTTAACCTTGTGATGTGCACATCCACCGACCTATCTGTCACAATAGTCTTTTCGGGCCATATTCGTTGAAGAAGTTCTTCACGTGTGAATATACGGCCTTTGTTTTCAAGCAAAAGAGCAAGTATCTCAAATTCCTTTCTTGGCAATATGAGTGCGTTTCCGTCAACCATGCAAACCAAAGAGTTTCTGTCGCAAGAGATGCCGGAAGAATGTTTCCTCTTTGAAGATCTACGCAAAACAGCCTCTATGCGGGCTATCACATTGCGGATTGAATATGGTTTTACGATATAATCGTCAGCACCTAAATTCAGGCCCTTCACCATATCTTCCTCCGAATCCTTGGCAGTAAGAAAAATTATTGGAATATCAGATGTCTTGACATCTTGAGCAAGGATCTGCGCTAACTCCATTCCCGACATTCCACCCATCATTATATCAAGCAATATGAGATCCACATCCGAAAGATCTGATTGGAGCACCTCTTCCCCACTGGCAAAAGCGGTGACACTATATCCTTCAAATTCAAGATATGTCTTAAGACCCTCCCTAAGAGTTTCCTCATCATCCACAACCAATATCCTATGCGCAGTTTCCATCGTCAATATTCATTACTTGCGTGTATCAATAATACAAATTTAGATAAAAATTCAGAAATTTTTATCTAAATTTGCATCGTTAAAATAAAATGTAACAAAAACGTAATATAATACGATGAAATATCAGTATCTAACTACCGGCACATGCTCACGAGTGATTGATTTCGAAGTAGAAAACGGCATTGTGAAAGATGTCGTCTTCACAGGCGGCTGCCACGGCAATCTGCAAGGCATTGGAGCCCTTGTGAAAGGTATGAAAATAGAAGATGTCATCTCCAAACTCGAAGGCATCCGTTGCCGCGAGAAATCCACCTCCTGCCCCGACCAGCTCGCCCAAGCCCTCAAAGGTATCCAATAACCACACCACGAATATGAATTGACTGTAGCGATATAAATGTCTACTGTGCTTCTTACCATCATTTGAGGGTTATTGGTCAATATTGAATAAACTTTTTGGAATCTTTAAGTCTTATACAAAATAAGACTTAAAGATTCCAAAATTAGTTTATTATGAAATTAAATAGAATTACTGTAAGCTCTTTTCTATCTTTGGCGTTACTTTGCGCCATACCGGTTATGGCATCTTGTTCCGGAAACTCAAAAGCCCGTACGGAGTCGGATACGGCCTCTGAAAGTCAGGGTCGTAAGGGTGATAGAGTCGGTGGTCCTCAACTTGGAAAACCGGGCGGAGGACCCGTCATCGACAAAAGCAATGACTCCACTCTTCAAGCGATGATCAAGGATGTTTTGCCGGAGTTCAAGCAATCCGAATTTACCGATGCTGAAACAGGCAAGACAATGAAATACAATCTCTTTTCTCCGAAGAATATGGAGAAAGGTAAAAAATATCCACTTGTTCTTTTCATTGCAGATGCGAGCACTCCGGGAGACAACGTTACACGTCCTCTTACTCAGGGTTATGGAGGTCTCGTCTGGGCTACTGACAACTGGCAGAAAGATCATCCATGTTATGTGCTCGTTCCTCAGTTCTCAGGAGTTGCTGTTAATGATGCCTATGAACACACAGATGAGGTGGATATTGTGATACGCATGCTTCTGAAAATTGCATCTGAAAATAATATCGACAATCGTCGGCTCTACACCACCGGACAATCAATGGGAGGTATGATTTCAATGTATTATAATGTAGCATATCCTGATCTCTTTGCTGCTTCAATATTTGTTGACAGTCATTGGGATACTGCCACCTTCCCCGAACTTGCAAAACATAAATTTGTATATTTCATAGCCGGAGACAAAGGGAAAGCTTTTACAGACATCAAGCCTCTCGAGACTGCAGCGGAAAAAGATGATGTGAAATATGCATTTGCAGAATGGAATGCAAAACTTCCAGAAAAAGAGCAAAACAAACTGGCATCAGACCTCTTTGCAAAGGGCGCGCCGGTCAACATGATACAATTTTCACCCGGATCAGTACTTCCGGCAGATGGCAAAGGAAGTGAACATATGTATTCATTTGATTATGCATATAAGATTCAATCAGTAAAGGAGTGGTTGTTTAAGCAAACAAAATAAAAACAGAGTTCATATAGAGTTAATTGGTGAAAAAAAGATTGAAATGAATAATCTTTGGGGCAAGACTGCGAGAGCAGTCTTGCTTTTTATATAACAAGGGGAATCTTTATATAACAAGGGGAGTCAGCATCTCTGCCGACTCCCCTCAACAAAAATTACGACTACTTTAAAATTCAATTCTTCTTTTTACAAAGATGTTTAATCCAGATATAGTATCCGGTAAGCGGCAGACTTGCACCAAGCAAAGCTCCAAGGAGCCACAGTATGCGTGTCACAAGTCCTCCAAGACTTCCGGTATGAATTGAGTATATCCATCCCCTAAGCTTATCGGCTCCGGTTGAATCGGAATATTTCGTGACGAGGGTAACCTCTCCGCTGCGACGGTTGAATTCATAACGATCCGAGGCTCTGCCATTGCCAAAATCACTTAAGGTAACTGAGGCTGTCTCTTTACCCACCGTTATCTGAGGAGCATCAGGATTCTGAACTTTTAACTGATCGTATACCTGTTGCCAGCGCCCAAATTCAGAGCGGCGATGACCTCCGAATCCTTCGCCATGTCCGCGATGTCCTTCTCCATGAAAACCTTCTCCATGAAAACCTTCTCCACGAAAACCTTCTCCACGACCATGACGACCCTCGCCGTGGAAGCCATTACCACGATGACCTTCACCTCCGGATCTATCATCACTCTTTATTTGCTCTGTCTGCCCGAAATTCCTCGGAGTATGCTCAACTCCGCAAACGGCATAGAATGCGGTGCGATACCAATTGAACGACCATGTAAGTCCGGTCAAAGCCATGGCAAGTACGAAAATCAAAGCGTACATACCACCGGCAACATGAAGTCCTTTCCAAAAGCCTTTCCAACCCTTGGCAAAGGAAATTGAGAGACTTCTGCGCAGATTGTTCTTTGCTCTCGGAAACCATATCACAATTCCCGTTATCAATACAATTACAAAGATAAGCGTAGAAATTCCGACAAGGAGCTTTCCAACTTTTACCCCGTCGCCATGAGGATTAGCACTGTCAAGAAGCCACCTGTGCAATTTAAACATTGTTGAGAAGAATCCCAGACGCTCGTATTTACCTGAAATCTGACCCGAATACTGATCCACAAACAATGATGCTCTTCGGGGTTTTGACAGATTCACCTGGTATGTCCGATCCTTATCTGAAAATACTGTTACCCCCGTAATAGAAACACTATCCGGAAGGGTTGCCTTCACCGACTCCATCAATTCTCCCATGGGGAGAGGAGCATTCTTTACTTCGGCAACATAGTACACATCATGTCTTATCGCCCTCGTTATTTCCTGTTCGAATATAAGCATCGCACCGGAAAAACAGATAAGTGTGATTATAATCCCAAATGGAACAGACAGCCACAGGTGCAGTTTTCTGAAAATCTTTATCATATCCTTTGCTTATTTTACAGGTTTCATGAATCCGAATCCGGTGATATCCGTGGCAGCTATGGTCACGCCTTTGGATGCCTTGGCTGAGGCGGTCTCAATTGCATAGATGGCAGGTTGCTCATTCTCGACATTGATTGGAATATAGACCTTACCATTTTGAGTATACACAGTCTTGCCAATTGAAGTAACATTTTCGGGAAGTCCTGTCACATATGTCAGTTTTTTATTCTGGGCATCAAAGATTGCAAGCTCAGTAGCAGCAGCATTTTTTTCTGTGAGTGCGCGATCATACATGATCATAAGAAAATAATTACCACCTGCGGGCCAGCAGCGCATGAATGATCTATTTCCACCGGGAGTAAGAGCCTCAATATTGCAATAATAATCATCAAAATCGGTTGTTCCGGCAGGAATGCGACAAACACCGGCAGGAAGTTTTGTCTGCTGCAATTCATCGGTCATTGTCTTTGCATAACTTGATGAGAATACATATATATCACCATTCTCTGCAGCCCAAACCGTCTGATAATACTGAGAGCGAAAACGTCCGCAGGGAGAACTTATTTTATCCGTGTGGGCAATCTTGGGATCCGTAAGGCTTTTATTGTCATAGATCGCAACCCAACATTCGTCGGGATACTGTGTGCCGACAAGTTCACCAGCCTTATATGCGCCGGCACCGGTTCCTCCGGATTCAGTATGAACAAGATGCTGATATCCAGGGCGAACCCAGTTGCCATCATTAGCAGCAACTCCATACTGGCTTAGACCCATAGGAACAGCTCCACAATATATCTTTGATCCGCTCTGCTCCAAACCTGCAAGGGTGACATATTCTCCATTGCCAAGGAAATTCTCCATTGAATATAATCCGGACTCCGTATCATTCGTCTCCATTCCCTGGTTTTCAACATCAAGATAAGTCACAAGAAGAGTCATCGGACGATATCCGTTGGCATCCTTGAATTTTTCCGGACCCTCACCTGTCGACATCGTGATGATATCCTCATTATACGTGCCATAAGAGGAGAAACGGCTTATGCGAAACTCCTTGCTGCGAGCCTGCATCTCTCCGTTTTCGCCAAGTATATAGCTCTTTGTAGTTCCTGCATTACCCTGATTGTAGGTAAGACCATATAGATAATTCTTATAGAATACCCACTGCGTCGCACCGTCATTGGTCAGCCCGTTTCCGACAGTTGTAAGAGTTCCGCCATCAAGTTCATCACCTGTAAGAAGCACATAAGAGGAGCCGGCAGTGCCCTGCACTGTTGTTGCAAAAACAAATTTACCGTTTCCAGCACTCCCTTCTCCATTAGAAGGAGCATCGTTGTTATCACACGATGCAAGAGTCATCATAGGAACCATTGCCACAGCAAGGATTCCATTCAAGTACATTCCTTTTTTCATGTAGTATTTATGTATTGTATATAGTTTCTTAATTTCCGAAATATATTCTCACTTTGCCGTAAAACCCGCGTCCCGCCTTCTGCAAGCTGAAATTGTCGTAAAGTTTGGCATTCGTCAGGTTCCTGCATTCGAATGAGAAATTATATCTCCCTTTCGCGATTCCATATGAAATCGTAACATTATGTGCCAGCTGGTTAGGCACCATATATTCATTGTTGTTTGAGCCGATATTGGCTGAATAGTAACAAAAGCTATGAGTGTACTGATTATCATATGTAACAGTCAGTACATTCCCCTTACGACCCAATCCATGCCAATAAAAATTGAAATCAGAATCGGCAAACATCCATGGCAAGTTAGGCATACGTTCGCGGTATGTCAGATTGGGTGCGGTGCTTCCCTGCGCGGTGCGCACATTGTCACGAACGTTCATCAACGAGAAATTTCCGCCCAAACTGAACCAATGTGAAAACCCATAACGTGCGGAGACATTGAATCCTTTAGTGTCAACCTTACCATAGTTCACATAAGTCGCCGCCGATTTTCCACCACTCAACGCAAGAATATTACGCTGTATATAATCTTTTGTATCACGATAAATAAATCCCGCCTCAACATAAATCTGATTAACTCCAAATGAATTGTTATAACTGAGATTCAGATTCACGTTGTGGCTTGCTTCCGGTCTGAGCGATATATCTCCCATTTCAAGGTCTTCATCACCAAACATCTCTTCGATTGTTGGCAAACGGTATGCCTTCTCATATGACGCCTTGAACTGAAAACCGAGCGGCATAAACCATGTTCCGGCGGCTCCATACCCGAAATAATCGATTGATCGGGAAGTGAGCGTATAGGTATCCTGTGCTGAAGATGTCGCCATCGGACCGGAAACATACTGGTGATATTGCTTACCGAATACCGAAAAATTTAATTTTGAATTAGGTGTATACCGATATGAAACACCTAATATGTTTTTGCTCGTCACCTTATGAAACTCGTCGATGGCATGAGGTGTGACGGAATAATCTTCATTCGTTCTTCTAAAAGAATTAAACACATCATTGACAGTGAACACATGCTTATCTCCCAAACGATAATTTGCAGTTGCCACAGCCGACCAATTATGGTTTATGGCATTTGCATATTGATATGACTGTTCACCGGGAGCATTCAGTTTTGAAGTCTCCCCTCTCCAGTTATATTTCATGGATGCTGTATCGACATTCATGGTGTTGCTTCGGTTATAATTTGCACTCAGCGACAAATCAAGACCATGTGTAAAAAGATTCCTTTTCCCATATTCTATAGAGGGCATCAACGTGTGTCCATGTCGATGTTTCTGTCCGTAGACTATCTCCTGACGCACCCCGGTCTGTATCTCTTTATACATATGAGAATAGTGAAACCCGAAAAGAAGACGATCAGCCCAAGATTTGTTTACAAATCCGAGTTTAGCTATTACCGCTTCATTATGATACGTGTCATTGAAACGTTTCACATGTTCCGGACGACTGCGATCAATAGCTCCGGTTTTGAAATCTTCAACCGGAGAATCAACATAATAATTATTATCCGAATAATTCTGGAAAGCATTAACCTCATACTTGAAGCCATTTGCCAAAGTCTGTCCGAAATTCACATATGATTTATGGGTATTGAACGAGCCATAAGAATATGAGGCATCAAGAAACCAACGCCGTTTACGACGAGGAGTGACAATATTTATCACTCCACCTATTGCATCAGCTCCGAAACCAACCGGCACAACTCCACGGTAGACCTCTATTCTGTCAGCGAAATTCACCGGAATGTTGTTTAATCCGAAAGAGCTGCCCACTCCCTCCTGGGGGACACCGTCAATGAACACCTTGACATGCTTGCCACTGAATCCATCCATCGAAACAGACATATCAGATCCGACTCCACCACTCTCACGTATTTTCATACCGGGAGCTTTAGATAACGCCTCACTTAGAGTTTTGGAGGTATTCATCAGTTCCTGAGTGTTTACGGCAGTGGCATTGAACGCGGAGTTCTTAACCTTGCTCAACTGGTTTCCGACAACAATAACATCGGCGAGCTGCCCCGCCGATTTCAGTTTTATATTTATTTTAGATCTATCATTTGCCTTGACTGTGACTTTAATTTCCGCTTTCTCATATCCCACAGAAGAACAAACGAGAGTATATTGTCCTGCAGGCACTGAAAGATGATAAAGCCCTTTGTCGTTGGTGTAACATGCAAACTTTGTACCTTTGAGATATACATTAGCATAATCAATTGGCTCTCCATCTACCGACAAGACTTTTCCGGAGATCATTCCGGTTGCATCCGCGGCAAACAAACTGACAGAAAACCATAAGCATAAGAATAGAAATAATAGCAGTTTGCTTTTAAAAAAAGACATATATACAGAGTTTAAACAAATTCATCATCTAATTACAAAATTACATACTTTAAGAGGCTTGTGAAATACCTACAATTAAGTATTGATTTCATATCGCCCTAACTATAAACACATTGCAAATATCTCTAATTCAAATTAAATGGTAAAACACCTGTAGCTGGTGGTTAATGACAATCAGCTACAGGTGTCTTGCAGTATAAAATCTTTCTCCGTAGTTATTTTTTTCTACGTTTTGGCATTATTTTTTCATGCAAATACTGAAAAATAACGAATAAAACCGGCACAATGAACAAGAGCGCCAACGTACCAAACAACAATCCTCCGACAGTGCCCACGCCGACTGAGATGTTACCGTTCGCGCCAACACCGGTTGCGAACATAAGTGGCAACATACCAAAAACCATAGTTGCAGACGTCATTATGATTGGTCTGAAACGTGCTTTTGCGGCAGAAACGGCTGACGCAACAAGAGTCATCCCCTCCTTGCGACGGGCACTGGCATATTCCGTAAGAAGAATAGCTGTTTTGGCAAGGAGACCGATAAGCATTATAAGACCAATCTGCATGTATATGTTGTTTTCGAGACCCCACCATCGGGCAAATAGGAAACATCCCGCAAGACCAAACGGAACAGCGGCTATAACTGCCAAAGGAACTGTAAGGCTTTCATAGAGAGCGCAAAGAATCAAATATATAAAAGCAAGACAGATACTGAACACTAAAACAGTAGTATTGCCGGAAGATGATTCTTCGCGCGACATTCCACCGAATTCATAACCGAATCCGGAGGGAAGATATTTCGATGCAACCTCTTTTATGGCAGCAATTGCTTCTCCTGAACTATACCCCTCTCCTTGCTCACCAAATACGGAGATGGAGGGGAACAGATTAAAACGAGAAAGACTCTCGGAGCCATACACTCGCGTTAGCGTAATGAAATTATCTATCGGAGCCATATCGCCCGTTGAGGTGCGCACATAAATGTGTTTTAATGCTTCGGTGTCAAGCCGCGCATCAGGTGAGGCCTGAACCATTACGCGGTAAAGTTTGGTGAATCTATTCAGATTTGAAGAATAGCTTCCTCCTACATATCCCGCCAATGTCGAAAGCACATCGGAAGGAGAAACATTGCTCCTCAGACATTTCACAGCATCAACCTCAACCATATATTGCGGATACTTCGTATCGAAAGTAGTATAAGCACGTGATATCTCCGGCCTGTTGTTGAGAGAATCAATAAAAGTTTTTGTCACAGACAACAGTTCGTCGACAGTTGTGCCGGATCTGTCTTGCACATACAATTCGAACCCGCTGCCAGTGCCATAACCGGAAATCATTGGAGATTGAGATGCCCTGATCTGGGCTGAAGGAATTGAAGCGGTTCTTCGATATATTTCCTTAATCACGGCATTAATATCCTGTCCTGATCCCGTGCGTTCACTCCAGTCTTTCAGACGGATATTGAAGGAACCGGCAGAAGAAGACTGGTCATGACGTGCATTCTTTCCAGACACCCTGGAATAGATGCTGATTTCTGGAATGTCTTTTATGGCTTTTTCAACCTCGTCCATAATCTTGTCGGTTTCCGCAAGACTCGAACCCGGTGCAACCTGTACATTAAGACTTATGGTCCCCATATCCTCCTGAGGCACAAGTCCTGTTTTGGTAGTAGACATGAGCCACCACAATCCGCCAACTGCCAATACAAACAACATCAGCACAATCCAGCGATTCTTAAAAAGAAAAAGAATACCGCTTCTGTATTGACCTACAACAGTATTCAATGACTTGTCGAATGCATAGTGGAAACGCTTGACAAAACCATTCTTACCATTCATCGACTTCGGACGCATAAGCAATGCACTTAAAGCCGGACACAACGTCATGGCGTTTAGGAGAGAAATACCTACTGCGACAGCCATTGTAAGTCCAAACTGTTTATAGAAAGTTCCGGAGGTACCACCCATGAAACAAACCGGTATGAACACAGCCATGAATACAATCGTAGTAGTTATAAGAGCCGCCGACAAACCACCCATAGCAGAAACAGTGGCATTATAAGGATCCTTCTCACCCTCATCGAATTTAGCCTGAACAGCTTCAACCACTACCACTGAATCATCAACCACAGTTCCTATGACAAGCACAATGGCAAAAAGAGTAAGCATGTTAAGCGTGAATCCGACAGCATATATGAACGCAAACGTGCCGACCAGCGATACAATAATAGAAAGGGCTGGGATAAGGGTTGCCCTCGCATCGTGAAGAAACAGATACACGATAAAAACGACGAGAATCAAAGCAATTACCAATGTCTCTATTACCTTGTTAATGGAAGCGTCAAGAAAATCTTTCGTGCTTGAGATATCCGTGAGCACCATACCCTTTGGCAGTCTATCCCTGATCTCATCAAGTGTTTTGTCAATTTCAATGATGACCTCATTGGCATTCGAACCTGCAGTCTGTGCGATCATCGCATTGGCACCCGGGTGTCCGCTTGTCTGACTCAGCATCGCATAGTTTACAGCACCCAGCTCCACGGTTGCGATATCTTTGAGACGCAAAACATTCCCATCAGGGAGAGCCTTTACAACCAGATTCTCATATTCTTCCGCATTCTCATATCTTCCCCTGTACTTTAAGACATACTGGAACGTGGTTGGTGATTCCGCTCCAAGTGTGCCGGTAGGCGATTCTATGTTCTGATCGGCAAGCACCTTGTCAATATCCGCTGGCACCAGACCGTACTGAGACATCTTTGCTGGATCGAGCCATATACGCATCGCATAATCCGCACTGAAGATATTCACCTCCCCCACTCCGGCTATTCGTGAAATCTGGGGCTCGATGTTTATCTTCATGTAATTCGTCAGAAAATTGGAATCGAATGTATCGTCTGGGCTATAAAGAGTAATGGATTTCAATGTGCTGTTTTGGCGTTTTCTAACAGTCACACCACTCTTTGTAACCTCTGCGGGCAGCAAACCTTGAGCAGAAGCAACCCTGTTCTGAACATTCACAACCGCCATATCGGCATCCGTTCCCTGCTTGAAATAGATTGTTATCGTAGCAGTGCCGGTATTTGTAGCCGTAGACGTCATGTACATCATGTCTTCAACTCCATTCAACGACTCTTCCAGTGGAACAATAACACTTTTCAACACCGTCTCTGCATTTGCTCCTGTATAAGTAGCAGAAACACGTACAGTAGGAGGTGCAATATTCGGAAACTGCTCAATTGGAAGCTGAGCAAGACCAATTGCTCCTACAATGACTATCAGAACCGAAATGACACCAGCCAATATCGGACGGTCAATAAAAGTCTTTACATTCATTTTTTCATCATTTTTGAATGCAAAATAAGTAATTAAACTTTATCGCTTCTTTTATGTCTCATTTATAAATGACAAATAACATAAATATAGTGGCTAACAGATTCCTTTATACCGCCCTACTTAATAATAAATTGCTTAACTTTGCATAAGAATGCACATATGAAAAATGTCTCAAAATATATAGACCTCGCTTTTTGCCTGATCGTTCTGCCTGTCATGGCGATGATCTTTCCGGTAGAAAGATGGTTTCATAATTTTCCTTGGTATGTCGTATCTGTTGGGAGTTGGTTATACGCTATATACATAATTAACCGACTCTTCACAGTCCCATTTCTATTCAAATCAAAAAAACACCAGATTGCCGGCGTGCTAATCATAATCCTCTCTCTTGTCATGACCGCATTCCTCTCATCGATAACTCTCTACACACCTAAACTTAATATTCATGATTTCGGAATCAATCGCATGTTTCCATACATCCAGCAATATCAGCAAGCCGTTTGGTCGCTCTTCATGATTGTAGAAGCCTTCAGTTTTGCAATTGGACTTCTCACCCAGACAAACATCCAGCGTCAACGGAGAAGAGCTGTAGAAGCGGAAAGAGACAAGGCGGAGATTGAATTATACAAGGCGCAGATCAAACCGCATTTCATGTTCAATACCCTTAATTCTCTGTATGGATTGTTCCTTATCCATAGCGACAAGGCTCTGGAGTCTTTGGAGAAATTCATCTCCATGATGCGGTATATGCACACCACCTCAACCAAAGATATGGTTCCTGTGATAGAAGAAGTTGACTATATTAGGCAATATGTCGCACTTCAGTCTCTTCGACTTAATGATAAGACCCATGTCAAGCTTGAAATCGAAATTGAAAACAATGATCTCAAATTGCCTCCGATGCTGCTTGTAACATTTGTTGAGAACTGTTTCAAGCACGGAGTGTCTCCTGTGGAGAATAGTGACATCATAATTACCATGCGAGAGAAAGACGGCATCCTTGAATTCACAACTTCCAACCGTATCTTTCCGGCAAAAAGAATCGGAGAACATCTCGGAATCGAGAATTGCCGAAGAAGGCTTGATCTTGTTTTCCCTCATCGCCATAACATAGAAATAACCAACGACAGTCAGACTTTCAAAGTTCGACTTGATATAAATCTAATCAAAAAACCATAAACAGATGATTAAATGCATTGCAATTGATGACGAACCGATCGCACTCAGCATAATCCGTGAGCATTGCAAAAGATTCGGAGACCTGGATCTCGAATGCTTCACATCTCCGATAGAAGGAATGGAAAGAATAAATTCCGTCAAACCTGACATCGTCTTCCTTGACATAGAAATGAATTCTCATAATGGAGTTGAATTGGCTCAACAATTGCCTCCCGGCTGCTGCCTGATATTCACGACAGCTTATGCTCAATATGCCTTGGAAGGTTTCAACCTTGATGCGGTGGATTTTCTTCATAAACCTATTTTCTATCCACGTTTCGAAAAAGCAATAAAGAAAGCATTGAAATGGATTGATCACAATGCAGCAACGGGGAGTGGACGATCAACGCTCACGCTAAAAGTGGAACACAAGAATGTCGTGATCGATATTGATGACATCAACTATATAGAGGCGATGGACAATTATGTGAAAGTATTCCGTAAAACCCAGCCAATGGTGCTATCACAAATCACAATGAAAGAAATGGAGGCAATGTTACCGTCCGAAAGGTTCTCGCGGCTTCATCGTTCGTTTATTGTGAATCTTGATGCTATTGATAAATTTTCAAACAGACAAGTCTTCATCCGAAACATGGACCGACCAATTCCGGTTGGCAGAAAATATACAGAATCATTCAGAAATTTATATAACATATTCAAATCAAAGAAACAATGAAAAGATTATCTATGGTTTTGCTGGCAGTCATCATGGCTGCAGCCACAGGTGTGATCTATGCAGGAACACCAATCACACAATCCCAGTTACCCAAAGCTGCCCAAACATTTCTTGCCAAGCATTTCCCCGGTGACAAAGTAAGAAAAGCTGAAAAAGAACAGGGACGCAGAGGAATGGAATATGAAGTGGACATGACAAGCGGTGCAGAAATTGATTTCCGCGACAATGGTGATTGGAAAGATGTAAAAGCTGCCAAGGGGAAGGCTGTGCCTGCCGCCATCATACCATCTGCCATTGCAAAATATGTTGCAAAAAATTTTGCAGGACAATCAATAGTCGAGATTTCACGTAAGCGCGGAGGATACGAGGTTGAGCTCTCCAATGGAACGGAACTTAAACTCACAGAGGATGCAAAACCTATGCCTGCTCGTCAAGGTGGCGGTCATCGTCCTCGCTGATGATTCCAGACCTTATAATGCAAAACGCCTCACGAAAAAATCGCGAGGCGTTTTGCATTATAAAAATAGATTCGGATTAGTCCTGGGATCCAGCCATTCCAACTCTCTCTTCTGAACGTACAAGTTTTCTCAGAATACGCCTTATGGTCTTCCATTTCGGGAAAATAGCCCATGGTCTTACCGGACTGTAACTTACAAGAATCAAGACCAAGGACACAATCCCGACAATCAGAAGCCAGCCATAGATTTCTTTCATGGATACAATCAGTGCCTGCATTTGAACGAGTCCGAAAAGCTGCCCGAGGGGAGCATGAACAATATCCGGATTCATGTCGGTTATGGATGAACTAAGAAAAGCCGCATTTTTTGCCATAGTGTGTCGGAGAAATTCCCCTATTACAGCCGGTCCGAATGTAGCGCCCATCACAGCTCCCGTGAATCCGTTTAGTGTCAAAGCCTGGGGAAATACCTGAAACGGTAGACCACTCTGCACTATAGAGGTCAGATAAACAATCGAAATAATGACTGAAGCCGCTCCCCTGAAAAACAAAGGTATGAAAAGCATCTCTTTCTCCACTCCATAATCAATGAGGAAATAGAAATAAGCGAGATATATAATTGCAAGAGCAAATCCGATTGCTGTCATGGTTTTATATCTCCATTTTCTCAACGCGAACGTAAAATATGTGAAACCACAGCCCGCCACAATTCCGATGAAAACATACCAATTGAGATCAATAAGGTTCGTTTCATCGAATCCTAATATATTTGCGGCATAACTGTGTTCAAATACATGTTCAGTCGCCAACATTGTAAAGAACACAAGATAGATACAAGTTGCCTTTATCACATTCCGGTTCTTCATTGCCTGAAAAGATATATATGGATGATGCAGAAAAGAAGCACGCCATAAATTGATTAAAAGACAAATCAGACCTAAAGCCGCAGCCTGACATATTTCAGATGATTCCCACCAGTCGAAATAGTTTCCATAAACACATATGAACGTGAAACACATCATGAAACCCGTCCACAACACTGCTCCAATCCAGTCTATTCCGAGAAGAGGAATGAACATCGGTGCTCTTACCGGCTTGACAAGAAAAAATACCATAAGCATCATTAATGCCAGCATGCCGATCATAATCCAGTGCATGTATTCCCATTGTGAGAAAAATGCGGTGTATATGGTTGCAATTCCACTCAATTGGATAACACTGTCAACTATGATATACACATAACAGAAAAATATCGACATATCCCTTACCGGAGTCAACCATAACTGGATCGTGGAATTACATGCAAATGTTGCCTGCATTCGAAACCATCCCGCTATAAAGCACGTAATTACAAGAACAGGCACGGATGTGGTATATGCACATATAAGATTGGCGACAATCAAAACAATCCCACATGTCAGAAGTTGGGTTCTATTGGAGAAGCGGAACTTGATGCGGAACATCACTGCAAAATTTATTGCCAGTCCTATCAAGGATGCATATCCTGCCATAAGGATATCCTCCTGCATCAGAGCGGTGGTACCAACCATGTCTGAAGCTGCGGCAAGATATATACCTCCCGAGAATTGCACAATAAGCACAAAGAATATAAACAGCCACGGCTTCAGACGGCGAGGGATAAAGTTAGGTACATCAGGGATATCAAAAGGTCCCTGAGGTGCATGCCAGTCTGCCATATCAATATTTCACTTCACATTCAACATTCATGCCGGCTCGCAGTTTTGACATTGCATCGACATTATTGTCTTTTGAAAATTCTATTCTGACGGGCACTCGCTGACGCACTTTCACAAAGTTACCTGCCGAATTATCTTGCGGAAGAATAGAGAGTGAGGCTCCTGTAGCCTTGGAGAGAGATACAACCTTTCCCTTAAATTCCACATCCGGGATGGCATCTACTTTTATGACCACATCACTTCCTACGGAGATATGTTGGAGTTGTGTCTCCTTATAATTGGCAGTAATCCAAACATCGGCGGAATCCACAACATCAAGTAGAGTTTGACCGGGCTGCACAAGCTGACCAGCCTGTATCTCTTTCCTGGAAGCGTAACCATCGCATGGAGCCGTAATCACACAATATGAAAGATTTAACTCTGCCGTCTCAAGTAAAGCTTTGGCAAGTTCAATACCTGCATCATTCTGAGATATACGCTGTTTTGTTTCGGCAACAACCGATGATGTGGCAGACCGCTGACGGGCAAGCATCTCGTATCTTGCTTTCTTCGCTTCATAATCTGTCTTTGCGGCATCGTATTGCTGACGCGTAACAGCCTCCTGCTCGAGAAGTTTCTTATACCTGTCGAAATCTGTTGCAGCCATATCCATAACAACCTTTGCTTCTGCTATAGAAGCCTCGGTAACAGCCACATTTGCTGAAGCCACACCCACACTCCGGTCTGCGACTTCCCTTCCGGATAGAGCATTTTGATAATCTGCCCGTGCCTGGGCAACTCTGAGACGAAGATCAGAGTCGTCGATGATGACTAACGTGTCTCCTTTCTTTACCTGTTCGTATTCCTTAAAACGAATCTCCTTGACATAACCCTGGACACGACTGTTGACCGGTACGATCTGTTGTTGCACTTGAGCATTATCCGTGAATTCAACATTCCCTAAATGCACGAATTTACTGCACACCCACACAGCGGCAACCGCTATGACTATAACTGTGATTATATATGACAGGATTTTTTTACTATGATGGTTCATATCTTTCCCGAAGTAAATAGAAGTTTATAATAATAATAAATAATATTGATTCGAGCATTCACAAGCTGCTGCTCGGCATCAAGTTTTGAATTTGCAGCATCAAGCATATCCGTAATAAGAGCCATGTCCGCTGAATAGCGTGTTGAAGTAGTGCGGTAATTACGCTCCGCAAGTTCCACACTCTTATTTTGCGTTTTCAACTCCTCATATGCCTCGAGGTAACGGACATAGTCAGCCCTGACACCTAAAGATATGTTCTCTCTGGCTGCATCCAGTTGCTCAATAGCGTGTTGGGTGGCAACCTTGCTTTTACTTATCGATTTATTGCTTTTATATAAGGAGGAGATATTGTAGCTTACACCCAACCCAACATACCAATAACTGAGATTGCGGTTGATAGGCGGAATCTCAACAAGAATTGGTCCATCAAGGGTCCATGCCGCCTGCAACCCGATTTTTGGTAAGCGTTCACTCTTCACGATCTCTTCAGCTTTTCGGCTTATCTCCACACCCGATCCCGCAAGCTTAAGAGAGGGAGCATTTACGCGTGCCTCTTCCTGCCACCATTCCTCTGCCGAAGAAGGAAGAGCGCGCGTCAGAAGTGTAGTATCCGGCACCACCACCGTACCTTCCGGCATACCGGCGGTCACCACAAGATTTCTATTGAGTATATCCAGTGTGTTATTGATTTTTACAAGTTGCAGTTCAAGATTCGAAACTAAAAGTTCATATCTGGTAATATCGTTCTGAAGTGCAACCCCTTGTTCATAACGAGCCTGCATCTCGGCAAGCACTTTCCTTGCCTGCGAGATATTTTTCTCAACGACACTCTTAAGGTTATTGAACTTATAGATATCAAGATAAAATCCTGCGAGCTGGAATCTGATGTTATCGCGCTGAAACTCTGTAGAGTATCTTGCAGCCGTAGATTTCAATTCAGCAAGTTCGATGCTGTTTTTGATCGCACCGCCTGTATATAGAGGTTGATTAACACTCAAAGACAAACCTGTTCCCAAATGAGGGATAGGAGCCTTTTGATAATCGGAAAAATTACGTTTTGTCGTAAACCCGTCTCCGATATAACTTAGAGAAAGCGAGGCATTGATATCAGGAAGTCTGCCGCTACGCGCCACACTTATCTCTCGTTTTGCCTCCTCCTCCGCACTGAATGATGGGCGTAGTTGCACGCTGTTTGCTTCAGCGATCTCAAACAGATCTTCTATCGACAAGACCTGTCGGGTCTGAGCAAACGAGCACACTCCGCCGCTCAACAAGGTTGCGCAAAGCAACCCTGTGAGCAATCGGTGATTGTTCATAAGGAATTTGGAATTATGTTATGATTATTATGATTTATCCTTGAATAAGGAAATGCAAGAGATGGAAGATTTTTATTGAGTGCTCTTCCAATTTTCTTTATGAGCGTAACTATGTACAGATACAGGCATACCGCCCAAATATTGTTTCTGATGTATCATAAATGGGCGACTCTTTGTGAATCGCACTGCAAATTTACAAAATTTTAACGAAACAATAAGAAAAATATATTAAATTTGCATTTATAGCTAAGAAACTGTTTAAGTCAAAACGATTTCTATCGCTAAGAGTATGAAGTTGTTTGAATCAAGCTTATCTTCAATATATTCTTTCATTATTTTTAATGGGTACTTAATATGGGATTAGACATTTATGCAGGGACATTGACCAGATACTATAGTCATGATTGGAAAAACTTGGTTCAACAACAGGCTGAAGAGAATGGTTTTAAATATGAGACAATAGGAGGGAATGGGAATGAAATACAATCAACAGTCGATCATGCTGAGATTGAACAGATTCATGATGCAATAAATCAATGGTCTTCAAACTTGATTGAACGCATCACACCGTCATCGTCAACAACCTTATGGAATGAGGAGTTTGGATGCCACTATTTTACAGACAGACCGGATTGGCTGGCTTATGGAGCCCTGATAATGCTGCAGGCATGCCGGCTTTTTAATTCACCTTTGCCGGAATATGTTGATTCAGATTGGAATGCATATGATGAACCTATTGTCAAAAAAGCCATGTCACAAGAAATAGCCAATTCGTTGCTAATGGATGTATGTTTCTGGGTTCCGCTCCAGGAAAAAGCTATTTTTGGCACAGTAATGCCTACAGGAGATGAAATGTTGGTTTCAACAGTCGAACTATTAAAACAAGAATTGGAGAAACTGAACGAACAAATTTGGAAAGCCGACGAAGATACCATACTTTCTTGGGCAACCGAAAAATACTACATTCCGATTGTGGAACAAAAAGTATCCAAACGTTTCCTTGGTTTAATCAGCCGTAAAAGTGATACGGTTAAATTCCGCACGGAAGAACTTGCACAATGTGCCTATTCAATGATGTATAAAGCCGTATGTTTTGCTTCAAAACATCATGTCTCCATTGTGCTGGATTTTTAGAATATAACCTAATTTCCAACACTTACTTAATAGGTGTGCAGTTTCATGTTCCAAATTTTTCCGAAAAATTCCCGTTTATAGGGTTGCGCCCGATAAAGTAAGAAGTTATAAGTAAGAAGTCAGAGGGAGGAATTGGCGCGCCTGGGAATTTTGTATCGGACGGTGCCTCAGACCGTAGCTGCTGTTGCTCACAACTGCAGCCTCGCGGCAAGGAAGAGGAATCTTATCCTTTGTTTGTGCTGCAGTTGCGAGCAAGCCGGAGCCCGGCACCCACAAGCAGCTACGTCTTGATACTCACATTAGAGTCATGCCAATTCACCTTTAACCTTTTCCCTATAACCTTTCACCTTATCGGGCTGCGCCCGATAAATCGGAATTTAGAATTCTGATTTGAAAATGAAACATGAAACAGAATATTCAACTTACTTAATGGGTGTTCAATTTGTTGTCAATCTTCCAGCGAGAGGATAGAGACGGGGGTGGAAAAAGCAGCATTATCAGAAAGGCGTTCGCCATCTCCCTGATGCACTTCCTGAACAAATATATTTAATTTATTTCTTTTGCTCCAAGCATTTATATCAAATGTCGGTTCCCACGCATCGACAGAGAAATCTGTGACATCTTCAATCCGCCATGGTGCTTTTCCAAGCTTCGATGTGTATGCCACACTTATTTTACTTCCCCTTTCGGAATCGCGGAAGATATAATATGCAGCTTTGCCATCGGAGGCTATACGCGGACGGGATATCGGTATCATCTTCGTTCCGCCTCCCGATAAGCTAAAAGGAGTTTTTCTATTACCGACCACCGACATTTCCCATTTTTTGCCATCATGCCAGACAAGACGGTATTGGGGTATGCTGTCATTTTCATCTCTCCAATAAGTGGCAATATAAGGTCTCCCCTTCTTGTCAGCTGTCATGCTTGTCTGATTGATTAATTCTGAATTCTGTGGTATGTGCCATGCAATTTCTGCATCCTTCATTACAATGGGAAGATTGTAATGTGTGCCATCGGAACGTTGCCAAGTCGTGCCTCCGTCTTTTGAGACCGCATAACATAAGTCATGATTGGTCTCAACAAGCCATGTTTCCCTCCATACCCAGGAAAGATGAATCACACCTTTCCTATCCACATATAATTGCCAGTATGCATTCCGTTCATTCTCTCCATCAATAAGCACATCCTGAATCCGTCTCCACTCCCCTTTCTTTGTATCATATCTGTTAAGAACAAGATTTCCTCTTCCGGAAGCACCAGATCTGTAAGCAAACAATAAATCGCCATCAGGCATCGTATAAAATTCCGGATATGTCACATCCTTCTCATCTCTCCCGGTCATTGGCTCCAACTCACCGAGATCCATAGAGCCGGAAGAAACAGACCGACAATATTTCAACGGATGTCCGTGATGATCAAAAGAGACATGTAGAAAACCCTTTCCATCCAGACCTATGGAAATTACATTATGACCATCCTTGACATTCCCTTGGTATTGACTACGCTTTATGACCCAACTATCAGAGTCAAGACGACGTTTGCCAATCACGACATATCCATCAGGATCATAATATGATATATACTGCACACTGTCATTGCTGACAATTGAACTTCCACGAAACACAGCTGCATTCACAGATGTCCGACAATAACCCTCCCCGACCGGCATAAGTCTTGGCTCAAGAGCATTGCTGACCAATGAAACACCACTAAAAAGCAATATGAATAATGTTGATAACCGTCGCATAATAAAAACTGTTTAATTTAATCCATGGAATCGAAAGTAAATCCCAAACGCTTTCTTTGTCGAATAATTTTCTTTTTTAATGCCTTTGCTTCTTTATATTTTCCACATATCATATATATAGTATACAAATTTGAATCATATACATGAAAAATACCATTGTCCGGTTTCTTTAATATTTTGGTATTTATAGTCTTTAACAGACGTTTGTACCACGGAAGACTATATGTAATAACATATTCTAAAAAGTCTTCTTTATGTCTGATTTTGTCGAGAGTTGGCAATACATAATCTTTGAGCGTAGAACAAACCAGATCTTTTGTTTTCGCATAGTCATGATTTAGCCGAAACTTAAATGATTCGTTAATGTGTTTTTTCTCTTTAAACATTCCTGTTTCTGACTGTAACGGGCATTCATAGGCAGAGGGAAATTCTCTAATAGTTCCTCTGGTATACATTTGATATTCGGCACATGTTACCCCAACCCGTATTGAAAAATCCAAAGCTCTGTAATCTTCGTCTATTCCCCATCTATCTTTATATACACTAATGCACCAATCTACGTCTCCGGCAATAGTATGGAAATTAGTTCGTTTCTTCTTAAATCCTGCTGATTTTAGAAGAGGGGCAACATAATTCTTAATCATATCGTTGTATTGATCCTTAAGAATCTGCTTTTCCTCTTCCGTCATAGTTCGTAGCGTTCTCATACATGCCGAATTATTAGTTTACATGCAAATATATTAACTTTTATTCAACTAAGAAACATCATCAGCTAAAAGTTTTAGACAGACAAGTAAATTACTCCGTCTGCCTGGCTACACCCTGCTCTGCGTAGCTGCTGTTGCTTGCAACTGCAGCACAAATAAAGGATAAAGTTCCGCTTCCTTACCGCGATGCTGCAGTTGCAAGCAACAGCAGCTACAACTTAACACTCACGTTAGAAACGCACCTATTTCTCATTTTATCTTGCATATAATTTCTTAAATATCAAAATTAACCTACAAACAGAGATTTCGAATTGTTGATATTTTGCATCGCGGATACCCTCATACCTATGGCAAATCGGGTGAGACACGGATATGGCGGATAGAACGCGGATTTATTTTCAAAACCATTTCGGTACATAGGCACACAGCGGATTCGGCAGCAATCAGCTGCCGACAGAGAGTCGCGGATTGAAGCCGATGGTTACGGATTTATCCACGGAAACAATTACAGTCAATAAAACCTTGCTGGTACAAACAAGTCATCAAATTAGTAGTTTTGGCAGTTGCGGCATAGTCCGCAACCATCGGCTACAATCCGCGACTCCCGTCATATGCCGCAAGGCAAATGAATCCGCGATAAGCTTTTTGAGTATGATTTTATGGATCAAGGAATCCGCGTGACCTCCGCCCTGTCCGCGTCCAACCTGAATCACCGCAAGGTGAGAGGGAATCCGCGATGCTTTAAATCCTTACTTTATAGAGTATTATAATAACTTTATGATTCATAACACCACATTATCTACCTCAATGCTCAGCGACTTCGCTGGAGCGAAGCGACCTTCCCGGAATCCGAATCAAACTTCGCCCTTTGCGCCTTGGCGTCAAATATAACATCAATATGACATCGAACAAAACATCTCGATAGTTAGGTGTCAGCATTGCCTTAATCGTATATAAATATGTATTAGCATAACTATTTCCCATGAAAATATTCGACATATTCAGGACTTTTGTTTTATCCGGCATGATAATCGCGAGCCTTTCTGATGTTTCCGCTCAGTCAGCCGTGAAATTCACTACAACTGCCGATAATATCTGGAAAGAATCAAAAATCAAATTATCAACAAATACCAAAATCTCTCCTGCAATTACAATTGATGGAAATGAGCAAGGTATACCCCTTCGTGCCTGGGGAACAACATTCAACGAGCTTGATTGGGATGCGTTGTTAATGCTTTCCAGAGATGAGCAGGAAGAAATCATGCACAATCTTTTCGCACCGGATGGTGATCTTAAATTCACAAGGGGACGCATTTCCATGAATTGCAATGATTATGGACGTTCATGGTATAGTTGCGATGAGGTGGCGGGTGATCTTGAATTGCGTCACTTCAACATCGAGCGCGACAAACAGAGCATCATTCCTCTGGTTAGGTCAGCACAGAAATACAATCATAATCTTACATTCTGGATCTCACCCTGGAGCCCGCCAAGCTGGATGAAAATCAATCATGATTATCCTGTAGTCAGCAGCAAGCATAACAATGCCAATCCTGATGTAGACTATCTGCTCTATGGTTCTCTCGAAGGTATCGATGAGGATGAAATGAAGTTTTTGGGTGAAAGAAACGGTAAGTTCCCTCGTAAACTTGCCACTCAGGATTATTTCATTCAGGATCCCCGCTATCTACAGGCATATGCAAATTACTTCTGTAGATTTATTGATGAATATGGGAAACAGGGCATACCTATCGACATGGTAATCTATCAGAATGAAGCTTATAGCTATACTCCATACCCCGGTTGCCCTTGGACAGCCGAAGGTACAATCCGTTTCAACCGCGACTATCTCTCCCCTGCCCTAAAAAAGAATCACCCGGAAGTAAAACTATACATAGGCACTTTCAATACTAACCGACAGGATCATGTAGAGAAGATATTGGGTGACAATGGTCTTCGCGAATGTATCGATGGAGCGGCATTTCAATGGGAGGGTCGAGAGATATTGCCTCAAATAAGGGAGCAATATCCAGATCTTCATTACATATGTTCGGAAAGTGAATGTGGCAACGGCTCGATGGACTGGAAAGCCGGAGAACACACCTTCTTTCTTATTGCCGACAATATGGGTAATGGTTGTGATGAATGGTACAACTGGAATTTCCTCCTCCCCGACAATGGAGAAAGCCGGTGGGGATGGAAGCAAAACGCTTTAATTCAAGTTGATTCTCAAACTCGCAGATTCCGCTACACTCCGGAATACTACGCAGTTAAACATTTCACCAATCTTATTACCCCCGGGAGTCGCATGGTAGGCTACAGTCCTCGCACAAAAGACAGCAATCTTATGGCGTTAGCCTATATCACCCCTGACAATAAACTTATTGTCGTGGCAGGAAATTTCGAAGAGAAACAGCAGCCTCTAAGTGTAAAGATAGGTAATAAATACCTGAATGAAACTCTCGCCCCACATTCTTTCAATACATTCGTAATTCAACTTTCGCAAAAACGAAGTTGAAGCTTGCGAAACTTTCTAAATTCTGTAGGAATATAAATATTTCCAATTCTCAGGAGCTGCCGGTGTATTATCGTATTTATGGAATGTGCCGGCATTTCCGTTGTATGCCTCGGTCACATAAAAATGACACAGACCTATTCCACAGTCCAGAACAGACAGCTTGCTTTTGGGCTTATAATAAAAATGAACTATGTCACCATCTACGAGAACCCGCCATGGCTGTGAATTTGTAGACGATGGTGCCAGACGCATCATTTCAAGCGACTCCCCGAATCTACCGTTTTCCTCTGCGGGGCGCTCGAAATTATCCGTAAAAAAGAGTTCATCAAAAGGTTTTCGTTTACTGCTACCAAATGTCATACGTGTAATTTTCTCAATCAATCTTTGATTCGATGCAAATCCTACCGGAGAAATAACCCGTAATTCTTCCCCTGCGCGCCAAGAATCGCTACGTTCGAAATCCGAGCCTTTGAACGTAGCTGCAATCCAACATGTTCCCAAACCGAGTTCCGTGGCTCTCAGCACAACCTGCTCGAACCTGAAGCCGGCAGACAAAGCCGATGCTTCGTCATCGCCCATCGCTATGAGGAAAAAGTCTGAAGCACCTTTTATCACACCATACGTACTCGGCTTATAGCCTTCCCTCATGTCAAATTCCTTAAGACGAATGGAGACATTCCCTCCGAACGGACTTAATGATTCATCTATGGCTTTATTTAGAGATTGCTTCAAGGTTTCTGACAAGACCTCGCTGTTATAGCTTCTTACGGAACGGCGCGTTTTGATAGCTTCAAGTATATTCATAAGTCTATTTTTCTCTTTTTATATGCAAATATAAACATCTTCTAAAATTAATTGCTAATTTTGTCTTAAATAATATCCGAATTATGAAAAGTATATACAATTTGATTGGTACAGCGGCATGTTTATTACTTAGTGCAAGTCCTGCCATGGCATTAAATGGTGCTTGGCGCGGCAAACTTGCTATCGGACAAATGGAATTGCCTCTCGTTTTCAATTTTTCAGAAAACAATGAGGGTAAAACAGAATGCACTCTCGATTCTCCATCACAAGGTGTCAAAGGTTTACAGACAACCGTTACATTATGCTCAACCGACTCCATTGCTCTCGAATGTAAATCAATTGGTGCTTCTTTCAATGGAAGAATCCAAAACGATGAAATCATAGGGAAGTTTTACCAACGCGGATTCTCATTTCCAATGACATTGCATCAAGACGCACCTCTTGAGGAACGTCGCCCTCAAACGCCCAAACCGCCCTATCCTTATACAACTATCGACACCACATTCACCGCGCCGGATGGAGCCACATTAAGTGCGACTCTAACCCTCCCCGCAAATGTAAAAAACAAGAAAACTCCGGCTGTGATCATGGTCACAGGCAGTGGTCCGCAAAACCGCGATGAGGAATTGTTCGAACACAAACCTTTTGCAGTCATCGCTGATTATCTTGCCCGCAACGGCATTGCTTCTCTTCGCTATGATGACAGAGGTATAGGAAAGTCTACCGGAAATTTCTATGAAGCAACTACATATGATTTCATGAATGACGCAAAAAGTGGTATTGAATTTCTTCGCAAATACAAAGGTATCGGAAAAGTTGGGGTTCTCGGTCATTCCGAAGGGGGCACAATCGCATTTCTGCTTGCCGGAGAAAGACAGCCTGATTTTATTATTTCCCTCGCCGGAGTGGCGGAAACCGGCAAAGAAGCCCTCATGAAACAAAACATAAGACTTCTTGAAAAATCCGGTATTAAAGGTAAAGAGAAAGATAATTCAATTGCATTGATAAGCAAATTGTTTGACACTATGTCAGCTCAAAGAATCAGCGGGAATGTTACCTCAATCAATCCGGATTCAATTGCACGTGCAAACAATCTTGAGGTTCCAGCATCAATAATGAACTCCCTTCAAGCCACACAAAAAATCCGCACACCATGGTTCGATTTGTTGCTGGCTATTGATCCTCGGGAAAGTCTTTCTAAAACAAAATGTCCGGTGCTTGCGATTAACGGAGATAAAGACACACAGGTGGAGGCTGAGCCTAATCTTGCCATCATACGTGAGCGCATGCCTAAAGCTGTGATACGAAAGATGCCGTCGCTCAATCACCTCATGCAACACGCCGTCACCGGGGACTCCTCTGAATATGGCGAAATAAAAGAAACAATTTCTCCTGAAGTTCTTCAGATTATTCTCGATTTCATCAAAAGCCTGTAACAATCAAATATGCCCAACTATTAATAATACACGAGTGTAAAGGTCAAACCATTAAAACCATTAAAAACCATTTTGTCGATAACACTGACAAAATGGTTTTTAATGTTTTGAGTGAATAACTTATATAGAAATGATTATTTCTCGTTTATGAGTTTTGCGAGCGTATCAAAGAAAGCCGGGTCCTCACCTACTGTGATATTTGCGATCTTACCCTCTGGATTTACAATAACCTTTGTCGGGAATCCCTGAACGGCATAATCTGCGAGCAAAGTTGTTCCTTCTGGGTTATATACGTTAACCCATGGAAGTTTATATTTTTCAACACCCTTGCGCCAGTTTGCCTCTGGTTCGTTACAGTCAACACCAATAATTTCCAACTCCGGTTTATACTGCTCATAAGCATCTTTAAGTTTCGGGAAACCCTTGATGCACCATCCGCACCAGCTGCCCCAGAAATCAAGAATAACCCATTTCCCACGGAAGTCTGATAATTTAACATCCTTACCTTCAAGATTTTTAAGTGTAAAGTCAGGAGCGACATAGCTACCCGACTGCATCTCTTCCATCTTTTTCTCAGCTGCCATCGATTTCTCCACATATGCTTTCTGACTCTCTACCATAGGATAAAGCGCAGAATTCTTCAGTGACGGGTCAACAGAAGCAAGCCCTGCCATGAAATCTTCTCCTTCAAGATTCAAGAGAGCATACATAGATGCCGGATTGGTTGGATTTGCCGCAACATAATCCTTAAAAAGTGCTGTATATTCATTCTGAGCCGCCTGCATAGCTGCTTCATCACGAGGGTTAGCCTGAGCTGCGGTTCTATATTTTTCAAGAATAACTTTCGATTTTTTGCTAAGATCTGTGACACCATCCATCAATGGAGAACCAGTAACGATATAATCTCCCGGATTCTCAGATGTTATTATCACAGCAAGATTCTCTCCCGGTGATGCAAAAAAATCCACACCCCTCCTTCCTGTTGGAGTCTGTATCATATAACGTGAAGGTCCTGAAGGATCAATCTCAAACTTTATAATACCCGCCACCGACTTCAATGTATCGACTTTAGGCATGAGTCCCTCTGCGCGGGAACGCACCATATCTGTGATCAGCATATGCTCGATAGTGTAAATACTATCTGCCTTCCCATCTGGAAATTTAATAGTAACATCGGCTGATGCAATCATCGGTGTCAATACTGCGGCAGCCGCCGCAAGAATCATCTTTTTCATATATTACTAAGTTTTAGTTTTAACAAATTCGTAAATTCGTAATTCTTAAGACCCCATTTCGGCATCACAACCTTTTCCGGTGGTGAACTGGCGAGGAATCTCTCGATTGCGATATTTGGTGGCACTAATTTAACGATTTTCACGCACAAATCAATATAATTTTCCACCGTAAACGATTTAACGTATAATTTTTTCTCTTTTATAAGGCGGTCGAGCTCTGTATTTCGTAAAACCTGAAGGTGATGCATCTTTATCGACTCAATAGGCAACGCCACTGCCCTTTCAACTGTCCGGAGCACCATCGCCTCATCTTCACCGGGCAACCCGGCAATCAGATGCAGACCAACCGAAATCCCTGCCCTATGAAGTCTTGACACGGCATCTTCTACATCATGCCAGGTGTGACCTCTATTGATAAGTTTCAATGTTTCATCATGACTCGTCTCCGCGCCGATCTCAATAATTACCGGCAATTCTTCATTGAGGCGGCCAAGAAGCTCCACAACATTTTCAGGCAATGTATCAGGACGCGTTCCAATAATGATTCCAACAACATCCTCTACCCCCATCGCCTCGCGATATATCTTCTCCAATTCAACAACATTGCGCCCGAATGTGTTACTGAAAGATTGGAAATATGCAAGGTATTTCATTTTTGGATATTTTTTTGCAAAGAACCGCTTTCCTGCGAGCAATTGTGAAGAGACATCTACACATTCAAAACAATATCCAGGCGTAAAAGATGAATTATCACAATATATGCATCCCCCATATCCTATCGTTCCATCACGGTTAGGACATGAGAACCCGGCATTAACAGAAATCTTCTGCACTTTCTCACCAGGAAACTTCTCTCGCATATAATCAGAAAAATCCTTGTATCGCATATTTGTTTCGAATTAGGAATTAGGAATTAGGAGTTAGGAATTATTAGAGGCAAGAAATTTAATTCCTAATTTCTAATTCCTAATTAACTATTAACCACCAACAGGTCTGCTATCGTGAGAAGAGCCATTGCCTCAACCACCGGCACAGCTCTCACTGCAACACATGGATCATGGCGCCCTCTTGGATCAATCGTTACTGCATTATGAGCTGTATCAATAGACTCTACGGGCTGCATGATAGTGGGAGTAGGCTTAAAATATACTCTGAAATTCACTGGCATGCCATTAGATATACCACCCTGTATCCCTCCGGAGTGATTTGTCTTGAATCTCACTTGCCTGGATTTGATATCGAGATATGGAATATCAAGTGATTCAGATCCCAACATTTCTGACGATTTAAATCCATCGCCATATTCAAAGGCTTTCGCAGCATTGATAGTCATCATGGCAGATGCGAGATGCGCCGACAACTTATCAAATACCGGCTCTCCTACACCTACCGGAAGTCCTTCTATAAAGCCTTCCACAATAGCGCCTGTGCTATCTCCGGATTTTGCAGCCTCCTCAATACTGTTAGTCTCCACCAACTTCGCGGAAACACGGATATCAAACGTTTCAAGCCATTGACGACAGATTGCCCCTGCTGCTACCCACGAAACTGTTTCCCGAGCGCTTGCTCTGCCTCCACCTTGGAAATCATGGATACCATATTTAGTATAATACGTATAATCTGCATGATTCGGACGGAATTTACCTTCATACGATAAATAATCCTCCGGTTTATGATCACGATTACGAATAATGAATCCTATCGGTGAACCCAAAGTCAAACCATCGGAAGAAATACCGGAAAGTATCTCCAATTTGTCAGGCTCTTTACGCTGGGAAGTGAGAGGAGTGCGACCTGGTGCCCTGCGGTCGAGATCAGATTGCACACGCTCCATATCTATTTGTACGCGCGGGGGCATTCCGTCAAGAATGCCCCCCATCGCGGGCCCGTGACTTTCACCGAAAGTCGTAAGCCTTATATTTTTACCAAAGGTATTCATTATTTGTCCATAGTGAGAAGAAGCTCCTCATTATTGCGAGTCATCTCCATGCGCTTCTTGATGAACTCCATAGCCTCCAGTGAAGTCATGTCTGCAAGATAATTGCGAACAATCCACATGCGGTTGAGAGTTTCTTCACTGAGAAGCAGATCATCACGACGAGTTGAAGAAGCCACAATATCCACAGCCGGGAAGATACGTTTGTTGGAGAGTTTACGATCAAGCTGGAGCTCCATGTTACCGGTTCCCTTGAATTCTTCAAAAATAACCTCATCCATCTTCGAAGATGTCTCAGTCAGAGCGGTTGCAATGATTGTGAGAGAACCACCGTTCTCTATATTTCTTGCAGCACCGAAGAAACGTTTCGGACGCTGGAGCGCATTGGCGTCAACACCACCCGAAAGTATCTTGCCCGATGCCGGACTAACGGTATTGTAAGCGCGCGCAAGACGTGTAATGGAGTCAAGCATTATCACAACATCATGACCGCTTTCCACAAGACGCTTCGCTTTCTCAAGAACAATACCCGCGATTTTCACATGACGTTCAGCCGGCTCATCGAACGTAGAGGCAATGACCTCAGCATTAACGCTGCGTGCCATATCAGTAACCTCCTCCGGACGTTCGTCTATAAGAAGCATGATTATATATGTATCAGGATGGTTTGCCGCAATAGCGTTCGCAATATCCTTAAGAAGGATTGTCTTACCGGTCTTAGGAGGAGCCACGATGAGCGCACGTTGACCTTTACCTATAGGAGCGAACATGTCAACAACCCGAGTAGAGATATTGCCAGCCCTTCCGGCAGTCAGATTGAATTTTTCGTCAGGGAAAAGAGGCACAAGATGTTCAAATGGCACGCGGTCACGAATAACGTCGGGAGAAAGTCCGTTGATTGATTCAATTTTGCAAAGAGGGAAGTATTTTTCACCTTGTCTCGGTGGTCTGATGCCACCTTCAACGACATCTCCCGTTTTTAGACCGTAATCTTTTATCTGCTGTTGAGATACATAAACATCATCAGGACTGCCCAGATAGTTGTAATCGCTTGAACGCAGGAAACCATAACCATCGGGCATTACTTCAAGAACACCGAAAGTGGTAAGTATGCCATCAAAATCATAGCTTGTTTCCGGCTGACGAACATTGTTCTGCTTCTCAAGCTGACGCTGCTGCATACGCTGTTTTTTAGTGAGATGTTTCTGCATCTTGGGAGACAATGGTTTCACCGGAGCAGGATCCGCTATAATTATCGGAGCAACAGCAGCCGCCTTTTCCGCCTCCTGAATCTCACGCTGAGAGCGAGGCACGAATGTGCGACGCTTGGCATTGGAAAAGAACGCATCGAGAGAAGGTTTCTCTTTTGCTTTTGGAGAAATGAAGACCTTAGGTTCGGATGGTTGCTCATCCTCCTGATTACCGTTATCCTCAATTGCCAACGGAAGAGGAAATTCATTAACATTCACTTCATCCTTTTTTTCGATGCCCATCTCTACATTACCAACACTGGGCTCTTCCTTATCTTCTTTGACATCAGACTCAACTGATTCCGATATCGTTTCAGTAATAACCGAATCTTGTTTTTTGTCAACGGACAATTCAGCAGGATTCTCCTCAACCTTAACTTTCGGTTTTCTACCGCGTTTCTTTGGAGCCGGAGCTTCTACAGAAGGAGTCTCCGCAACTGAAGAATCCTCAGTCTTTTGCTCCTCCGGCTTCTCGGAAGAAACCTCTGTTACTGCAACATCTTTCTTCGTAGAACGTTTAGCGCGTGTTTTTTTCTCTTTAGGTGTCTTCTCTTTGGGTGTTTTCGCTTTGGCGGCATTTTTTGCCACCGCCTCCTTAGCTGTGTTTTCCGACTCACTGTCGATCACATAATAGGCAAGCTCCTGCTGATCTGCCGAAGCTGTTTTTTTCATTCCCATGGACGATGCGAGCTCTCTGAGCTTGGTTTCCTCCATGTTCATAAGTTCATCGTAACTGTACATAAGATTTCTATATCCTGTTTTTCATGTCTATCCCGGAAGCAATAGATTCACGTCACTTCCACAACTGCGTTCTATGCAGCATCAGCCTTGATTAATATCAGCCAAATTTCGGGAATAAGCGGGATGAAACGGTGAAAAGAAAAATTTTTAATAGGATTTATAGGATTAAACCAGACTGAAGCAATGAAAAATTCGGGGTTACCGACAGTCGGGTCTTATTTGATAGTGCAAATTTAACATTTAATTTTTTAATATGCAAATAAATGTGCGACTTGCAACTTAATTAATTATTAAACATAAGACCTTTCATCGTAAAAAACAACTTTCCTTGCCCTGATTTCCAACTTTTTCCAACAATTGTCTGCTTCCCTCCTTTCTTCTCGAACACATCAAGAATCTCAAGGGCTATATCGCGCGTTGCGCCATGTCTTGATGCAAAACGATATATCAGCCAAAATCTGTCGGGAGCATCGAAAATAGATTGCATTGGAAGAAAATCACCTTCCGGCAGCAACTCTTTCTCTGCCCATTTTAAAACGCATTCCTCCCCTCTAAGGTTTGCTATGGATGTGGAAATTGTTTTTCTAACTCCTTTCCATCTCTCTTCAAGCATAGGAATGACATTATTTCTAATGAAATTTCGCCGGTAGTCTGACTCGAGATTTGTAGAGTCAACCACAAACGTCTCTCCTTTTTCAACTAGATATTCCTCTATCTCTTCGCGTGAAATGCCTAAAAGCGGTCGCAACAATATGCCGGTGTCCGGAAGCATCCCCCGAAGCCCGGTCACGCCCGAGCCGCGGAAAAGATTCAATAGAAGTGTCTCTACATTATCATCGGAATTATGGGCGATGGCGATTCTATCAGCCGACACCTCACGCATGATTTCGTTAAACTTCTCATAACGCAATTCCCGGCATGCCATTTCAACAGATAAACCCTTTCGGGAAAGTCTGTAACCATCCACATCAAAATCCACCACCCTCAATGCGATGTCATTTCTACGGCACAGCTCTTCAACGGCTCTTTGATCACGCATGCTCTCCTCACCTCTCAGATGGAAATTGCAATGTATTGCCGTAAGTTGCACTCCTACAGATTTCAATGCCAGCAAAAGTGCCGTGCTGTCAGCGCCGCCGCTAATCCCGGCGACAACACTGCTGACCTCGACACGCCTCAGCGCGTCGGAAACAATCCTTTCTACCTTCGAGATAATATCATTATTGCGTTTCACTGCTGCAAAATTAAAAAATTTGCTTTAATTTTCGCATCGCTTTTGTAGAATTATTTTTTCTGAGATTATTTTGGATTGTATTAAAATTGTTGTTAATTTTGTTTTCAGATTCCTGAAATAAAAAACACCTAAAAGGATTAATACAAACAAGGGGATTAAACGTTTAATATTTGTTACTAATTATAACCCTAAAATAATTTTAATCATGGCAAAAAAATGGATTTGCACCGTATGCGGTTATATCGCAGAGGGTGAGACAGCTCCCGAAAAGTGCCCGCAGTGTGGTGCTCCTCAGTCTAAATTTAAAGAGATGAATGCCGACGAGCTTCTTCAGTTCGTAACAGAGCATGAGATAGGTGTTGCAAAAGGCACAGACCCAGAAATGATCAAAGACCTCAACACTCACTTCACTGGCGAATGCACAGAGGTTGGTATGTATCTCGCAATGTCTCGTCAGGCTGACCGCGAAGGATACCCTGAAATTGCAGAGGCATTCAAACGTTATGCATGGGAAGAGGCTGAACACGCAGCAAAATTCGCTGAACTTCTTGGCGATATGGTTTGGGACACAAAGACAAACCTCGAAAAACGTATGCACGCTGAGGCTGGTGCCAACGCCGACAAGATGCGTATAGCTAAGAATGCGAAAGCTCAGAACCTCGATGCTATCCATGACACAGTTCATGAGATGGCTAAAGACGAGGCTCGTCACGGACGTGGCTTCAAAGGTCTCTACGATCGTTATTTCGGCTAATCCCCGATATCTCAGGAAAGAAACCAATATTTTGAAAAAAATAAAATCGCAACCTGCATTTTGCGGGTTGCGATTCTTTTTTAATATCATACCCATCTCATGATTTTTTATTAATTTTACAGCATAAATTTCAGAATATCTTTATGCCCCGGATTATAGCCATAGATTACGGAAGGAAACGTTGCGGAGTGGCAGTGACAGATCCGTTGCAGATCATCGCCAATGGTCTGCCGACAGTGCCTACCCACCAGTTGATGGATTTCCTTAAGGATTATTGCGCCAAAGAAGAGGTGGAGTTGATAATTGTAGGCGAGCCGCGACAGATGGACGGCACTCCTTCCGAATCGACACAATACATCAATCCGTTTCTGAAACATCTGTCACGCGAGATGCCCACAATGAAAGTTATTCGCCGCGACGAGCGGTTCACATCCGTGATAGCTCACCGCGAAATGTTGGCGGCTGGTTTCCGTAAGAGTCAAAGGCAGGAGAAAGGACGTGCAGATGAGATGTCAGCAGTCATCATCCTCACGGAATACTTGCAAAACCGCTGAATTTTCACTATTTTTGCAGTCTATAGGCACCACCGCCTCCATTTCCAAATAAAGAAATAAGAATTCATATGGTATTACCAGTATATTTATATGGTCACCCCGTGCTCCGCAAGGAGGCGGAAGATATTGAACCGGATTATCCCGGTCTTGAGAAACTAATCAAAGACATGTGGGAAACAATGTATTTTACGGAAGGCGTTGGGCTTGCCGCGCCTCAGGTCGGCAAATCCATCAGTCTCATTGTGATTGACGGCAGCGTTCTCGCTGAAGACTTCCCGGAATGCAAAGATTCCAAAATGTGTCTTATCAATCCCGAGTTGGAAGTGATCGAAGACATGGAACCTATCGGGCGTAACGAAGGATGCCTTTCTCTCCCGGGAATGTCTGAAAACGTGAAACGTATCGAACACGTGCGTCTCAATTGGCTTGATGAGAATTTTGAAGAACACGAAAAAGAATTCACAGGCTTTCTTGCCCGTATCATTCAGCATGAGTACGATCATCTGCTCGGCACGGTCTACACCGATCGCATCTCCCCCATCCGCAAACAGATGGTGCGCAACAAACTAAACAACTTAGCTCGAGGCAAAGTGAAATGCGACTATCGCACAGTATCCGCCAAATCACACTAATCATTAAGAAACAGTTAACAGTATGGCTGACGATAAAAAAATAATTTTCTCAATGGTGGGCGTGAGCAAGATCATCCCCCCGCAGCGACAGATTCTCAAAAACATCTATCTGTCATTTTTCTACGGAGCGAAGATCGGTATCATCGGTCTTAACGGTTCTGGTAAATCAACCCTGCTGAAGATTATTGCAGGAATAGATAAAAGCTATCAGGGCAATGTGGTTTTCTCACCCGGATATAGCGTTGGCTATCTCGAGCAGGATCCTAAGCTTGACCCGGAAAAGACAGTCAAGGAGGTTGTGCAGGAAGGTGTGCAACCTATCATGGATCTTTTGAAAGAATATGACGAAGTAAACAATGCCTTCGCCGACCCTGCTGTGCTCGAAGATCCTGATGCGATGGATAAACTCATCGCCCGTCAGGCGGAGATTCAGGATAAACTCGATGCCACCGATGCATGGAACATAGACAATAAGCTTGAGCGCGCAATGGATGCTCTCCGTTGTCCGCCGGATGACAAAAAGATTGCAGTGCTCTCAGGTGGAGAAAAACGCCGCGTGGCTCTTTGCCGTCTTCTTCTTCAACAACCCGACATCCTTCTCCTTGATGAGCCTACAAACCACCTCGATGCTGAATCCATCGACTGGCTCGAACAGCATCTTCAGCAATATCCCGGCACGGTTATCGCAGTGACCCACGACCGTTATTTCCTTGATCATGTGGCAGGATGGATACTCGAACTTGACAGAGGCGAAGGTATTCCCTGGAAAGGAAACTACTCTTCATGGCTCGACCAGAAGACACAGCGCATGGCTCTGGAAGAGAAACAGGCAAGCAAACGTCGCAAAACTCTCGAACGTGAATTGGAATGGGTGCGCATGGCGCCCAAGGCTCGTCAGGCAAAAGGAAAGGCGCGACTGTCAAGCTATGACCGCCTGATGAATGAAGACCAAAAAGAACGCGAGGAGAAACTGGAAATATATATTCCCAACGGACCGCGTCTTGGCAACAAAGTAATTGAAGCCAAACATCTCGCCAAGGCTTATGACGACAAGGCACTCTTCACAGATCTTAATTTCATGTTGCCGCCAAATGGTATTGTCGGCGTAATCGGACCTAACGGCGCGGGAAAAACAACCCTCTTCCGTCTTATAATGGGTCAGGAGAAGCAGGATGCCGGTGAGTTTGAGGTTGGCGAGACTGTAAAGATTGCTTATGTAGACCAAAACCACAAAGATCTGTCTCCGGAGAAAAGCGTATACGAAGTCATATCTCAAGGAGTAGAGTCCTTCCGCATGGGAGGCAGAGATATGAATGCTCGCGCATATCTGAGTAAGTTCAACTTCACGGGAGCCGACCAGGAAAAGAAAATCGGAGTGCTTTCCGGAGGAGAAAGAAACCGGCTGCACCTTGCCATGGCGCTTAAGGAAGAGGGAAACGTTCTTCTTCTCGACGAGCCTACCAACGATATCGACGTCAACACGCTGCGTGCACTGGAAGAAGGTCTTGAGAACTTCGCCGGTTGCGCTGTGGTTGTGAGCCACGACCGTTGGTTCCTCGACCGTATCGCCACCCACATCCTTGCGTTTGAAGGTGACAGCCAGGTTACATTCTTTGAAGGATCATATTCCGAATATGAGGAATTCAAGAAGAAACGCGATGGCGGTCTCGACACTCCTCACCGCATCCGTTACCGCAAACTCACAAAATAGTCCTAACCCTCTCCTCAAATTAATGATAAAATCATTTGAAAAATATGCAAGGCATGCATGGTTGATACTCATACTATGCATGTCTTGTTTTAATATGTATGCTTCTGATCCTGCTGATCTTGAAGCTCAGGGCGATGTCATTGCCGGAAGGAAACTCGCTCAGTTTAAGGCTATAGATTATTATTTACCCTGTTTCAGACTTTACAAAGACAAAGAATCCAAATCTCGCATTCTTGAAAAGACAGCCTCTTTACTTGAACGGCAAAGCTTCGTGGCGAAAAATACAGCAGCAAAAATAGATTCATTAATCGACGAAGCCTTACCTAAATTTTCCAAGAGTCCTTCATTCCTCCTTCCGCTCATGGAAGAAAGAGTGCTCAAAACCACACCCAGTTCTCCGGAAATGAAGGAACGTCACAAAAATCTGCTTTTAAAGATCTTTGAGATACGTAAGAAACAAAGTATCGCACATGACTTGAAATATGAGAAGTTGCTTCGCTCCTACTTTAAGCTAATCCAATATGAAAACAACATCAATCCGGATGATAAGATAAAAGTATTTGACGAACTTTGGCAAACTTATCTGGCAAATAGAAACACCAATGATCCTGCTGACCTTGCTCTTTTAAGGTCCGGATGCTGGCTCATGTCGAGCAACCGACACTACGACGATGAAGCAAGGCTATGGGAGGAAATGAGAACCCTGCAAAAGGGAATCTCCGGTATTTCTGAAGACGACAGAAATTCGACACTATTCAATCTCGCATATGCATGCACAAACCATGCAAAAAAACTCTTGAATGAAAAAACAGACACCCTGTCAGCAATGAATTGCGTAAGCAAGACGCTTGAGCATCTTGGGAAAGTGGAAGGTAAAGAAAACAAAGCCTACATCCATGTTCTTGACACATACGTTAGTATTCTTGGCAATGATTCCTCTGAAGTCATACCCTATCTCAAGGAATCAGTTGCATTGAAAGAAAATTTATATGGCATTGAATCTGAAGAATACAGGGTTACCAAAGAGTATCTTTCGGCTGTAGAAGATAAACTGAACCCTAAGACAATCTTATCTGACGATGTCTTAGATATGTGCAATACTGACGAAATTTCTTCATTATCGACAAAAATCAGTATACTCGATAGAAATGCACGATACGCGGAAGTTGTGAAGGAATGCGATAAAATGATTGATAAGATTGTCAGGAGCTATAACGCCAATTCAATATCCAATTCTATAGAATTAACGTCTGAACTTACGGCTGCGTCTCTTCATGCCTTGACAGCATACAACGAACTTGGACGTAAAGATGATATTATCCGGTTTGGCAAAAGTTACTGTTCCAACTCTAATATCCCTCTATCCATCCGGAGGATGGTTCTCTCTTTTGCCATTGCATTTTCAGCAGATTCCAATCTCCCTCTTGAAGATATCAACAGGCTTATTGATGAAAATGTCACACTCCTGAAAGATTCGAACGAACCTGTAGCGGCAGAAGACAGAAGAAAAGATGAATTGAAAGCATCTGCACTGCTTATAAAAGGACACACGTCAGATGCCATAATGTCGATACGCAACCTCATCGACAACATTGCATCCAATAAGGATGCAAGCCCTGAATTTATCGACAAACAAATTGCATTATTAAACATCTACATCGAAATATGCTCTTATCTCACAGATGATTACAAAACTGCCGCCGCTCAAAATGACATATGCCTGAAGATGCTGGAGAAGATACCCGATTACAAGATACTCAAGGAGTATCTTTCCTTATTGTGCCGGAGGGTTAAATACTATGATTCCGACAGAAATTATAAAGGTGTTCTGGAATTATGCGCGGAAATAGATAAAATCTCAGGAAATACTCCTGAATCTATCGACAAATTTTATGGTAACAATTCCATGTACATTCTCTTCAACACATATGCCTGTGACCTAAATTTATCCATTCTCACGGATATCAAACTCAGAGCTATGTGCAATCTTGGTAAACGGAATGATGCAAATGACGTTGCCGACAAAACTGCCAATGAAGCTATCAATACAGTTTTGTTTTCTCTCGAAAATCTCGAATCCCGCAATCTGGATGCGATAGCCCGCAATTTAAAGATATATAACGACCGCATGGCGAATGTTGCCATATCTATGGGTTGCGACAGCACTTTGATCAAGTATTTTAATTTTACTTTGCTATATAAGCAAGCGTTTCTCACAGCCGAGAACCTTCTGCGCTTACAGATACGCGAATCAGGCGACAGCAAACTGATCGAAAGTCTTCAGCGTCTCGATAGCGTTCGCAGCCTTATTGCCGACAGATTGAAAACAGGTCTGCCTATCGAGAATATCAAATTAGAGGAACTTCAATTACAGCGATACCTTTCAGAGCATTCAAAGGTCTATGGAGACTATCTCAAAACCATCAGGCTGACATGGGAAGACGTCAAGAACATACTCTCTCCGAATGATATTGTGGTTGAATTCATTGAATATTCTTCATATCTGGATAACAAGAGTCACATAGCGGCTCTTGTGCTCAGGCACGATTGGAAAGCACCAAAGACCATAGATTTGTTCCTGGTATCCGAAATTCCGACAAATCCTTACATAGATAAGACATTCTCTCTTATGTGTTGGGATAAATTACTCCCGTTTTTTGAGAATGTCCGGAATATATACTTCTCTCCTGCCGGTGAATTATATGGCATCAACATTGAATCATTACCTTCTCCTCGCAATGAAGGTTTATTATCAGACCATTATAATATTTACCGTCTATCTTCTTCCAGAGAGCTTGCAAAGATTAAAAACGACAAGCCGGTCAATAATGGATATGCGATAATCTACGGTGGAATAAATTACAATGCATCTCGTGACGCTCTTGTAAGCGAAACTACAAATCTTGCTAATGGCAAACCGGCAGACAGATGTCCCGATGATCTGCTTTCAGATATTCGCGGAGTGAAGAAAAGAATCAGCTATCTTCCGGGCACAAAGACGGAGGCTTACAGCATAAGAACTATTCTTGAAGAATCTAAAACAGGTTTGATTCCACTATTATTCTCAGGTGATTCTGCCACTGAATCATCTTTCAAATCATACTCAGGGAAGAATCTTCAGTTAGCGCATATCGCCACACACGGGTTCTACATTAGCGGCAAGACATCGGCAAATGATGAAGAGAATCTGACTCTTTCGAGATCCGGTTTACTATTTTCGGGTGCTGAAAAGACATTGTCGGCAAAAGACAGCATTCCCTACAACATGGAAGACGGAATACTCACGGCAGGAGAGATATCCACTCTTGATCTCAGAAATCTTAGACTCGTGGTGCTTAGTGCCTGTCAAACTGCTTTGGGAGAGATACGTGGAGATGGTGTGTTTGGGCTACAGAGAGGTTTCAAAAAAGCCGGAGCAGGAAGCATATTGATGTCCTTATGGAAAGTTGATGATGAAGCTACCGGCAAACTGATGACTGAATTTTACAAGAATCTGAGCGACGGAATGTCAAAATACGATGCTCTTGAAAAAGCGAAACGGAGCATACGCTCCGTTTCAGAAAAAGGTTGGGATGATCCCCGCTATTGGGGCGCCTTCATCCTTCTTGATGGTATTGAATGATCAAATAGATTCCTCCAAAAATTAAGGAAAGAATTTAACCAAACAAGTTTGTATTATACTAATTTGATCCATTGATCGCGATCGCCAGGAAGCAGATCAATCACCGGAATCTCAATCATTGTGTAACAGCCCGGGGTGAGACGGAATGTAGCTCTGGCACAAGCCACAAGAATCTGCGCTGTCAATGCCGGGTTATTGATAGCCATATCGAATTCAAAGCGTTGGCTATGTGTTTTGCCCGACACCCCTTTGCGAACCATATGCACACCATGACCCACATCCTTAAGAGCATCCACACTCTCTACTGCCATAACATGAGTTTCATCAGAAGCAAAATATGGATCTTCCTTTATGCTCTTCGCCACATCCGCAAGTTCATAGCCGGGAAGCAGCTCCACATATACCATGCGGCGGTGAATACCGGTACCCAGAGGAATTGTCATTGACAACGCATTCTTGACTCCTTCCTTGGATTTAACGGCAACTGTGTGTCCCATACTCATGCCGGGACCAAAGTTTGTATATGTGATTCCCTTGGGAGCGATTGCTTCAAAAAGTGTACGGACAATTGAATCGCTGCCCGGATCCCAACCTGCGGAAAGCACACTGACTGCATTCCCCGCTTTAGCTTCTTTGTCGAGTCGTTTGCGAAGCTCGGGTATCTGACCATGGATATCAAATGAATCCACAGTATTGATTCCCATTGCAAGAATCTCTTTTGCATGTTCTTCCACACTTCGTGTAGGAGTGGCAAGGATTGCCACGTCAACATCCTTTAGTTCCTTTATCGATCCCACCACAGGGATATCGGCAGGGATGTTATCCCTGTCTGCAGGGTTACGACGCACAATGCCTGCAATCTCAAAATCCGGAGCTGCCTCTATTGCCTCGAGAGAGTAGCGTCCGATATTGCCATATCCTACAATTGCTATTCTTTTCATTGTTTTCGGGTAATATATTTATTTTGTAACTTCTAAAAATCAGAATACTATTCTCCCCTTCTTCGCCTGTTCGAGCATTTTCTTTCCGGGGACGAGATAAACCTCAAGACGACGGTTTTTCTCTCTATTCGATAAAGAATTGTTTTCCACTAAAGGCATATCGTCGCCATAAGCATAGGAGAAAAGATAACGTGTGTCACACCCCTCCTTTACAAACCAGTCGAACAATGCGGTGGAACGTTCTTCCGTGATATGCTCACGATATTTCTCCGAACCTGTGTTGTCTGTATGCATGACCAGCAAGACACGATACATATCCGGTTCCCGCAGATATCGTTTCAAGGGTGCAAGCAGCGTAGTCGCATCTTTTCTCACTTCAACTTCGTTGGGAGAGAAAAGCTTGGAAGCAGGAATTGTGACAAGAAGCACCTCTTTATTGCGATAGGTCTCGACCATTGAGGAATTTTTTGCATTGTATTCCTTGTTATAAAGACGTGTCCTCCCCTCCTTTTCCTGAAACTTGCGTATAAGATCAGCACTTTTCCCGTCAAGTTCCACGCTGTTTATCATCTCGCGGAATGACAGTTCATCAAGTGCATCTATACGTTGCAATGGAGTCTCCCCGGCGGCGCATAAAGCCGGCAAGAAGACCGAGGCAACAAGACAACCCTTAAAAAACGTCCTCAATCGATTCCTCATATTCAAGTTCTCCTTTAACAATCATGTCAATATCGGCAGGATCCATCACTATTTCGCCATCTTTCTTTATCTCCTTGGCTACATATGCCGTGAGCTTGGCTACATCAAGTTCTTCCTCTTCCGTGACTCCGGCATCTATCTTAAGATAACCGTTTTTCTCATACCAATCCCAGATAATATCTATCACGTAGAGTATTTCATCGTCATCATAACGTTCGCTCACTTCTTGAGGAAGAGTGGCACGGATGAATTTTATAGCGTCATCCTCGTCATATTTCATCAATTCACTCATAACTTTTTCTGTTTATTCCTCTTTACGGTTAAGCGTTATCAACCCTTCAGGCAAAGAGGTATGAATCTCTTTATTTTCCTCATCTATATTGATAATAAAATCATCGACAAGAGGAATATAGATTTCCTCTTCTTCCGGTGTCTTGACAACCATCAGTTCATTTTCTGTCGAATCATCTATATATTCCAATATTCCAATTTCACCGAAATGGGTGTCGACAACCTTGAAGCCCTCAAGATCGTCTTCATACATCACATCTCCTACATATTCCTGCAAAACATCCTTGGGAACGGATATAGGACTGTTGACCAGTTCGGAAGCATCTTCCAAAGTGTCCACGCCTTCAAGCTTTATAAGATATGAGGTAGCGCCCTTCTGACGAATAGATTCCGCGTAATACGGCACCGGAATGCCATCGGTCTCTATCACCATAGGATTACCATCCTCAACATATTCCTCCGGAATATCGAGGATAGCATTCAGTTCTCCCTTCAACGCATGGGTTCTCTGGAACTTTCCTATCTCTATAAGATTATTCTTATCAATCATTCCCGTCAATTATCAATCATCTATTCTAATGATTTTTGCTCCAAGTCGGTTCAGCCGAAGATCAATATTTTCATATCCACGGTCGATTTGTCCAATATTCTGGATCTTGCTTGTGCCTTTCGCCCCCATCGCAGCTATAAGCATCGCGATACCGGCACGAATATCCGGTGAAACCATATCCGTGGCACGAAGGCAATTAAAATGACCGGAACCGATCACTACAGCCCTGTGGGGATCACACAATATGATGCGCGCACCCATATCCAAAAGTTTGTCGACAAAGAAAAGGCGACTTTCAAACATTTTCTGATGTATCAGCACGCTACCGCGCGCCTGAGTACAAACCACAAGGAAAATGCTTATCAGGTCGGGTGAAAGTCCTGGCCAGGGAGCATCCGCAATCGTAAGCGTTGATCCGTCTATGAAATTCTCAATCTCATAGATCTCCTTCTGATCTATACGTATGTCATCACCCTCTATCTGGAGATGAATACCTATCCTTTCAAAAATCTCGGGCATCAGACCGAGATCCTTGACACCGACGTTCTTCAGCAACAGGTTGGAACCTGTCATCGCAGCCATTCCAATGAAGCTTCCGACTTCTATCATATCGGGAAGAAGACGATGCTGCGTGCCGCCAAGGCGTTTTTTACCATGGATTGTCAGAAGATTTGAACCAATTCCATCTATCTCAGCGCCCATGCGGCAAAGCATCTTACAAAGCTGCTGGATGTATGGCTCGCAAGCGGCGTTATAAATAGTAGTGGTGCCTTCTGCAAGAACAGCTGCCATTACTATATTCGCAGTTCCTGTGATCGAAGCCTCGTCAAGAAGCATGTAATCTCCGTGAAGTCCTTCGGGAGCCGAAATACGATACAATCCTTCTTCCGTAGCATATTCGAACTGGGCACCGAGTTTCTGAAGACCGAAGAAATGAGTGTCAAGACGGCGACGGCCGATTTTGTCACCACCGGGCTTAGGAAGCACTGCCTGTCCGAAGCGGGCAACAAGCGGACCAAGTATCATCACCGACCCTCTTAAGGATGCTGCCTTCTTGCGGTATTCAGGTGTTTGAATATAATTTATATCGATTGCATCAGCCTGAAATTCACAGGTAGATTCATCAATATAATTTACTTTCACCCCCATCTCTGCAAGAAGATTGATGAGATTTGTCACGTCAAGAATGCGTGGAAGGTTCGAAATAGTCACTTTCTCGTCGGTGAGAACTGTGGCACATATCACCTCCAACGCTTCGTTCTTGGCTCCCTTGGGACTGATCTCGCCACATAGACGATGTCCTCCTTCCACTATAAAACTACTCATTTTTTCTTCTTTTTGCCTTTCGGCGGGTTCACCGGAGTTGCCTCCTTGAATTCATGCAAAAGATATGTCTCCGGATCGAGGTCTATCTTACCATGCGAATATTCCTTAAGATCGCGAAGTATCTTGGCATCATCAACTCCCTCCTTATTATGAATGAGCATGAGTTTCTTCATATGATGCGCAATGAGGGAGATGAGAATATCCTTCTCCTCTCCATCCTCCATATCCGCAACCTTCTCTATCATTTTCTCTATGCTCTTTCCATAATGGCGATAACGCATAGCTGAAGCAGTATATGGGATTTTTTCCGGTTTGGGATTCAATTTGTCAGCTGTCACCACATCACATGGAAAATCAATATCAAGTTGAAAACGGGATATTATGTTTATCTGATCCCAGATTTGAGAATAGTCATGATCCGCCCCAACAAGCTCAGGAAAAAGATTTGCCATAATGTCAGCTATGGCAAACGCACATTTTGTGCGTTCCTCTCTGTCGGGGATGGATACACAATAATCTATCATCCCCTGAACATTCCTTCCGAACTCGGGCAACGTGATCGGTTTTAAATCTGTATTATAAGGTATCATCTTGGGTTCTATGATTGTTCAACTTACAAATATAACAATATTTGTTGAGATTTCTTCAAAACTCACCTAATTATATCTTGCATTTAGGTGTGGTGGTCTGATATTCCTTGAGATATTCAGGCACAGAATAGGCAATGTCAAGGAAATCTCCTTCACGGAATGCTTTTTCCGACAAGGCAAGCATATCCTTTGCCATTGGATTGAGACCATCCATCCAATGTGCGTTGGGTGATTTTATAACTTCCTTGGCTTTTTCCGCGCCATCTCCCATAAACCACACCTCCCGCTCTGCAAGCAAAGAGGCATATGAGTTTTCATCGAGAATCATGGGTGCCGGACCGTCCAAAGCATTCAACGCGAAATCATAAGCACCTGTAAACACTTCCATGCGACGCGCATCAATCATCGGAGCAAGTATCTCTTCTCCCGTGAAGTTAAAATTGCGGAACATAGCTTTCACGGCGAGAATCTTCAATGTGCTGACTCCGATCAGCGGCACTCCCAAACTGAAAGCAAGACCTTTGGCAAGTGAAAGCCCGATACGCAGACCTGTGTAGGAACCGGGTCCGATGCTTACTGCAACGGCATCTAGCTTCCATTCTTTGCGTTTCACCTCTTCCATTGCACGCTCCACGAATGGTGCAAGCAATTCGGCATGTTTCATGCCATCACTATTATCCAGATCAAATTCCAAGACTCCCTCTCGTGTCAATGCAACTGAACAGGTTTTACCGGAAGTTTCTATATTTAGTATTGTCGACATAACTTTTTAAGTAAAAGGTTAAAGGTAAGAAGTTAAAGGTTAGAGGTGAGAGGCTGCAATAGATTCCATGCAGCGGATTCCATCGATAGCTGCAGAGATGATTCCCCCCGCATACCCTGCACCCTCTCCTGCCGGATAGAGTCTTCGGATTTCTTCGTGTTCGAGAGTCTCTTTGTCTCGGGGCAATCTAACAGGAGAGGATGTGCGTGATTCCAAACCAAGCAGGATTGCCTCATTTGTCAAGAAACCGGGGCATTTACGCCCGAAGTCCTTGAAACCTTCCCTTAACCGCCAGGAAATAAACGGTGGGAAAAGTCGATTGAAATCAACGGGATGAATACCCGGAGCATAAGATGTGGAGGGCAATGTCTTTGAAATCTTGCCGTCTGTAAAATCTTTCATACGCTGCGCGGGAGCGTTGAGAGTCTCACCTGCTTCTTCATAAAACTTATGTTCCAGATCTTCTTGCAGCTGGAGTATCTCCAATGATCCAAATTCCTCATATTCAGGGAAATCTCCGGGGCGAATCTCCACAACCATCCCGGAGTTGGCTTTTTCGCCTGCACGGGCTGAGGCTGACATACCGTTGACAACAAGCTCATTCTCGGCACTTCCGGCTGGCACCACAACACCTCCCGGACACATGCAGAAGGAATATACTCCGCGACCTTCAACTTGGGTGACATAATTATATTCGGCAGACGGGAGATATTTACCTCGCCCCTTTTCGGAATGATATTGAAGACGATCGATAAGCGCCTGTGGATGCTCAAGACGCACACCAATTGCAATACCTTTTGATTCCATTTTAACTCCATCAGAATGCAATCTTCGGAATGTATCATGAGCAGAGTGTCCGGTAGCGAGTATCACCGAATCACCCATTATTTCCTTATTACCTTCAGCCACCACACCTTTTGCAACGCCGTCTTCTACAATCAGAGATTCGACTTTGGTCTGAAACATTACCTCTCCGCCGCAATCAATAATCGTCTGACGGATATTCTTGATAACATGTGGCAAGCGATCGCTGCCGATATGCGGATGAGCATCGATAAGTATATCAGGATGGGCGCCATGTTGCACAAGAAGCTGTAAAACTTCCTCTACATTCCCTCTTTTTTTGCTACGTGTGTATAGTTTGCCATCGCTGTATGCTCCGGCACCCCCTTCTCCAAAACAATAATTGGAATCGGGATTTATTTTGCCTTCCCTGCTTATGTTGGCAATATCAATACGCCTGGAATCAACATCATTCCCACGCTCAACAATTATCGGTCTGAATCCTGCTTCTATAGCTTTCAAGGCTGCAAACAGACCTGCAGGACCTGCACCAACGATTACTACCCGCGAAGCGTCTTCTTTAACCGGCGAAAATTCCACCGGTCGAAGCAGCGCAGAAATATGAGTGTCATTTCCGGTTGCCACCTTTACGGTGAGATTCACAATTATATTTTTTTTGCGGGCATCGATAGAACGTTTCACGATTCTGAAATCATTGACATCGGAAGATGGCACTTTCATCTCGCGAAGCACAGCCTCTCTCAATAATTGCTCTTCGGCTGCCACAGCCGGAGAAACCCGCATGCTTATATCTTGAATCATAATTATAGCTTTTCAAACAACAAAATTACTCATTATTTAATAAATTTGACTAATTTTGCACCTATTATATGCAACAAAACACATCAAAATATGGCGAATAAAACCATCGGAGCACTTTTCGACCTCGACGGAGTCCTCATTGACAGCGAAAGCGAATACACACGTGTATGGAGTGAGGTTCACCGGCGCTTCCCCACTCAGCATCCTGATATGCCACATAGGATCAAGGGGATGACACTTGACAACATCATTGCCACATATTACGAGGCAGATGGTCTTGGAGATAAAGTGAGAGATACTCTTCACCTTCTGGAAGCTGAAATGAAATATGAATGGCTTCCGGGTGCCAAAGATTTTGTTGAGTGGTTGATCGAGGAGAATATCCCGCGCGCGTTGGTGACAAGCAGCGATGATAAAAAGATGGAACACCTTCGCGAAGAGATTCCCGAGCTCGAAGGAATGATGACAGAGCTCGTCACCGCTGACAAAATCACGAAATCGAAACCGGATCCGGAAGGATATCTTCTCGGAGCAAGACTGCTCGGTACGGATCCTCGAAACTGTGTGGTTTTTGAAGATTCAATGCAGGGTGTCAAGGCTGGTAAAGCTTCAGGTGCATATGTGGTGGGAATCGCCGGAACACTTCCTGCTTCAGCCATTGAACCTTATTGCGATTTGGTTGTAAATAATCTTGGAGAGATCGACCGCGAATTCCTTCTCTCAACCCTATCTTCGCGCCATTAAACATTAAACATTTCACATTTCTCATTAAACATTAAACATTCCCCATTAAACATTAAACATTGTTTATGACCACCACTCCCCTTGCAGAAAGATTGCGACCCCGATCTCTTGAAGATTATATCGGACAGACCCATCTTGTGGGTCCCGACGGCATTATCCGAAGAATGATTGAAACGGGAAGAGTCAATTCATTTATTCTATGGGGACCTCCGGGTGTTGGCAAAACAACGCTGGCTCGCATTATGGCATCACAGACAGAGGTGCCGTTTTACACTCTCAGTGCTGTCACTTCGGGAGTAAAGGAGGTAAGGGAAGTGTTGGCGAGGTGCGAAGCGGATGCCCGCAGCATGTTCGTGAAAGGACGCCCCATCCTATTCATCGATGAAATTCACAGATTCAATAAATCCCAACAGGATTCATTGCTTGGAGCCGTAGAGAAAGGGACTGTTACACTTATTGGAGCCACAACGGAGAATCCATCATTCGAGGTGATTCGTCCTCTCCTCTCGCGTGCGCAGGTTTATACACTAAAGCCCCTTGAACTTGAGGATCTTGAAAATCTCCTTGAGCGGGCACTTACGCAAGATGAAGTTCTGAAGAAACGTAAGTTCGATATAAAATCAAAAGACGCGCTTTTCAGATTTGCCGGAGGAGATGCCCGCAAGCTTCTCAATATAATTGACCTCATAGAGCAATCAACACCTGATGGAGAAACCGTTGTGATCGATGACGATGTTGTTACCTCAAGGTTGCAGCAAAATCCTGCCGCATACGACCGTAACGGAGAGATGCATTATGACATCATCTCGGCATTCATCAAATCTATCCGAGGAAGCGACCCGCAAGCGGCAGTATACTGGCTTGCAAGGATGGTAGCAGGAGGGGAAGATCCGGCGTTTATCGCACGCCGTCTTGTGATATTGGCAGCCGAAGATATTGGACTCGCCAATCCAAATGCATTGCTGTTAGCTAATGCCACCTTCGACGCCCTGAACAAAATCGGCTGGCCCGAAGGACGAATCATCCTGTCCGAATGCGCCATCTATCTCGCAAATTCGCCCAAAAGCAATTCTGCATATATGGCAATTGGAGAGGCATTGAATGCAGTGGAAAAAACCGGTAATCTTCCCGTACCGCTCCATCTCAGGAATGCCCCTACAAAACTGATGGCAGACCTCGGCTATCACCAGGGATATAAATACGCTCATGATTTCGAAGGCAACTATGTGAAGCAGCAATACCTCCCCTCCGAACTCGAAGGCTCCCGTTTCTGGCAGCCCGGCAACAACCCCTCCGAAGCCAAGATGCAGCAACGCCTCGACTCCCTCAATAGCTGATATATCACAGGGCGGTAAGTTCGCCGGTAACAGAATCAAGGATGTAACCGCGCACAGTTATGTCTGCCGGCATAAGAGGATGATTCTTCACTAAATCCACGGTCTCGGCTACCGCCGCATCTGTTTCTTCAAATCCATGCAGCCATTCTCGGAGATTAATGCCACAATGCTCCATCAGCGTGATATGTTCTTCTGATATTCCTCGTTTACGCATTAGCGAAAGCATCTCATTAGCATCCATCCCCTGCACCCCACAATTGGTATGACCAATAATCATTATCTCATTCACACCAAGTTCATATACGGCAACAAGCAAGGACCTGACAGTAGAATCAAATGGATTGGTAATAGTTCCTCCGGCATTTTTTATCATCTTCACATCTCCATTCTTTATACCTAATGCCGCCGGTAACAACTCTACAAGACGGGTGTCCATGCATGTTACAATTGCTATGCGCTTATCCGGATATTTCGACGTTGCATATTTCTCATACTCCTTTTTTGCTACAAACTCGCGATTAAATTCAAGAATCGAATCTATCATACCTCAACAATTTAAATGATTTTTTAAGATAAAAATTTCCATGCAGGATAGAATCATCCTGCATATCTATGGTATCTACAAATTTACATCATTTAAATAAATATCGCAAACCGAATCTGTAACTATTTTATTTCTATCATCTTTACACCTAAAATCAATAATTGGCACACCACAACAATCTGAGGCGTGCCAATTATCCTTTACCCTTTACCCTATCACCTATAACCTATAACCTTTTCGGAACCTCTTTCCTTCACGTAATACTCCAATGGTATTAGCGTGTCAGATTTGCAAACGGCAGCTTGCCGTGAGTATCGAAGAAATCTTTCAACATTTCGGATTCGACTTTGTGCGGATCCTCTGTCGTCGGAAGTTCCTTCCATGCGATAAGAAGGTTGTCAGAATCGGCAAGTTGCCATAAATATCTCCCGCCCCAGTGTCCAATATTCTTACCGGAGGCAAATTGCAGCAACTGCCTGATTCTTCTTTTAAGATTATTTCCTTTGCCAATATACATGATACGACTTGAACCGACAAAGTTCGCTTCAAGTTCCTCTATGCTTACATTGGGATTTTTACCTTTAAAAAATCTTCCTGTGCCTTTCTCAAGGAATTCCGGAGCATCTTCAGTGTCTCGGATAACTACATATACCCCTCCCACCGGAGGAATACATTCATGATTTGATTTCAGGTTTTTCACACTTGTAAAACCTTTGAATCCATTCTCTTGTAATACTTTAATCTCTTCCATATAGTTTATTTTAGTTATTGCGTTTAGCGCAGATATCACATATGTTTTTTATGCGTTCACGCAGATGCAATGGACTTATTACTTCCAAGGAATTTGCTCTTGAAAGCAGAGCCATTACAAAATCGTTGGTAATACGCAAGTTCAATTCTATTCTAAATTCATTTTCTGTATCAACCAAAATACGTTGGGAATGATGCAAAGGAACGCCCTTTAAGAATTCTCCATCAAGTTGACTGAAGCGCAATTCTATTTTTTCAACAGGCATCTCCGGTGCATTCCATATCCCGTAGCTGTCATCAAACATATCCGAAGCGGAAATACTCGAATCATATTTATAAGTGACTCCTGTAAATTCCAAATCTGAGATACGATCAAGTCCAAATAATTTAATTTTCCCATCCGTCTTGCCTATGAGATACCATCGCTGCTGATTTTCTTTTAGAAAATACGGCTCAACTTCGTATTTAGCTTCTTTATTTCCATGCCTCACGAGCTTATAGGAAAATGAAACTATTTCCCGTTTTTTAGCAGCCATCAAAAGAGGATACAGATTAGACACCCCCTTACCTCTGTGATGATCCGGATAGATGAAACTGTTTATTTTAGTGTCCGGTTGAACCGCAGTCAACAAATCAAAGTCAGAAAAAAGTTTTTCGAAGTCAAGTGGCGCACATTCGTCCCGATTAACTATCATATAACCTTTATTCCGGACATTCTTGATGTCGATGTACATTATCTCTGAAATCGTTTGGATATCACGCTGCAACAATCGTTTCCGAGCTCCATCTGTGGAGGGATACGGAATGTTGCGCCATCTGCATGACCGTTCCAAACGATTAAAAATAAAGTCAGTATCGGCATGACCATGAGCTTCTTCAATAGTACTCACGGTCAACATTAATCGTAAAAGTTGGGATATTGATGATTTCATATGGCAAAGTTAAAAAGCGAAAGCGACAATAAACGTCGCTTTCAAAAAAATTTTTATTACAAGTAAGAAATTTTCAACAAAAAACAGGAAATGCCCTATAAATCGGAAGTGAAGTCATCTTGACTTTTTGAATTTGTTAATATGTTTAAGGAATATCACATGGAACGCCAACAGGTTCCACCCTTTCCAGCTGGAGACCGTTTTGTCGAAACGGTTGAGTACGGAT